>CAMHNQ010000089.1 GCA_946186495.1 uncultured Bacteroidales bacterium
ACACTTCAAAACCCCGTGCAGTCGGAGTCCTTGGAAGTTGATGCGTAAGCCCTGGGGATTTTATATTTTTATGGCCGCTTATCTGTTGTTGCGTTGGCAATGCAACATGCGGGGCAGAGACAGATGAAACGAGAACATCCCGACTTGTTCCGTGTTCAGCGCAATGTTGAGGCGGCCGGTATGGGTTGGATATCCGTCATCGCAACCGGTTTTCGTCTGAAAGCGCAAATACACGAAATTCTCGCCCCTTTGTCAAGGGGTTTTTGCGTTTTTAACAATTTTTAGGAGGATTGGAACAGCATCCGCGCCATCTCCTCCACCTTCGTGATGGGCACGATCTGGAGGTTGTAGTCGGCGGGACGGATGCCCTTGAGGTTGTACTTGGACACGAACATGCGGGTGAAACCGAGCTTGTCGGCTTCGGCAATGCGCTGGGCGATGCGGGTGACGGGGCGAACCTCGCCGCTTAGGCCCATTTCGCCCGCGAAACAGGTCTTGGCATCCAAGGCGATGTCGATGGCCGACGACAGGATGGCGGCCACGATGGCCACGCTGATGGCGGGATCCTCCACGCGCAGGCCGCCAGCGATGTTCAGGAAGACGTCCTTTGCGCCGAGCTTGAACCGGCAGCGCTTCTCCAACACGGCCAGCAGCATGTTCATGCGACGGATATCATAGCCTGTGGCGGAACGCTGCGGCGTGCCATAGACGGCGCTGCTCACCAACGCCTGCGTCTCGATCATCATCGGGCGGTTGCCCTCCAAAATGCAAGCAATGGCGTTGCCGCTGTAGTCCTCCTCGTGCTGCGAGACCAGTATTTCCGACGGGTTTGTCACCTCCCGCAGCCCGTCCTGCAGCATCTCGAAGATGCCTAACTCGGAGGTGGAGCCGAACCTATTCTTGATGCAGCGCACCATGCGGTAGCCGTAGTGCTGGTCGCCCTCGAACTGGAGTACCGTATCGACGATGTGCTCCAGAAGTTTCGGGCCGGCGAGGGAGCCGTCCTTGGTAATGTGGCCGATGAGAAAGACGGGGCAGGCGGTGCGTTTGGCGAAATGCTGGAACTCGGCCGCGCACTCCTTGAGCTGCGAAATCGAGCCCGCCGCCGACTCCAGGAGGTCGCTCTGCATCGTTTGGATGGAATCGACGATGAGAATGTCGGGTTGCAACGCCTCGACGTGCTTGAAGATTTGCTGGGTGCTGGTCTCGGTGAGCACGTAGCAGTGGGGCGCGGGGTCGTTGGAGAGGCGGGCGGCACGCATCTTGAGCTGTGCCTCGCTCTCCTCGCCGGAGACGTACAGCACCTTCTGCCCGCGGAGGCGCAGGGCCGTCTGCAGCAACAGGGTCGATTTGCCGATGCCCGGCTCGCCGCCGAGAAGCACGATGGAGCCGCGCACGATGCCGCCGCCCAACACCCGGTCGAACTCTGCGGAACCGGTCGCGGTGCGCGGAAATCTCGTGAGTTCAATGTCGTCGATGACCTTGGGGGCACTCTGCGCGACAACGGGCGAAAAACGGCCTTTCTGCGCACTTGCAGCAGCCGCAACGGTCACCTCCTCCTCGAAGGTGTTCCATTCGCCGCATTCGGGGCAGCGGCCCAACCATTTCGACGACTGCGCCCCGCAGTTCTTGCAATAGTATATCGATTTGCTTTTTGCCATATGTCTTCGGTTTTGGACGGCAAAGATAAAAAAAAAACGGCCCCTTGTCGAGAGGCCGTGCATTTTTTATGGGTTTCAGGACTTTCAGTCATCAACTCCTACATAGTTGCCGTTGCTGTCGAAGATCAGCTTGTCGAAGAGCAGCTCGACATCCACAAGCATGTACAGGCCCACTTTGTAGCGGTTGTGCTCAAACTGGATTTCATCAATGAAAGCGTCGGGATAGTGGGTTGCCACGTAGGTGGTGATGCTTGCCGGATAGAAACCGACAGGGATAGGCCTTCCGTGACAGTCAACTTTTTTCCATTCGCCGTAGTGGAGGAAATCTATTTCCGTTCCGTCAACCAGTTCCACATCGTAATCCCCGTCCATTTCTTTGATAACGGAGAAGACTTCGATGCCCTTGAAATAAGTGTCAAGGAAAGTCCTGGCGTTCTTGGGAAGCTTGTCTTCCGTGACAGGTTTGTCGCTGCAGGACACAAACGCGCTCATCGCGACGAAGCTGATTAGAATAAGAAAAAATTTTTTCATTGTTTGATTAACTTGATTTGGATAATACGTTATTGATTATGAAAAATTTGTTCGTTTAAGCCGCATTTCAATCATCTGCGCCAAAGAATAGACCATTTTTGTCAAAAACAAGGTCCAAGTCATTGTCCAGTTCCACTTCATAGCGCCGGTTTTCGTATTTGACATGCGTGGCAGAATTCATGGGGAAATTGGCGGAAAGATACTGGGCGGTGGGAGTCGGGAGTACACCGGCCGGCAGCGGGTTCAGCCCGCAGTCGATTTCTTTCCAGCTACCGTCATGCTTGAACTCCAGTTCTGTGCCATTGCTCAGTATCACATCGTATTTGAAGCCGTCCCTCCGAACGGAAAGGATATTGGCGTCGTTGAAGTTGGCCGTCACAAACTGTTGTGCCTGACGAGGGAGTTTGTCTGGCGAAATCGTTCTGTCGCAAGCAGCGAACGTACATAGCACAACAATGCTTAACGTAATACCGATAGTTTTTTTCATTTTTTCCATCTTTTTAATCATGACGCAAAAATACTCTTTTTTTCATTAATCGTATAAGAAAAAACGTCCCCGACGAGCTTTTTTATTAATCGTCAATGGAGAGGAAGTTGCCGCTCTTGTCGAACCTCAGTTCCAAGTCGTTGTCCAACTCTATTTCGTAGCCGCTGTACTTCTTGCTGATTTTGACGATGACGTTATTCGCAAATCTGGCTTTCACATACTTGGAGATGCTGGCGGGGACCAGTGATGCAGGGACCGCACGGTTGTGGCAATCCACATCTTTCCATTCTCCCGCAGCTGTGAAATCGATTTCGGTGCCGTCCTTAAGGCGAACCTCATATTCACCGTCGTCCTGTTTGCCGGTGAGGAACTCCACTCCGCTGAAATGTTTGCTGATGAATTGCTGGGCTTTCTGGGGAAGCTGGGCAAAAGTGACAGGTACGTCGACAAATGCATAGGCGTTCATCGCTACCAAACTTAACAATAATACAAATACTTTTTTCATTGCTGGAAAATTAAAAAAAAATAACACTTACTTTTTGACCTGCAAAAATATGAAAAATTTAAATCCGACATTGACATTTAAATTTCGCTATTTTGGCACGAACTTTCATCGGCAAACCACGAAAGGTGTCAATGCGGCTTTTCGCAAAATGTCAAGGCAGAATTCAAGAGACTTTCGAAAAAAGTGTATCTTTGCCATTTGTGTTGCACATATTTATTATGAGTCATAAAATCGAATCAAATATGAAGAAAATCACTGTTTTACTATGCATCTTCAGTATGCTGTTATGGATCCCGCTGTTCGGCCAGACCATTGATTTCACCAAACGCTACGTCATCGAAAACATCTATGGTATTGCGTGGCGGCCCGGCGCAGACCAGTATTCCTACATCGACGATGACCAGAATATCAAGCTGGTGAACCCGAAAAACGGCAAAGAGACGGTCTTTCTCGCCTCCGCGTCGCAAAAGGCGCATGAGATTTCAAGCGCTTATGGATACGAGTGGCTCGACGCCAACACCCTCTACTTCCCCCGCGACCACAAAACGGTCAGCGTGCTGGACGGCAAAATCACCACTACCGCTTTCGACAAAGTGGATTGGGATGATGTCATTGACCAGGACCTCAAACACCAAGTGTTCGTTGTCAAGAATGACAAAGGGGTGTTTGTGGAGAGCGCGGTGAACGGTTTCAAACCGGTGTTGCTCTGCCCCGACACAGGCAGGAACATTGTCTTTGGCGAGTCGGTGCACCGCAGCGAATGGGGCATTAACGAAGGTCAGTACATCTCCCCGAACGGCAACTTCATCGCCTTCTACCGCATGGACGAGAGCATGGTGGAGGACTATCCGCTCGTGAACACCGGCACGCCCATCGCCACGGTCGAGAACATCAAATACCCGATGGCCGGCCGCACCTCCCATGTGGTGACCCTTGGCATCTTTGATGTGGCACAGTCCGCGCAGAAGGGTAGCCCTGTGTATCACTACATCCAAACCGACAAAGCCGATGGTGAGTTTTTGACCAACGTCACTTTCTCCCCTGATGAGAAATACATCTACATCTCGCACCTCAACCGGGAACAGAACCACTCCAAACTGATCCGTTACGACTTGCAGACCGGAAAGAAATTGGCCACGCTGATTGAAGAAAAGGACAATCGCTACGTGGAACCCACCCGTCGCATGATCTTCATGAAAAACGGCGATTTCCTCTGGTTCAGCGACCGTGACGGCTGGAAACAACTGTTTCGATATTCTTCAGACGGAAAGCTTGTAAAGAAAGTGGTTGATGGAAAATTCGACATTAGTGAATTCTATGGCATGGACAAGGACGAAAAAAACGTTTACTTCACGGCGTCGCTCGAAAAACCGGTGAACCAATATGTCTGTAAAGTGAATGTGGAAAAGGGCACGCTTACTTGTTTGGCTCATGCCGATGGTGTCCATCGTCCCGTCTTCAGCGAATCGAAAAACTATTTCATCGACTATTTCAGCAATCCGACCACGCCTCGCACCATCTCTCTGGTAGATAATAAAGGTAAGACAATCAAGACGTTACTTACTGCGAAAAGTCCCTTTGGCGTGATGAAGTTGGGCGACACCAAAATCTTCCCCATCGTGAACAAAGAGGGCGATTCGCTGTGGTGCCGCATGATTACGCCTCCGAATATGGACAAGAGCAAGAAATACCCTGTCTTCCTGTATGTTTATGGTGGTCCGCACTCGCAGCTGGTGACCAACCAATACCTTTCCGGCGGTCTGTTCCTCGAATTTATGGCACAACAAGGCTACATTGTCTTCACGTTGGATAACCGTGGAACGCAGAACCGTGGCGCGGAGTTTGAAAAATGCATCCACCGCAACTTGGGAGTACGCGAGGTGGAAGACCAAATGTGCGGCGTAGAATATTTGAAATCACTGCCTTACGTGGACGCCGACCGCATTGGTCTGGACGGTTGGAGCTACGGCGGATTCATGGTGCTGTCGTTGATCACGTCGCACCCCGAGACTTTCAAGGCGGCCTCCTGTGGCGGCCCTGTGGTCAACTGGGAATGGTACGAGGTGATGTACGGCGAACGTTACATGGACACCCCGCAAGAGAATCCTTCTGGCTACGAGAACGCCAATATTATCCCGAAGATCAAGAACGTGAAATGCCCGTTGTTGGTGATGCACGGTGCACAGGACCACACGGTGGTACAGCAACATACGCTGGAACTGCTGCGCCAGGCCGTCAGCGATGACATTGAGTTGGAATACTTCGTCTATACCGTACATGACCACAATGTCATCGGACCCGAACGCAGGCATCTATACAACAAATTGTTGCGCTTCCACAACCAGAACACCAAGGGCGAATGAAACGTTTGTTCATCGCCACTCCGATAATCACGCTGTCGGCGGAAATCCAAAAGATTTCTGCCGATTTGCGTTACCGTTTGCGCCATGACGAGATCGTATGGGTGAAAGATGAGGTACGTCACCTGACTTTGCGGTTCATAGGTGCAACTCCGCCGCAACAGGTGCCTTCTATCCGCAAGGCGTTGGAAGAGGCGTGTGCGCAGAACCAGCCATTCACATTGACCATCAATAAGATAGGCGTTTTTGGCAGCCATTATCATCCGGAGGTGATCTGGTTGGGTTTCGACCATTTCGAACCCTTCCGGAAGCTGTTTGAGGATTTGGAGCCGAAGCTTCAGGGGCTCGGTTTCGAGCCCAACTACGGCAACTTCGTGCCGCACATCACATTAGGCCGCATCAAAAACCTGCATGACAAACGCAAATTCTGGGAATACATCGAACAGGCGCAGAAAGAATCATTCGCCCAAGATTTGACCATCAGCGAATTGCAACTTTACCAGAGTTTCCTGCACAAGGACGGCCCAGAATACAAGGTCATCGGAAAGGCTACGTTGTAGAGACGCGGCGCACCGCGTCTCTACAGATGTATGCAACAAATCCGGGCGAATGATTATTCGCCCCTACCCTTTTGCCTATAATCTGTCAGGCACGCACGCCCAACTACTAACTACTTTGTACCCTCCCGTCTTCTTGCTCCCCTCATAAGTGATGAGGCCCTCCGCCTTGAGCTGATTAAGATTACGATTTAAGGTGGACGATGATATGCCCGTCATTTCCGACAACTTGATAGCGGAAATGCCTGGGTTGTTGGCTATAAGCCGATAGAGCTCTTTTGCTTTTTCATTGCTGGGGATTTTTTTCTTCTTTTCTTTTCCTTCTCCTTTTTGAGAATTATCAGACATCGGACTCAATGTCTGGAGTTCCTTCTGATCTTGGAATTTGGGAGATACCTCAAACGGCATTTTTTCGTCGGCCAGCCACAATTGCCCATCTGAATATTGTTCAATCCTCTTTTTTGCAACCAGCGTGTTTCGATTTATTTGTATGAGGTATTCATCACCGACAAGCTTTTTGATGTCCATTAAAGAACCATATCGGAAAAAGACATTCTCCTGGTTACCATAAATTTTGGTAACATTTCGCTCCTGTTCGCAATAACGTATTTGCTTATAGTACAATAGCACATTGTTTCCGGACAAGTCCTTGACCTCTATTTTGTTGTCTGATTTCATCAAAAGATTTTCAGTTATCTGTCGCTGCTTCCAGTAACTGTTGAGCTCACAAATGAGGAATGTGAAAGATAGTAATCCAATATCCCTTAGAGAAGCATAACACACACAGTTCCAATAATAGGCATGGGCTTCACTAAGAGTACAGGATCTAAGGAGACAATCCATAATATCTGCATAAAGCCATGAAAATTCCACTATAAGAGCGACAACTATACTGATAACAGTGCTCACTGCATAAGCAACAGTCTTATTTCGTTGAAAGAAAACTGGATGCAGGATAAAAGCATTCAGGTAACAAATAGCTAGCAGCAACACCCCTATAACATACTCTTTGAAATGGGCACTCCCAGGGCTTGGTCGCAACAAAGAGTTGTTACAAAACCAATAAAGGAATGTAGCGCAAATCACCAGTTGTGCAGGGTAAATCCATTTTGTAGAAATTTTCAAGCTCTTCATAATTGTTATTTTGTGCAAAGATAATCATTTTATACATTCAAAACGAAATATTCATCATAGTGGATAGGATAAAAACCGTTTTAGGCCAAAAAACAAAATAGAATATATTTATTTGATTTCCATTGTATTACGGTTTGAAAATCTGAATTTAAACATTCATATATCCATTCATAATCCAAGTTCGTCCTTAATAGCAGGATAAGGACGAAGGAAATGGAGTTTCTATGGAGAAAAAGTGTATTTTTGAAACAGTTATAAACAAAATCGACAATTATGAAAGAAGTAAAAACAACAAGTGTGATTTTAATCTGCTGCGCAATATTGCTTGGCAGTTTCTCATGCCGTCATGAGACAGCATCGGTCATTGACAGTGGCAATAGGGTGATCCCTATGCAGACAGGAAAAAAAACAGCTAACGAGTATATGTGCATTGTAAGCCTGGGCCATGATGCCAACGGCTGTCCTGGCTGCGTACTGGTTCAGGGCAAGTATATGCATTTTGATTGTCAAGGACGGGGTAACGCATGTCGTGTTACCGCTGCGGTCACTTTGAATCAAATTGGCACGGACATCACCGCCACCACTACCGACACCTTTGGTCTGACCTCCGAGGATTTCTTCCTGATGCCTGACCGCTCGCTGAACTACACGGACGAGAAGGGAAACCGCATCTTTCTGAACATCCCCGGACAGATGGCCTATCGTGACACCACCACCCTGCAGTTCACTTTCACGGGGCTGTTCTTCACGAATGTGCCGGAGTATAGTAACGATTAAGGGGGAAGACCAAACGGCCGACACGGCACTGGGGTTGCCAGGGTCTGTAGAGGGTGTGTCAAAAGTCCAAAAATCGTCATTTTTTGACTCGTAACTATTTGATAATCAAATAGCGTTTTTTTGAAAAAGTGACTTATGACACACCCTCTACGGGCGGCGGCCCAAGAAGAACTGAATTAACGAAAACAACGAAAAGCAACATTATGAACAACATGCCATATATCCACATTTGTTGGCAACGCCTGGGGAAGAATAACTTTCTTCTGACGGGATCTCCCGCAATACTGTTTGGTGGTGGGAGGATGAATAGATACAATAATTAATTTTGCAGCGTTGTTTCCCCGTGTTGGAGTTTAACGGACTTCGCTCCAAGGCCAGTGGCATCGTGAAGAATATTAATATGAAGTCCCTGAAAGAAAAATGAAACGATTATTTAGATTACTACCTTTTTTTTGCATCCTATTGGTAGGGATAGGTTTTTCGTCCTGTGGAAAGAAGAGTTGCGAGGCAGGTGTTGAAGGTTACTTTATATACTTAAGCAATCCTTATAAAGTAAATAATACGTGGATTCGTGCATATTTTGTGCCTTGTCAACAAAATTTGGATATTGATTCCTTGTCTTTAGCCTTGACTAATTCTGAAGACGGGTATATACAGAGTCTAGTGTATCTCATTCGAGGACAAATACCTTCGAAATTCACAGAAACACAAAACATCCCAGTCCTAGTAATATGTGAT
This sequence comes from uncultured Bacteroidales bacterium, assembly GCA_946186495.1. GTDB lineage: Bacteria > Bacteroidota > Bacteroidia > Bacteroidales > WCHB1-69 > F23-D06. The sequence continues at coordinate 8,751 of CAMHNQ010000089.1, forward strand.
CTCGAATGTTTTCACCAATATAGTATGTATAATGGATATAATACAAGACCAACCAAAATAGTATGTATTAAACAAATGTAAGGATAATGAAAAATAATTTATTGATAATGATAATTCTTTGTTGCAATTTGCTCCATGCACAGAGTGGTTTTTACTTTTATAATAATGGAGCTCAAAAATATTGGACGACGGATTCCTCCTCCATTAATTTGATAGTTACAGACACTACAGACCTGCTATATATTTATCAAAACACAGTAAATTATTTTAATGATGATGCTGAAGTGTTTTATTCTGACGAAGACGATAATATGATCATCACTAGCCGAAACCTGCCAAACATAAATCTCAATTCGTTGTTGTATGTTATCACACAGGGTCATCCAGAAAAAATCAGTTACTATTCTTATGCAAAGATTGTTGATAATGAACGGCTTTGGTTCAGAAATGAAGTAGTAGCCAAGGTGAAAAAACGCAAATCTTATTCAGGATGCTTTAACAATAGTCCATCATTTTGATGTATCATCGGTTGAAATTGAAGATAGCGTATACATGTATGTTACATGTTCTACAGAAAACGTAATGATAAATCTTGCGAATACATTATACGAATCTGGAATTGTTCATTATTCAGAACCGGATTACTATTCAAATTATCAATTTTATTGGAATGATCCATATTACCAATATCAATACTACCTCCATAATACGGGGCAATCAATCACACTAATTGATAATTCTGTTTTTCATTGTACTCCTGGTGTCGATTTAAAAACAGTTCAAGCTTGGGATTTCATCAACAATATTCAAAATTTGTACTCTACGAACGTTGCCATTATTGATGACGGTGTGGACAATCACGAAGATCTTGTCAAGAGTGGTGATAGTAAAGTCTTAAATGGTTTTCCCGCTATTAATCATGGCCGTCCTAGAATATGCCATTCCCATGGACAGTGTTGTGCGGGAATAGTAGCGGCAACTTCAAACAACAACAAAGGAATTGTAGGTATAGACCCTAATGCCAATATTGTTCCTATACGAATATCCTTGTGTGAGAAAGGATATTATTCTTATTTTATGAAAGAAAAACGGATTGCACTTGGCATTAGAAAGTCGTGGGAGGATTACAATTCTGACATTCTAAATTTTTCTTTTGGAAAGTTACGCAATATTTCAACTCAAGTTTTAGATGCTATTGAAAGTGCATCGAGGTTAGGTCGAAACAACAAGGGTTGTGTGATTGTTGCAGCATCAGGCAATGACTTTAACCATGAAACAATCAATCAGATTGCACAAATACCTCAGGCAATTGCTGTTGGTGCTATTAAAGGCGATGGAAGTCACGGTGAGTATTCAAACTACAGCACAGATTTGGATGTTGTTGCGTTCGGAGGAGAAGCGAAATACCAACAAGGCAATCCATATAGTGACATATATACTATTGATAGAAAAGGGGACAAAGGCTATACGGATGGCAACTACTACCAGTATTTTGGATTGACTTCCGCAGCAGCCCCCATGGTTTCCGGAGTGGCATCTCTCATGCTGTCTGTAAATCCTGATTTGACTAGTGCTCAAGTGAAAAATATCATTGAACAAACAACTCAAAAACTGAATGGATACCAATATGAACCCGCTTCTTCGGTACATCCAAACGGCACTTGGAACGAACAAGTGGGCTATGGTCTTGTAGATGCACACAAAGCCGTTGTATATGCCTATATGTTTGGACATGATGAAATATCATTAATTCTAAGTGATTTTTCATATTGCAATTCATTTACTTGTTCTTGCGACATTTATCATCCCGAATTGTTCTCTTATGAATGGGTTTGTTCCCCTAATTTGATTTTGACAGGGCAAAATGGAACACAAGCTGATTTTATTCCACTTTCATCTGGTAGCGGTACAATTACGGTTAATATATTGTCGTATGGGAGAGTCATGTACTCGAAAAACATAACGGTGGATTTAACTACTATGTTTGACACATCATTGCAACCAGTCTCTACAATACCCATAACGATTACGAATAACACTCTGTGGTCAAACAATAATCTGATGCTACCTACAATTCTTACAGTAGATTCTTTGGCTACGTTAACAGTCTCGGGGATTTTATTTTGCACCGACAAAGCCCGCATCATCGTTCGTCCCGGCGGCAAGCTCATCGTTGACGGCGGCACGCTGACTTCGGCTTGTGACGATGTGATGTGGCAAGGCATCGAGGTGTTGGGCGACCGCAATAAACGTCAGCTGGCACGTTACCAAGGCACTGTAGAGTTGCGCAACGGTGCCAGAATCGAGAACGCGCATTGCGCCATCAAAACCGGGTTGGAGGATGACAATTGGCATACCACTGGCGGCATCGTCAAGGCCGACAGCGCCTTCTTCATCAACAACCGTCGTTCAGTGGCGTTCCTTTCCTATACCAACCACAACGCCGGAGG
>CAMHNQ010000090.1 GCA_946186495.1 uncultured Bacteroidales bacterium
CAATTGCAATTCTTGAAAGACACCTTATTGCCTTACCAACAATCTCTGCTGATCACTTCTTTGTATTTTGATGGTATTATAGGTGCCAAAATGTTTACAGCGGAGCGCAGCGGTATATACACTTTCAACAAAGAATTGTCTGTTGGAAGGCTAAGAAACCCAGAAGAACGGCTCTATGTTCGTTATCCAAAGCCGATTGCGGATGGATTGGCGGATGCCGCAGATGTGGTAAATCAAAGGAAAAAAGAGTCGGATTATCTTGAATTTGCTGATGAGATAGAGAAGATGCTTCTGCGAGGCAATCTCACGGTATCTGAAGATGGAGAAATTTTGTATCATGTCTCCGACAAAACCGAACTGGGTTACAATGAATCATCTTCAGCTGTCAAAACATTGGCTCCGCTGGTGTTTTATTTACGTCATACTGCAGGTCAATATAATGTTCTGTTTGTGGATGAGCCTGAACTAAACCTTCACCCAAAGAATCAGATTCTTTTGGCTAAGATTTTCGTCAAGATGATTAATGCAGGCCTCCGTTTGGTTATCAGCACCCATAGTGACTATATCATTCGCGAAATCAACAATATGATTATGGCGGATGGCTTAAACAAGGCCGGTGACGAAATCTTGACAAAGATGGGGTATGATGAAAGCCTTTGCCTCTCTCAAGACAAGTTCGCCCCATACCTGTTTCAAAAAAATGCGAAAGGGAAAGTGGCTGTGGAGCCTCTTGAGGTGGATAGGTATGGTTTCAACATGCCGTCCATCGATGATGCCATTAACCAACAAAATGATGTGACGAACACCTTCTATGAAGTGTTGAAATACGACCATCCTACAAAATAATAACCATAAAGTAAAATTGAGTCATGAAGCAATATATTGATTATTTCGGGAGGATCCTAAACGAAAGTTACCTGCAAACTGGACCTGACGCATTCACTATGGCGGAACCAGCCGATGGCGTCTATAAGGAGCAAAGGGTGAATATCAAAAACGCATCTAAGACAATCAGTGATATGAAACTGTATCGTTTTAATACTCCCAATACCGATGCTACGGGTCTGTTCCCGTTTTTCAACCAGCAGACTACTGGCCCGAACAAAGCACCTCACGGTTTACTCAGTTTTTGCGATTATATCCTGTTGGTGCAACACGATAGCGGGTTGTTTGTGCTCTTCATAGAATTGAAACGAGGCAGACACGAAGGAGCAGAGAAACAGTTAGAGGCCTCTTCAACCTTTTTTGATTATATTTTGCAAACCGCAGATCGAATAAAATCCGAGAATGACTTCTCGGACTTTGATGTAACTCAAGTTAAGTGTAGAAAGATTATTATCAACGAAGAATATTGCAATAAGCACACAACAAAGCCTAAAGATGTAAGGGAAGGGTCGAATATGGACGGTGTTATGCTTCACAAATGCTATAATGAGTTCCGTCCCATTGATTATTGTAGGTGAATATAAAAGTGACGATGAACGTATCCAAAACCAATGAACAGGCCTTTGAGGCACTCATAGAGAAAGCCTTGGTGGGCAGCACCCACGAGGAACGTACGGCCAATGGGCAAAACGATGTGGAAGCCCAGTCGCCCGATGCGCAACTATACTATTGGGGTCTGCCCAAGGACATGGACAAGAAACTGGCCATCGACCTGCGCCGATTGTGGGCTTTCCTTGAGAACACACAACATGAAGTGCTACATGAGTACAAAGGAAAGGACCTGAAAACCGAACTGCCCAAGCGCATCTCAAAGGACATCGAGACCTTCGGCGTCATCAAGGTGCTGCGCGAAGGCGTGGACGTGGACAACATCCATCTTTCGCTGTTCTACCCCAAACCCTCGGCCGCCGACAGTGAGACCTCAAAGCTGAAATACGCCCAAAACCAGTTCTCGCTTACGCGCCAACAGACGTTCTCGGTCGCTAACCCGGGTCTGGAAATCGACATGGTGCTGTTTGTCAACGGCTTGCCGATCTTCACCTTCGAGCTGAAGAACCCCTGGACACATCAAACCGCCAAGTACGACGGGCAGAAGCAATACAAGTCCACGGAACGCAACCCCAAGGAGACTTTGCTCAATTTCGGTCGCTGCCTCGCTCATTTCACGATGGACAAGGATGAAGTCTATTTCACCACAAAGCTTAACCTCGGCAAAACCTATTTCATGCCTTTCAACCAAGGGCTGCCCAACGGTCAGGGCGCGGGCAATCCTGTGAACACCGAAGGTGGCTACAAGACCTCGTATATATGGGAACAAATCCTGCAAAAGGATTCGGTGGCAGACATCATCATGAATTACGTCTGCTTCGATTACGGTGAGGCCAAAACACAAAAGAAGGTACCGCATATTATGAAGAATGCCAAGACACTCATATTCCCGCGATACCATCAGTTGGATGTGGTCAGCAAGTTAGTGGATGATGTGGCAAAAACAGGTGTGGGTAAAACTTATCTCATCCAGCATTCCGCCGGTTCTGGCAAATCCAATTCCCTGACATGGTTGGCTTATAAGCTCATCAAGACCTGTCCACACTCAATGGATGCCGAGAGAGCCAAAGCCGTGGACACTCCCCTGTACAATTCCGTTATTGTGGTTACAGATCGCCGCCTGCTCGATAAGCAGATTTCGGACAATATCAAAATGTTCGGGCAAAGCACCAAGATCGTGGCCCATGCCGACACTTCGGCTATGCTGAAGCAGGCCATTGAGGACAATAAGCGCATCATTATCACAACTATCCAAAAGTTTCCTTTCATCTGCAACGCCATCAGTGATGTCAGTGACCGAAACTTTGCCATTATCATTGATGAGGCGCACAGTTCCCAATCCGGCATCGCTGCCGACAAACTGAATGCTACTGTACAGAAAGATGCCGACACTGACGGCGGTGACACCGATGCATTGTTGGAGAAGTTGATGAACGACCGTAAGATGAGTACCAACTGCTCTTATTTCGCTTTCACTGCTACCCCGAAGAGAGAAACGCTGGAGCGTTTTGGAAGCCAGGATTCAGAAGGCAAGTTCCATCCGTTCCATCTCTATAGTATGAAGCAGGCCATCGAAGAGGGTTTCATCCTCGATGTACTCACCAACTACACCACATATCGTAGTTATTACGAACTCATCAAGAGCATCGAAGATAATCCCGAATACAATAATGAGCGAGCACAGAAGAAACTGCGAGGTGCTGTGGAACGCGACCCCAAAACCATCGCAGCCAAGGCCGATGTGATACTGAGCCATTTCGACACAAAGATTTTCAGAAGTCATAAGTTGAAAGGCAAGGCCAAAGCCATGGTGGTGACCAAAGACATCGAATGTGCCATCAAGTATTATCGGGCTCTAACCCGATTGGCGGAAGAAAGAATACTGCCGTACAAGATTTTGATTGCATTTAGCGGAGAAAAACGCATTGACCATCTTACCCTCTCAGGCGAACAGACGGAAGAGACTGTGACTTATTCCCTGGCTGCCGAGGCACCTGGCAAATATTGGCTCTCCTTCACGGAAGCAGGCATGAACGGATTCCCGGATTCGCAAACCGCCGAAAAGTTCGATTCTGACGATTATCGCATTCTCGTGGTGGCCAACAAATACCTCACAGGTTTTGACCAGCCCAAACTTTGTGCGATGTACGTGGACAAGCCTTTGGCAGGCGTTTTGGCTGTGCAGGCACTCTCTCGGTTGAATCGCTCCGCACCCGATTTGGGCAAATTGAGTGAAGACCTCTTCATCCTTGATTTCTACAACACGAAAGACGATATTAAAGATGCTTTCGATCCATTCTATACGGCCACTACACTGGCGGAGGCGACCGATGTCAATATTCTGCACGAATTGAAGAATACACTCTTGGGCATCGGGGTTTTCGATATGGATGAAGTAAACGAGTTTATTGACCTTTATGTTCAAGGTGTTGAAGCAGACCGGTGGGCACCGGTTTTAGATGTCGCAGCCAATCGTTTCAACAATGAGATGGAGTGGGATGAGACGAATAAGGCGGACTTCAAGATGAAGTGCAAACAGTTCGTCAAGATTTATTCCCGAGTGGCCGCCATTATGCCATACGAGGTAAAGGACTGGGAAAAGTTGTTCTGGTTCCTGCGTTTCTTGATACCCAATTTAGTGGTCAACGGTCCTGACAGCGACAGTTTGAAAGATCTGCTCGAATCGGTCGATTTGAACACGTACGGTCTTCGCCGCACGGCCTTGAACGAACCTATCGCTTTGGATGCCGGTGAGGCGACCATTGACCCATTGAAACCGGTCATGGTAAATGCCGGCGGTGGTGACCAAGAGCCGAAAGACCCTTTAGATGAGATTCTGAATGAGTTCAATGAGCGTTGGTTCAAGGGTTGGAATGCCACTCCTGAAGATCAAAAGACCAAGCTAATCAGTGTGGCCAAAGCCGTTTCCGAAGATGATGACTACAAGACTTTGGTCATTGGAAATCCCGACCAGCAAGCGGTGGATGCCCTGATGGTAGAAATCATCGATCGTATTATCCGTCAAAAGCGCAAGGGCGACATGTCGTTGTACAAGGAGTATCAGCAAAATGAGGGTTTCAAGGACGGTTTTAGGAGTGTAGTGGTGAGGATGCTTGGTAATCTGGATTATTTGTAAGTCACACACACCTTTATCGTTTTATCTCATGGGGACGATTCATAATTCGTCTCCATGACATCCATCCCTTAACGAAAAATTTGGCGTGAAACGTATCTTCTGCGGATTATGAGATAGACGATCAACACGCACACAACCAGCGCCGAAGAAATCAAAACAACGGGTATCCAGTAGGAGATTTTGACGATTTCGCACACGGCGTCCCCCACCTTGACGACATACGTGCCCGAACGCCTCCCCAAGTTAATCCGCTCCTGGTTTTCGCCGGCATGGAGGAAAAGGTACTGTTGGTGGATGGTTTTCCCCTTAGGGTCGATAATTTCCATCAAGGCGGCGCATTCGTCTTCCGCCATCACTGTCATTTTGAGGTTTTCCCTTGAGAGCGTTCGCTGTTGTCGGAAAGCCGCAAAGAGGACTTTGTCGTCTCGCAGACGGAATTTCTCCTCAGTCTGTTTCCAAAACAGGTTTCCGCGCACCGAAAGGAAATGGTCAAGTTTTCGGCAGCCTTCCTCCCATTGCGGCACGCTTTGCGGGATGCCGAAACGTTGCACCTGCATGGGAATCTCGTCTTCCAGCAACCGGCAGACCTTGTCCAAGTAGGGTTTCGTGTTCCGATAGCGGAAGACGGTCTCGTTGAGTTCTCTCAGCCTTAAAAGGTACTGGTTCTTGAATGCATTGCTTTCGAGCAGTTTCCGGAAAAGAAGCGTGGATTCCGAACACGCGCTCCAATAGTCGCCCGTGAAGCAAGCCATCGTATAGGTGATGTATTCGGGGTCGTCGAGACAGCAGTCCCCGTCGTAGAAGACCCAGTGCCACGGGCCGTCCGGATTCTGCCAGCATTTTGCGTTGTTGCTTGGCCAATCCCAGTTGGCGGCGAAGAGTTCGAAGATGTAGTAGTCGATGATGTTGGGTATGTCGATTTTCCGAGACAGATAGTTGTACTGGGCGGTGTCGGACAGATTCGCGGTTTCTAACCAGCGCGTCAGGGCCAGGAAATCATCAGGCGACCCGCAGTCAGCTGTTTCCCAGGAAGTCACGATGTTGACGTTGTCGCAATCCACGACATAATGGCTTTCCAAGTAACGCTCATCGACTTTCTCTTCTATAAAATAGATGCCCCAGTATTCCCCGTTGAGGAAGAGGATGACCGGTCGGGAGGCCGTTGTGCCCATGTTGAGCGGGGCGGCGATCTGGTTCGCCAACCAGTCGTTCACTCCCGAGGGTGTGGCTGCATTTCTGAAAGGCCTGAGCACCAGATGCTTGTATTTTTCGAGTTCTGATTCTTCAAAAATCCTGTATCGGAATTTATTCTCACCGTATTCCTTCCGGGCATAGATTTTGAGGCCTTTCTGCTGGGCACGGCGGGCGCGGATGCCGCCATGGGTACGCAGTCCCGCCATCTGGTTGAAACCGCAGTTCCCGTCGGCATAGAACTCCACGTTCACCTCCCGTTCCCATTCGCGGCCGTGCTGGGCGTAGTTGCCGGAGTGGTCGAGATCCTTCGGATCGAACAGGTCGCCCGGCACCAGAATGCCCGTGTCGTGGGCGAAGAGCGACAGGGAGTCAGCGCAGATGGAAACCACCGGGAGGCCATGCAGGTCGCAGCCCAACGAACCGATGAAGTAGGACTGCGTCACCACCGGACTGACACGGTTGCCGTGGCGGTCGAAAGCGGCGGCACGGATCGCGATGCCCTTCTTCACGGATGACGGGAGGAAGAATTCCTCTTTCGGGGATATAGGGATTTTGTAAATGTCAGAGCGGGATTCTAAACGTTCGCTCAGGGCGAGAGGCGATGTGTAGAGGTAGGATTTCGCGGTCGGGCGATTTCCGTTCAGGGTGTAGCGTATGGTGAGGTCGGGGTTGTCGCAGGAGAGCCTCACCAGGAAGGTGTCGGCATAGACCCCGCCCTTGGGCGAGATTTGCACAGTATGGTTCTGTGCCTCCAACCAAGATGGAAGCAGTGCGAAGAGCATCAGAAGCGTTAGAGCGGGACTTTTCATGTGCGAGTCAGTGTTGCTGCAAGTGTTGGCATAGGCCTCAGACATCAGGGAAGGGGAGTGGCAATCGTTCGGGCGATGACCTCGGCTGCGTGGCCGTCGCCGTAAAGCTCAGTGTGGAAACCTGGGACTTTTCCGTATAAGTCGTTGACAGATTGCAGGATAATGTCCGGTTCGGTGCCGGCAAGGCGGTTGTATCCGCAGTCGATCAGCTCTGTCCATTCCGTCTCGTTTCGTAGCGTCACACAATATTTGTGCATGTAGTAGGCCTCCTTTTGTAGCCCGCCGCTGTCGGTGATTACCAATGTGCTGTGGCTCAGCAGGTAGAGCATCTCTAAATAGCCCACCGGCTCAATGAACCGTATCGGCGACTTTTCCGTGGGATAGCCGATGGTCTCCATGCTCTTGCGGGTGTGAGGGTGCAGCGGGCAGACCACGGGAAGCGTGTCGCAGGTGAGTTCCAGGGCATGAAGCAACTGCTTCAGTATCTGTGGATTGTCCACGTTTTCGGCACGGTGGAACGTGCACAGGCTGAAACGGTCGGGCAGGGGGGCGGCGGGGGCTTTCATCAGCGGGGCGAAACGGGCGGCAGCATCCTTCATCACGTCGCCGGACATCACAATGCGTGCGTCGCGGGCCAGCCGCCCTTCGTTGCGCAGCTGGTTGACAGCGGTTTCCGACGGGCAGAAGAGCAGGTCGCTGATGCGGTCGGTGAGGATGCGGTTGATTTCCTCGGGCATGGCCTCGTTGTAGGAGCGCAGGCCTGCCTCCACGTGTGCCACGCGGATGTGCAGCTTCTTGGCGGCCAAAGCACCGGCGAGGGTGGAGTCGGTGTCGCCATAGACCAGCATCCAGTCGGGCTTTTCGGCCAGCAGCACCTCTTCGATTCGTTCCATCATGCGGCCGGTGAGCGCACCGTGCGGGAGGCCGTGGATGCCGAACTGGTAGTCGGGCTGGCGGATCTGCATCTGGTCAAAGAAAAGCTGCGACATATTGTGGTCGAAGTGTTGGCCGGTATGGATGATTACCTCTTGGATTCCAGTGTGTTGCAAGAGCGCACGGGACACGACTGCGGCTTTGATGAACTGTGGTCGCGCCCCGAGTACAGTGACGATTTTGACAGTGTGTTTGGACAATTCTTTAATTGTTAAAAAGTGGCGCAAAAGTACATAAATTTCAGATATGTAAGGTCCTGTGGGAGGATACGGGACTAAGAGTTCCATAGCTGCCATGCCGCATCCGCTTGGATGTGAAGCATGTTGAGGCCGTTGATAGCCTGTGCGCCCCTGCTTAGTCCTTCCTGTAGGAATGCGGTGACTGCAGGATTGTAGACGAGGTCGTAGAGGCAGTGTCTGGCGGTGATTCCTTCGTATGGGATGTCGGGCTTTTCGCAGATGTTCGGGTAGGTGCCTACGGGTGTGCAGTTGACGATAAGCAGGTTGACCGAGACCTCCTCGGGGGTGAGCGCCTGGTAGGGGAGGCCTCGCTGCGGGTTTCGGGACACGACGGTGCATCGGCAGCCCAGTCCTTGGAGGACATGTACGACGCTCGCCGCGGCGCCTCCGGTACCCAGCACTAACGCTTGTGTGGGCTGTCCCAACGCCCTAAGCGACTGCCTGAAACCGATAACGTCGGTGTTGTGGCCTGTCGTCTTGATCAGCCCCCCAACACGTCGGACGCAGATGGTGTTGACTGCCCCCACTGAGGCGGCCTCTTCGGAGAGGTCGTTCAAAAAGGGGATTATCGCCTGTTTGTACGGGATGGTGACGTTGAGGCCCGACAGGTCAGGATGGCTTTGGAGAAATGACGGGAACTGCCCGATGTCCGTCATTTCAAACAACGAATAGGTCGCGTCTGAAATCCCCTCACGGAGGAACTTCTCCTCGAAATAGGATTTTGAGAAGCTGTGTGACAGGGATTTGCCGATGAGGCCGAATTCTCGCATGGCTACGCTTGCGGGTCGTTGCCGGTCGATTTGCGTTTCCGGGCTGCGAGAATCCATTTGAAGACCACGTATGCGATGCCGAGGGCCACCACCGCCAGCAAAGCCACGGTGAGCTCGTGGTTGTATTTGTCTATCAGGTCCTTCTGGCCGTGTGCGACGTAGCCGAGTATAGCCAGGACAGAGTTCCAGCAGGCCGCGCCGATGGAGGTGAAGAGGATGAACATGCCGATGTGCATTTTGGCCAGACCGGCGGGAATGGAAATCAGCTGCCTGATGGCGGGGATGAAACGTCCCACCAGCGTAGAGACATTGCCGTGTGCCCGGAAGTAGTCTTCCGCCTTCTGCACCTTGGAACTGTCTAAGAGGAGCAGATGCCCCACTTTGCTGTCGGCGAACCAATAGATGATGGGACGGCCGAGCCACAGGGCCAGCACATAGTTGACAAGGGCGCCAAGTATGGCCCCTATAGTGGCGAAGAGGATGACTAACAGTATGTTGATGAACTTGTACGGGGTGACATAGAGAGCCTCGTTGTCGCTGTTGCAGGCTTGGTAAGCGGCTGGCGGAACAATCACCTCCGAGGGGAACGGGATGAATGAGCTCTCGATGGTCATCAGAAGCGTCACGGTCCCGTAGTTGAGATGTTCATTGTACCAGGAGATTACACGTGCAGTAACTCCTTGGTCTTCATTGACTTCGGTTTTTGTCTCCGTTTGCGCTGCCGCGATGCTGTCAGCGGTTTGCGCGTTTAGGCATAGGACGGCTACCATAAAAGGGAGCAGCAATAATGTTTTTCTCATTTGTTTCGATTTTGGGTTTGCGGCTAATTGTTCCTCACATCCGAGAATTGGTCGGAGTAGGGGCTTACCATATAATATATGTCTGGGAACTGTTTGTAGAGTTGTTCGGTGTCGATGGCGAGAAAGTCTTCGAAAATGCCGCTTTCGTTGATGATCAATGCATTCTGGAGATGCTGGATGGCCTGTTTGGGGTTGTTGTCGGCGATGAAGAGCAGGGCGAAGAAGTACCCGAGGTGTTCGTATAGATCCGGGTCGTCGGAGTCTGCGAACCCATCTTCCAGGATCTGGATGGCGACTTTTGGGGTGCGCACCAGGTAGCAGAACTCGGCCAGCCATGCGCAGTAGTCGCAAGGGTTCGAGAACTGGTCTTCGGCGGAGCGGCAGAGCTGTTCGAACGCCAGTCCCGGGGACTCCACGCTGAGGCAGTCGAGGACCCATTCCAGCTTGTCGAGGGTCAGGTTCTCCGCCTGGTAGAACCGGTCGATGTAATCGGGGATGTCCTCCATGCGCCCCATCTCACTGAGTGTGTTCACCAGTTCGGAAAAGGCGAAGGGGAAGTCGATGTCCTTTTCGTCGGCCTTGAGCAGGGAGATCAGGGACTCGTCGTAGCGGTGAAGTTTCCGCAGGGCTTTGCCGATCAATACGTTGGCGTTCTTCTTTCCTGACAATTCTTCTGCCATGCGGCAATAGTCCAGGGTTTCTTGGTAGTGTCCGAGATGGCAGTGCTCCTGTGCGATGGCATAGTAGAGAAGCTCTTCGGGCTCGATGGAGACGGCAAACTCAAAGGCCTCCAACGCCTTGTCGTGTTGGGCGTTCATGGTGTAGAGAGATCCGGCGACGACCCATACGTGCTTGGTGAGCGGGAATCTCTTGCAGAGCCGGTCGGCGAAATCAAGCTCGGCCTCGAAACGGTCGGAACGCTGGGTGTTGTGCGAGAGGATCAGCATGTCAAGACTGTAAATGACCCCCTCGTCGTAGCGGTAGGCCTCAAGGAAACAGTCGTAGGCCTTGTCCACGTTGTGGGCGTCCAAGTAGAGGTTGGTTAGCAGGAAATAGGCGTTTGACGAGGGCTCGATGGCGATTGCCTTTGAGACCAATTCCCTGACGTTCAGGTTGAAATGGAACGTGTAGGCAATGAATGCCATCTCTTCGTACAGTTCGGCAGAGGCGGGGAAATGCCGCAGGATTTTCTGCATGAACTGCTGGGCCTCCTCCCGCTGGTCGTTCCAGATGTAATAGCGCGTCTGCCAGATCACGAAGCCAGGGTCCTCGGGGAACGCCTTCCGCGCCTGCTCGATGGCTTTCTTCAGGTAGTCGCCTTTCTGCGCGAACATCAGGTTGGAGATGATGATGTCGTATTCTTCCTCGTCATAATCCCTTATTGACCCGGAGTCGCAAGCCTCACAAAAGCCGTTCGCCATGGAAATTTCATCCTCTGTGAACTCATCTTCTTCATTATCATCATTATAGAACTTCATAGTCAGTTTGAATTACAAGCCGCAAAGATAGTCTTTTTTAAGTTTCGCATGTTTGTTTTCAACTATATGTATCTCAGAAAAAAAACCTTTTCTTGCAAAGGTGTTGTCATCCCCGATGCCGAGACTCGCGTCCGCACGCTTTTTCCGGCTACGGCACATCGTGCCGATGCGGAACAATTCCCCTTCTGTTTCAGAAGGGGTGGCCGTAGGCCGGGGTAGTGATATAGGCATCATCATTCCTTTTTTAATCATCCTCATGCTCGTAATTCTCAACAATGTATTTTCTCAAAACCGACAGCATAATGTTCACATGCTGCAGGACATCATAATCCGTCGTGTGGAAGAC
>CAMHNQ010000091.1 GCA_946186495.1 uncultured Bacteroidales bacterium
TGAAATGTTGGACATAATCGCCGGATTGCGTGTAGGTGGAGTCGTTCCAAGTGTAAAGTTCGCAACTTTTGATGGTGAATTCGTTGGCACTGGTTGGCATGACTGCCAGGTGCAGGGTTGTGGTGCTGTCGCAACCGTATTCATTGTGGCTCTCGTGTGTCAGCGTGTAGTTGCCGGCTTCTGCGAACAGGGTGTCAAAGCCGAAACGGTTATACGGGGAACGTTCGCAAATGGTGTCCGCCAGCGTCACATGTTGAGTGGGATTCACGGTGAGGTGCAACATCAGGGTGAATTCGCAACCGTAAGCGGCACTTTCCGTACGTTGGTAGTCATATTCGCCAGCTGTCAATGGGCTGATATCGAAACCGTTGAGTGTGTATGCCTCCCCTTCGCAGATGGTGGCAGTCAGGTGGGTGGTGTCCAATTCATGAACATAGAGCTGCAGATAGGTGGTGCTGTCGCAGCCATGGATGTCCGGGACGATCCGTTCGTAAGTTGCGTTCACCTGCGGCGTTTCAATGTCGAAGCCGTATTGATGGTAGGAGTCGCCCTTGCAAATGTGTGCCTCAATGGTGCGCTTCTTTTCGGGGCGGACGGTCAGGTGTAGCGTCACAATGCTGTCGCAGCCGTTTTCAGCGGTAAGGTTCGACAAGTATGTGTCTGTTTCCGTAAGGTATTGGCCGTTGAAATAGTAGCTGTCATTGTGGCAGATCTCCACACTGTAGTCGGTGCGGAACACGGGCATCACGGTGAGCTGCAAGGTCGTGACGCTGTCACAACCGTACTGGTTGTTGTCGTTGTGGGTCAAGGTGTATCTGCGCGCTTGTGTGAAGAGAGTGTCAAAGCCGTATTGCTGGTAAGGTGTGCCGACACAGACGGCATCCGAAAGCTCTATGTGATGGGTCGGGAGTACGGTAAGCTGGAGGGTCACAGTGCTGTCGCAGCCAAAAACCGTCTCCAAGTGGATTGTTCGGTTGATGGTGCCCGGCGTTGCGCCGTAGATGTTGAATCCGTTGGCGATGTATCGCTCTCCTTGGCAAATTACTCCCGTATGGGATGTGACGGCTGGATTGTGAACGTTCAGCAACAGGATGGTGGTGCTGTCGCAGCCGTGGATGTCTTGGCTGACAATGGAGTGGTAGGCTGTGGCGGTCGGATTCGTGATGGCAAATCCGTTGTCATAGTACGATTCGCCAAGGCAGATGTCCGCCTCGAGGGTATCCCGTTGCTCGGGCCACTTTGTCAGAACCAGTGTCACGATGCTGTCGCACCCGTGAACCGTGGCCAAAGTGTCAATGTATGTGCCTGAATCCGTTAGTACGCGATTGTTGAAGAGGTAGTTTTCGTTGAAACAGATTGTTCTGGAAATGGCAGTCTTCATTACCGGGTGGACAGTCAGGGTGACGACGGTGGTGCTGTCGCAGCCGTTGGCGTTGGTACCTTCATGGGTGAGGGTGTATGTCCCCGCTTCTTTGAAGGTGGTGTCGAAACCATGGAGGGTAAAGGCCTCTCCCGCGCATGTCTCGTCCGAAATGACCACATGGCTCGGGGTATGGATGGTCAGGTGCAGCGTGACCGTACTGTCACAACCGTGGATAGTCTCGAAATGCTGCATGTAATCTCCTGATTGCGTATATGTTGAATCGTTCCAGCGATAGCTTATACAGGCGGTGTCCGAAAACTCTCGGGTCGGGGCAGGATGAATGGTGAGATGCAGGGTCACTGTACTGTCGCAACCATTGATAGTTTCGAAATGCTGGACGTAGTCGCCTGATTGGTAATATGTTGAATCATTCCAAGTGTAGCTTTCACATTGAGTGGCGTAAAACTCGTTCGTGAGAGCAGGATGGATGGTCAGGTGGAGGGTGACGATGCTGTCGCAACCGTGGGCGGTTTCGAAATGTTGGATATAATCACCTGATTGGTCGTAGGTGGAGTCGTTCCAAGTGTAATGCTCGCATTCGGTGGCGGTAAATTCGTGGGTGACGGCGGGGAATATGGTCAAATGGAGGGTGACTGTACTGTCACAACCATGGATGGTTTCAAAATGCTGGATGTAGCTCCCTGATTGGTAGTAAGTTGAATCGTTCCATACGTAGTTGACACAATTGCTTGCGGAGAACTCGTGCGTAACAGCGGGGTGAATGGTGAGATGAAGGGTGACGGTACTGTCGCATCCGTGGACGGTTTCGAAGTGTTGGATATAATCTCCGGATTGATAGTATGTTGAGTCATTCCAAGTATAGCTTACACATTCTGTGGCCGAGAACTCATGCGTGAAGGAAGGGTGAATTGTCAGTTGCAGTGTGACGATGCTGTCGCAGCCCGAAGCAGTGGAGTAATGCTTGGTGTAGTCTCCGGATTCGGTGTAGGTGGTGCCGTCCCAAGTGTAACTTACGCAGGCTGTCTGTGAAAAGGCGGTGTTGTAAGAGGGGTGGACTGTCAGGGCGACGGAGGTGGTGCTGTCGCAGCCATGCGCATTCGTGGACTGGTGAATGAGTATGTAGTCGCCGGCCTCCGTGAACGTGGTGTCGAAGCCGTGCCCGGTGTATGACACGTTGGCACACACCTCGTCGTTGTAGTGCAAGTCGTGCACCGGATTCACGGTGAGAGCTAAAGTGACGGTGCTGTCACATCCGAAGGTGGTCTGGAGATGCAGGGTGTCGAGGAAGACACCTGCCTCCTGCGGGAAAAGGTCGAAGCCGTTTGCCTGATACCGCCCGCCTTGGCAGATGGTGGCGCTGATTGGCGTGGAAGTCTGTTCGTGAACAATAAGGTGTAGAATGGTGGTACTGTCGCAGCCGTTCATGGCGGTGAGGTGCTGCTCGTAGAACCCAGACTCTGTCGGCTCGTTGACCGAGAAGTTGTAGGCGTTGTAGGATTCCCCAAGGCAGATGTGTGCGGTGATGGTGTCTAAATATACATCGCCCACCGTCAGAGTGAGGGACACAATGCTGTCGCAACCGCTGATGGTGGTCAGGGTGTCCGTATAGGTGCCGGCTTCGGTGAGTGTGCGCCCGTTGAACAAATAACTTCCTAACGAGCAAATCATAGAGGAAATGGAGATGTTGTAGTTGGGTTTGACGGTCAGGGTGAGGATGGTGGTGCTGTCGCAGCCGGAGACGTTAACGTCTTGGTGTGAGAGAGTGTAGATGCCCGCTGTGGAGACGATGGTGTCAAAGCCGTGGCCGGAATAGGGTTCCCCGACACAAATCTCGTCTGATATGCTGACAACGGAGGTGGGCTTGACTGTCAGAACCAGGGTCACTGTGCTGTCACAACCGAATGATGTCTGCAAATGCTGAGTCTGAGTGAGGACTCCCGCTTCGGTCGCAAGAATGTCGAAGCCGTATTGCTGGTAGGATTCGCCTAAGCAGATGTCCGCCTCAAGGGTGTCTCTTTTTTCCGGCCAGACGTTTAGGGCCAGCGTGATGATGCTGTCGCACCCGTGAACCGTGGCCAGTGTGTCAATGTATGTGCCTGATTCCGTGAGTGCGCGACCGTTGAAGAGATAACTGTCGTTGAAGCAGATGTCCTGGCTGAGACTGCTGGTTAGCACCGGATGAACCGTAAGGGTCAGGGTGGTGGTGCTGTCGCAACCGAAGACGTTGGGATTCCGGTGGGTCAGCGTATGGATGCCCGCCTGGGCGATCGTGGTGTCGAAACCGTGTCCTTGGTACAGCACCCCGGCACAGACCTCGTCAGAGAGGGCGATGCGGTGCACGGGATTCACCGTTAGGGTTAGCGTGACGGTGCTGTCGCAACCGAACGTGGTCTGTAGGTTCTGCGTGTGCGTGAAGACTCCGGCCTCCGTCGGGGTGACGTTGAAGTTGTACTCGGTATAGGATTCGCCCAAGCAAAGGGTGGCGCTGAGCGGGGTTGCGGCTGGCTCATGGACCCGCAGCAATAGGACGGTGGTGCTGTCGCAGCCGTGGATGTCGGGAGTGACGATGCTGTGGTATCCTGTGGTGGTCGGCGACGTGATTTCGAAGCCGTGTTGCTGGTAGGATTCGCCTAAGCAGATGTCCGCCTCAAGGGTGTCTCTTCTTTCCGGCCAGACGTTTAGGGCCAGCGTGATGATGCTGTCGCACCCGTGAACCGTGGCCAGTGTGTCAATGTATGTGCCTGATTCCGTGAGTGCGCGACCGTTGAAGAGATAACTGTCGTTGAAGCAGATGTCCTGGCTGAGACTGCTGGTTAGCACCGGATGAACCGTAAGGGTCAGGGTGGTGGTGCTGTCGCAACCGAAGACGTTGGGATTCCGGTGGGTCAGCGTATGGATGCCCGCCTGGGCGATCGTGGTGTCGAAACCGTGTCCTTGGTACAGCACCCCGGCACAGACCTCGTCAGAGAGGGCGATGCGGTGCACGGGATTCACCGTTAGGGTTAGCGTGACGGTGCTGTCGCAACCGAACGTGGTCTGTAGGTTCTGCGTGTGCGTGAAGACTCCGGCCTCCGTCGGGGTGACGTTGAAGTTGTGCTCGGTATAGGATTCGCCCAAGCAAAGGGTGGCGCTGAACGGGGTGGCGGTTGGCTCATGGACCCGCAGCAGCAGGACGGTGGTGCTGTCGCAACCGTGGATGTCCGGATCAGTGTGGCTGAAGAAGCCGGTGGAAGTCGGATGCAAGATGTCGAAATTGTTCTGTTGATAGTCACTGCCAAGGCAGATGTCGGCGGTGAGGGTGTCCCTCTTCTCCGGGTAAACGGACAAGGTCAGGGTCACGATGGAGTCGCAGCCGTTGACGGCTGTGAGGGTGTCCACGTACGTGCCCGCCTGCGAGAGAGCGACTCCTTTGAAGGGGTAGCTGCCGTTGAAACAGATGGTTTCCGATATCGGAGTGCGGAATGTCGGCCGCACGTTCAGCTGCAGGGTCGTCGTGCTGTCGCAACCGTGGATGTTCAGGCCCGTGTGGACAAAAGTGTAGTTCCGTGACTGTGTCAGCAGGGTGTCGAAGCCGTGACTCTGGTATCTTGTCCCGGCACAGACGGTGTCCCAAATCTCTATGTTGTGCGTCGGATGGACTGTCAGCTGGAGATGCACTGTGCTGTCGCAGCCGAACGTGGTCTGCAGGTTCTGTGTGTGCGTGAAGATGCCGGACTCAAGGGCGACAATGTTGAACCCGTTGGCAAGGTAAACCTCCCCTTGGCAGACCGTGTCGAGTATCTGCGTCACGGCCGGCTCGTGCACGCGCAGCAGCAAGACGGTGGTGCTGTCGCAGCCGTGGATGTCGGGACTGACAATCTGGTGGTAGCCCGTGGATGTGGGCGTGCTGATGTTGAAGCCATTCTGATGGTAGGAGTCGCCAAGGCAGATGTCCGCCTCCAACGTGTCTCTCCGTTCCGGCCAGACGTTCAGGGCCAGGGTGATGATGCTGTCGCATCCATGGATCGTGCTCATGGTGTCAACATAGATGCCGGAAGCCGTAAGAAACTGGCCATTGAAGTTGTAGGACTTGTTGAAACAGATGTCCTGGGCGATTTCCGTTTGTTCGGCGGGATGCACTGTGAGGGTCAGCGTGGTGGTGCTGTCGCAGCCATGGATGTTTGCCCCCTCATGCGTGAGAGTGTAGATGCCCGCTTCCGAATAGGTCGCTGTGAACCCGTGGCCCTCATAAGGTACGCCGGCACAAATCTCGTCCGTCAACGCAATCCAGGTGGGCGTGTGGATGGTCAAGTGCAGGGTGACGGTGCTGTCGCAATGGTGCGTGGTCTGGAACTGCTGCGTGTAATCTCCGCTCATCGAATAGGTCTCGTCGTTCCAAGTGTAACTAACACATGCGGTGTCGAAGATGTCGCGGGTGACGGTGGGATGGATGGTCAGGTGCAGGGTGACGGCGCTGTCGCAACCGTTCGATGTCTCGTAATGGCGGATGTAATCTCCCGATTCTGTATACGTTACGCCGTCCCAGGTGTAGCTCGTGCATTGGGCGATGGAAAACTCGGAAGAGGTCGGCTGGTTGATGGTCAGATGGAGAGTGACCGTGCTGTCGCAACCGTGGAGGTTCACGAAATGCTGCACGTAGTCGCCTGATTCATTGTAGGTCACCCCGTTCCAAGTGTAGCTGACGCATGAGGACTCCGTGATTTCCTGAGTGGAAGTCGGTTTGATGGTCAGATGCAAGGTCACAACGCTGTCACAACCGTTCGCCGCCGTGAAGGTCTGTGTGTAGGTGCCGTTCTCCGTGTAAACGGTGCCGTTCCAAGTGTGTTGGGTGCAAGCGCTTTCGATGATGTTGTTCGTAATCTGTGGCTTGACATGGATATGAAGTGTGACAAGACTGTCGCACTGTTGTGAGGACATCTCGTTGAGGGTTATGCTGAAGTCGCCTGCCGTATTGAAGTCTTGGCTAATATCATGTTGTTGGTAATGAGTGTATTGGCATACGGTGTCATACAGATGCTGCGGCTCGTAAACCGGGCGGATGGTGACAGTCAGGCTGCCTCTTCCGCTCTCGCATGTGGTTTGGGTGTTGTAGGCACTGACGAGGAAGGTGGATGTTTCGTTCAAGGAGGTGTTGTAGTGAGTGCCTTCGCCCAAGAGGATTCCGTTGTCGTTATACCAGCGGTAGAAGGAGCTTCCGGAAACATGGCCGGCCAAGTCACCGTTGAAGGACCCGCAGTTGGATATTGGGGTGGTTGCTGGTATGGCAGGGATGGGGTTTACGGTGGCGGTGGCGACGGTGCGTGCGCTGCTTTTGCAACCCGTGAGTTCATTGTAGCTTTCCACGTAAAAGTTTCTGGAGGAGGAGAGGGTGGTGGTGTAGCTGAGTCCCGTATATAGGGAGGTGTTGGTGGTGTTATTGTCGTACCAGCGGCAGGTGGTGGCGTGGGTGGTGGCAGTGGCTGACAAGGTGATTTCTCCCTGTCCGCAACGGGTCGCGTTGGTCACGGCTGGCACCTCGGGGACGGGGTTCACCGTGATTTCCACCGCTGTGCGGCCGCTCTCGCATCCGGTGCCGGCGTTGTAGCTGGATACGTAGTAAATGGTGTCCTCCGACACGGTGGGGGAGTAGCTCGTTTGGGTGGCCAGGACTTCCCCGCCGGAGATGCTGGCATACCAGCGGCATGTGTTGCCATTGGTGCCGCTGCTGGCCGTCAGCGTCATGAGACCCGAACCGCAACGGGAAGGACTGCTGGTGGTGACGGTGGGCAGGGACGGTGTCGGGTTGACGGTCACTGTCAACGTGATGACACTGTCGCAGCCGGCTGCGTTCGTTTTGGTGATAGTCTTCACCCCAGCACTGGTGATTACAGTGCCGTAGTAGTCGTATGGCAGAAGCTCTTGGCAGAGGGTCAGCGACTGCTGCGAGGTGGTGGTGGGCAAAACGGTGAGGTGGCAAGTGACGGCACTGTCGCACCCTTGCCTGCTAATTAGGTGCTTGACGATGTCCTGGCTGGTTGTGTAGGTCTGCCCCTGCCATTCAAACACGTCGCATACGGTGGTGTCGAAACTGGTCTGGTAGGCACTGTTGACGGTGAGGTGCAAGGTGACCACGCTGTCGCAACCGCTGACTGAGGAGAGGGTGCGCGTATAGTCGCCGCTCTGGGTGAAGGTTTCGCCATTCCAAACGTATTGCTGGCATGCAGTCTGGCTGAAATCGTGCCGGTAAGTCGGATTGACTACGGCGGTGACGCTCGCCTTGGGTCCTTCGCAACCCGTGTTCTCGTTCAGGGCAAGGGCTTTGAAGAGGGTGTTGCCAGTGACAGTAGTCGTGTAGGTCGGGCCCGTACCCAAGAGGTTGTCGTTGCTGTCGAACCATTTGGTGGCCAGTCCGGCGGCATCGCTGCTCAACGTCACGGAGCCTGCGCCGCAACGGGGTGCGCAGCTCAGCACCGGGGCGGCTGGGACGGGGTTGATGGTGATGTTGAAGGGCGTCGTCGCGCTCTCGCACTGGCTGCCGCTGTTGTAGGAGGTGGCGTAGAAGACGGTGGAGGCCCCAACGGATTTTGTCTGCTGGCCCTGTCCTGCAGGGGTGTTGTCGGCATAGTACCATTTGACGATGCATCCTGCGGGCGGGGTGGCTGCTAATGTCACGCTGACGCTGCCGTTGGAGCAGAACGGTGCGGGGGAAACCACCGCAGGGGCCGCCGGAATGGCGTTCCCCGTCACTGTCATCGGGGCGAGCGTGCTGCGGCAGCCGTTGTCGTCAAGAGCGGCGGCGTAGAAGGTGTTGGTCCCCAGCGAAACGTGCTGGTTGGCGGTGATTTCATTCTCCCCATTCGCGTCAGAGTACCATTTCACCGTGTAGGCGGATGTGGCGGTCAGGGTGACTTCGCCTTCACCGCACATGCTGGAGTTGGCGACTGCCGGTGCGTCCGGCAAGGGGTTGACGGTGGCACTTGCCGGCACACGCGTGGAGGTGCAGCCGTCGGCGTTCTGGGCACACACGTAGTAGGTCGTGGTGCTGGAGATGGAAGGGGTGGTGAAGGTGCTGCCTGTGCCGAGGACACTTTGCGTGTTCGCCGTGGCATACCAAATGCAGGTGGCCCCCTCGGACGCTGTGGCGCTGAGCGTCACGGCACCGCTGCCGCAGCGAGAGGCGGCTGCCACGGTCGGGGGCGTGGGAGGTGTGGAACTGGCCACCGACTTGGTGGCGCTGCTCTCACAGCCGTTCAGGTTGGCTGTCACGGTGTAGATGCCGCCATCGGTGATGGTTAACGCATTCCCACTCGTGCCGCCTTGCCAGGAAAATGTCGCTCCTGAAGGAGTGGACGTGGCCGTGAGGGTCTGGCTGCTGCCAGAACACACCAGGTCCGGTCCGCTGATGGTGGCAACCGGAGTGGTGCGGCTTTCCACTGTGACTGACGCGGTACCCGTGCAGTTGTTCTCGTTGATGCCTGTGACGGCGTAGCTGCCGCCAGAAGTAATCGTCAGGGTTGCCCCTTCGGCACCTGTTGACCAATTGTAGGTGCTTGCTCCGCTCGCCGCTAATGTCGCGCTGCTCCCGTTGCACAGGAATGACGGTGCGCCCGTGATGGTGACCGTGGGGGAGGGCAGGGTGGAAACCGAATGTGTGGCCGTGCCCTGACAGCCGGCACTCGATGTGCCCGTGACGGAATAGCTGCCGCCCGTGTTCACATTGATGGAGGTTTGGGTGGCGTTGGTGGACCATAAGTAGCTGGCTGCACCGCCAGCCGTCAGTGTGGCGGTCTTCCCCTCACAGACGGTGTTGCTGCCCGTGATGGTGACGTTGGGCAGCGGGTTCACGGTGACGTAGGCGTTGGCTGTGGCCGTGCATCCGTTCGGATTCGAGGCCGTGACCGTGTATGTCCCGCTGGCGGTCGGGTGGATGGTGGCAGAAGTGTTGCCGTTGCTCCAGGAAATGCTCTGCGCGTCTGTCGTGGCTGTCACTGTGACCTCCTCGCCCTGGCAGACTGTGTACATCCCGTCCGCATGGTCCAGGGACACCGACACCCCTGGCTGGAGATTCGCGAATCTGATCTTGTAGGTGAACGTGGATCCGTCGTTGTGCGTGACGGTGATGGTGCAAATGGAGGAATTCTGGGAGGCCTGCTGGATTGTGATGCCGGAAATGAGGGTTGACTTCGGGGTGGCGGTTACGATGGGGAAGCCTTCACCGCTTTCGGCATCGTAGCAGTACAGTGTATTGTTGTAGTACGAAATGCTGTTGTAGGAACTTGTGCCGTCGTGGGTGGCGATTTCCGTATTGTTGAAGTGATTTCGGATTGCATCAGCTTCCACTCCGTTAATCTTCACTGACGCCAGTCCCTTGTCGTAGATGCAGTAGATGTTGTCGAATGCAATGCTGTCGCCATCGCCAACCCCGAGTTCCTTGTTTGTGGAGAGGGACGCAAGAATATATTGGGGCTGCTGCGTGTTGGTCACGGTGGGGCTTGGGATGGGGTTGTTGTTCGCGTCCCAATAGTTGAACTTGTAGGAGAATCTTGTCCATCCGGATTTGTAGACCCCGCCCGTAGCAGTGGTGGCCGGGTTTGTCATGTAACAGTAGGCGTTGGCAATCTTGCCGGTCTGCGGGGACTCCGCTTGCATGTTGGACAAGTCGTTGTAGTTGATGTCGTCATGGATGTGGATCCGCATCATGGCCTGCGGATAGGTGTTCTGCTTGAAACTGAAGCGCACCCATACCGCGACGGAGTCTGGCCGCCCGTGGAATAGCCACTTGCAGGTCCCGTTGCGGTCCGTGTAGACGTAGTTCGACGGGTCGTTGAGGTTGGTGCTTTGCACAATCGACTGCCCGGTGGTCAAGGCTCCGTTGATGTCGCGGCCTCCCTTGCGTACCGTATAAAGCTGGCACGCTTTGTTGGAGCTTGATGAACCGCGCCCCCTCACGCTCTTGTGGTGGTTCTGGAATGCTCCCGCAACTCTCGCCGCCGTGCACAGCGCAGTGTCCGGAATGTTGCAGATCATGTTCGAAAAGGAGTACCAATGATAGGGCAGTGAATCCGGCCAGTTGTTGAAATCCCAGGCGGGAAGTTGGTAGTTTCCCCCTTGTCCAAATATACCGGTTGTGATTAGAATCAATGCGGATAAAATGGAAATCTTCTTCATATATTTTCGATGCTCGTTATTACTCTTAAGGTATTATTTACATTGGATATTAGATAGATAAAAAATCAATTATCTGTCAATCAGTTTGTTGCATTCTGTCGCAGAATGCTTGGAGCCTCTGTTCGGCTAAGCGGCAAAAATACAACAAATTATGATACTTACCGACAACAAAAAAACGGGACCGGCAAGGTCCCGTTTTTTCGCTTTCGTCCTACAAATATCTGTCCTAATGTCTTCTCACGATGATTTTACCCGAGACGGACTTGCCGTCGTC
>CAMHNQ010000092.1 GCA_946186495.1 uncultured Bacteroidales bacterium
ATCAATTACTGGTAATATGAGAAATAGTCCTGCTTATTCTTAATCAGTTGTTTGCGCAGCTTGGCATCTGTCGGCAATAATTTGCCATCCACCAGTTCCCAAGTCACTTCGCCGTCTTCCGCAATGCCTTCAATTGTTCCCTCGAAGAATTCACAGATTTCTATAAAAGTATAGTCAAATTCCATCTTGATGTCCCTTTTCCAGAAGTACGGATATACACACACCAGTTTCCCCTCTGCTATTTCTTTTTCTAACATGTTTATCATGGCAGAATTGACACCTTGCAGGTCGCCACTGGCCTCCATTTTACGCCAAAGAGCAAGAAGTTCCTCTGGTGTTCCATAGAAATAACAACCTCCTTTCACCAATTTATCAACAAGAACAATTTGTTCATCAATATTCTCCAGAAATTCAGTCAAGGCTTTGTCAACCTCGCCAATTTTGTCTGTTTTCGAATTTAACACAAGCAGGAGTTTTATAAAAAACTTGTTCATTCCATCTTGCAAGGTAGGAGCTGTCTTGTGACCTCTGTATAAAGCAACTTCATCTTCATTTAAAACATCGCTGGGCTGTGTTTTGTTGCTTTTTGAATTATTCGACCAGTTATAATAGATTTCTTCGCCAAAATTCTTGATGACAAGCCGTACTTTGCCTTCGTCATAGAATTGGAACAGGAAATCAGCTGTCAGATACATGGGAGGAAGAGGGGCAACTGCACCCGCTACTGGAGCCGCCCCATGCCATCCAAAACGGAATCGAACGGGTACGGTGAACTCGCTTTGAGAATCGTCATACTCATTGACGGAGGCTAAAACCGCATCTTTGTCGTCAATGAGGTCATATTTGGACAAATATTCGACAGTTTGGCGGATAGCCTTCTGTCGTGAGGTGTTTTTTGTGGAAAAGATTGCGGCGAAGTTTTTGCCATTTTCTCCACCTTGATAAACATGTGCGTTATCTTTTCCTACGAAGCAAAATTGTGCCTGCAAAGACAAGGCGGTGATGATGATCAGTGTGATCGTAAGTGTAATTTTTTTCATAATACTGTTATTTAATAAACTATTTATTTGATTGTAATCGTTTTTCTTACCCTATTAGCCTGTTTTCTATAAAGGGTAAAATCAAATAGCAAAATTACACTTTCCCCCACCTCCAATCCATTCCACCCCGTAACTATCCGTTCCAATCCATCAGAAAAATCGTTGCTATGGATTGTCGCTTTGGTTCACAGATTTTGGATAGGAGGGGGAGTTGCGCCAGTCGGAGCAGGCCTTGAAGAAGTCGTGGTCGAGGGCGTCGCTTATTTTGAAGAGGACATCGGTGTAGATCCATTCGCGGCGCATGATCTTGTAGAGGTTCTCGCGGGTGTAGCCGATTTGCTGCGCCAACCATGTGATGCTCCGCCCTTGCCGTGCAAGCTCCGCTTTTATAAGCCGTCCGATGTGAAAGGGTTCAACGGGGGTGTCTTTGTGTTCGTTCATATCGCTGTCTGTTTGGAACATTCACCCTCATCCCCAAGCAACAAAAAAGGCGGTGAATCGTTCCTCGTTTGTGCTTATTTGGTCTTGAGGTATCGCCAAACACCCGCTATACAAATAAGCACGGAAAAATTCCCGCCCGATACGGAAACCTCCGCTGCCTATTCTCGTATAGCTTAAATTTTGGCGATTTTCAAGACCGAGAATAAGAGCGTAAAGCTCAGTTGTTATACTATACTATGTTCGTTTATTCTTCTAAAAGCTGCTTCATTTTGGGACTTCTATTTTCTAAGTTGTTGCAGTTTCGGCGGATGACGCGAAGTCCGTTGAGCATCACCCGATGGCAACCACGCGGCAAAAATAACAACTTTATGGATTATTGCGGTGAAAAAAATGAAATAATGTTGCAGGTAGGGTTTGTCCTTCTTGGGGAATGTTGACGATGCTGATGCTCATCGAACCTTGTTGCCGTATCAGATTGCAAAGTGGAGAACATAGTTACCGCATTGATTTTTGCAGCATGGCAGAGTTAGACTTTTTTTGAGAGAATAAGTTCTAAAAAAGAGACGCCGCCCCGCGATGTCTCTGAATATGCGCATTAGAAAAAAAGTGATTCGCTATTGCTTCGACTGCAGTGCCCGGACCGCTTTCGCCTGCTGTGCGCTGACGGGCACGAAAGGGTATTCCGTGCCGGCAAGATGCTGGGCATAGTCGAAGTACTGCGCCAGCACCGTCCCGTCCGACTTCCGGCGGAACAGCCGCACCAATGCACCTCCGTGAACAGCAGGTTGGACGGACAATTCATCAGTGTCGCCGTTCAAGAATGCTATTATTTGCGTCTGGCACTCGCGCGGGACCAGTACTTCCTCTAAACGGAACACGCCGGTCTGCCCCTCCAACTTGTAGCCGTGTCGGAGGAAGGGGGCGAAGGCCAGCACACAGGCTATCCAGCACACCCCGAAAGCCGTCCAGCTGCCGCCAAGAACCGTCACGAACACCCCGGCGGCGACCAGGATTCCGAGAATCAGCCAGTCGGTCCACAAAAAGACCTGTTTTGCCGTATCCTTCGTCATATCTTCTGAATTAGCAGCTGCGCCTGGTCAGCCGGGAGTTCCACAATGTCGGTGACGGTCTGGAAGCTCAGTTCCTTGTATTCGGACAGCCGCGCGTAGGCGATGTCGGCGGGGGCGTTGAACCACACCTCCAACAGGACGGTGCCGCCCTCGTTGCCCTGCACGAGCTTGGGCTCCACTTTCTTGCCGCTGAGAAAATCCAAGAGGGATTCGCGGCAGTTGTTGTTCAGCTCCAGGCTCTTTTTCTGCAACGGGATGCCTTCGCCGTTCAGTTTGTAGCCGGATTTGTAGAGGATGAGGGAGAGTATGCCGCAGAGGAAGATGCACACTCCCGTGGCCTTGTGCACGAAGAACAAGGCTATGCCGGCCAAAATAATGCAGCCGGAGATGATGAGGTCCTTTTTCGCATGGACCTTCTTGAAATTGTTTTCCATTTTTTTAGTATTTTGGTGAATGAAATAATGGGTTAAGGGGACATACGCCACCGCACATACGGACAGGCGCACGCCAAGAGGCCGTTCATGGGGATGACGGCTCGATAAAAGGTGGATGAATGGAAAACGGTCTAAATCCGGATGCGCCGCAGGGCGAAAAGGTAGCGTTCGGCGGAGAATGTGCCGGCACAACCCTTGTCGCAGACAGTGCGGTAAGGATGCCGGAGAATGCGGACCACTTTGCCGTTGCGGAGGATGTGGAAATGGCTATGGGAAAAGCTGTTCGTCCGGCTGTTGGCCGAATGCGGGCGCACATTCGGCGCGGCGCTTTCCTCCTCGCCGACCGACAGCAGCGACTGTGCCGAGCTGAGCAACAGGTCCTTGTTCGGCAGGTTGTCGGCCGAGAGCCGCTCCGACACGGGCTGCGCGACGGCGGATCGCCCGTCGGTGTGCGGGCCGGGGCGCACGCCGTCCGAGACGCCGCCAAGAAGCAGCGCCCACAACACGGAGAATATGCCGATCAGATGTCTCATCGCCGTTTTTGTTTGACGCGGCAAAAGTACATTTTTTTGTGATTAGTGATTAGTGATTTGTGATTTGTGGTTTGTGATTAGTGAAATGCACGTGTCATTTTGTTTATTTCTGGGCGAAACTCGGCTTAGGGGGCGACGTTTCCAAGCGTCGCAAAGCTGCTTTCAAAAATCGCCCTCACACCGACGGCGTGATGAACACCCGCCAGGAACCGGTTTCCGTTCCCCGCTCGATATATTTTTTCTCAAGCAGTTGGTTGACCAATTTTTTCACCGCCGACATGTTGATGTTGAGATGTCGCTGCATATCTTCCAACGTGAGAACAGGTTCCGACATCATAAGAACCAGCAGCTTGCTGTAGTTCTGTGATCGGAATTCTATGCGTTCACCGTCATACCACCACAGGTTTTCGTCATGCTCGGTGAGGAAAAGCACATCGTTATAGATTTCCTTGGCCAGTAGCTTTTTAAAATATTGAACAAAGGGTTTGATCTTTGTCAAGGATGCCTTGGCTCCAGCGCTCGGAGAAGAACCGACCATCAAATCGGCGGCATGAAGGGCCTCCAAATATTCATTTTTCAGTCTGCTCCGTACCACGATCATCGGGTAGTCGTGTTTTGTCAAGATATAGTTGACTAACAGGCGGGCGATGCGCCCGTTGCCGTCCTCGAACGGGTGGATGCGGATGTAACGGTAATGGAACAGCACGGCCAACTCCACGGGCGACAGCTTCCCTTCCGCCTCCGCCTTGTTGTACCAATCGACAAGGTCGGTCATCAAGGCCGGAGTCTCTTCCGGCGAAGCGTACTCGAAACAGTCACCATAGCGGGTGATGACACTGTTCGGACGGGTTTTGTACTGTCCCGCGTGAACAGTGTAGCTTGTCTGCATCCCCCCGGGAAGGTTGCGATAGACCGTGTAATCCTCGCGCAGCAATGTTTTGTGCAGCGTTCGGATAAATGCCTGTGTGAGAGGCGTTTCTTTTATGGTGGCCTCTTCTTTCATCATGTTAAGTGTGACATTGCTGGCAGTCATGTCTTGCACGTCTTTCACATTGGCTTCGCCTATGACTTTGCCGAAAAGCAAAAGGATTTCTGTCTGTCCATACGTCAACGTGTTGCCTTCAAGATGATTGGAGTTGTAGTTGAAGTCGATGGTGAACCTGCGACTCAATCGTGCCTTGTCGTCTTCCGAAAGCGGTTGGAGTTTTCTCCAAGCTTCAATAGCCTTGTCTAATGTCAAGTACCTCATAGTTCAAAATGTTTATAAAAAGGTGGCTGTTCGACCACTAAATCGGTGGCAAAATTACACTTTTTTTTGATTGTCACACTCATGCGGAAAAAATGTACCTTTGCCGCCAAATAAGAACCACTATGAAACTTGCGGAAGCATTAAGCATCAGGAAAGACTTGCAGAAGCGCATCCAGCAGATTGGGACGCGCATCCAGAACAACGTGAAAGTGCAGGATGGCGACGAGCCGTTGGAGAAGCCGGAGGAACTGATGAAGGAGCTCGACGCGTGCCTCGCGCAGCTGGAGGAGATCATCTGGCGCATCAACGCCACCAACATGCAGACGAAGAACGCCGACGGGGTGACGCTGACCCAGCTGATGGCACGCAAGGACGTGCTGACCATGCGGGTGGGCACCCTGCGCAACGTCTTCGAGACGGCCTCGGCCGGACAGGACCGCTACTCCCGCTCGGAAATCAAGACCGTGACGGTGATCGATGTGAAGACCCTCGGCAAGCAGGTGGACGACAGCTCCGCTCGTCTGCGCCAGTTAGACATGGAGATCCAGGCCTTGAACTTCCAGACAGAATTGCTATAACGACAGTCCCCCGCGCCTGTAGGGCGAACCGGAAAAACGATCTCTCGATCGCTATCTGACCGCTGCTCGGAGCCGGCAGCACCCGTTCCTTTCGAACATCACGGCGCAGGCTCAGCACGTTGTCATCCGAATGCACGGCTCAGGCCGCACAGCGCACTACCGCCCGGTTGACTATGGATGTGGGGGCTGTTTTATTGTATGTTTTTGCCGCCGAATTTAAAGACAGTTAATGTTCTTCTATTGCTCCGTGAAAACAAGATAGTAAGCGTCGGCGGGGTTGCCGACACCAACGCTCGGGGTGTACAGGTAAACGGCCACCTTCTTGGACGAGTTTCCATAATAATGTTGGAATTCCTTCTGCTGGGAAACGCTCTGCCAGATGTATTTCAATTCGTTCTCGTCTGTGACGGTCTCGTAATGGCCGCCATCGTTGATGAAGGCGATACGATTTTGTCCGGGATAGGGGAGTCCGTTGTCCATCGGCAGACCGGCACGGAAGTTGTCCGGGAAATTCAGCTCGCCGCAACCGTTCCAGACGATGGAACCGTCCATCAGCAGGTTGTCGGTGTTGCGATAGAACAGTTTGATGTATCCGAAATCTGCGGGCGCGTGATATTGCGAAACAAACGGGATTTCGTTGCCGGAGTTGAGCTTGTTGGTGACATTCAGCGCATAAAAACCCTTGTATCTGAAAGTGAGATAGTCCACCTTGGAAATTAGGATGTGCTTTTGGAGGTCTGTCTCTTGCAAATCGCTCTCCGTGAAATCGTTGGAAGGCTGCCCGGCAAGGTGGTTGATGATTTGCATGTAAACGCCACTGAGATCGGGCATCAGTACCAAACTGTATCGGTTAGCGTAGAAGTCGTTCCCATAGAAGTCGGCGGATAGGCCATCGGCAAGGGGGACGGGTGCGAGGGCGTCGAGGAGTGCTTCGGGACTGTCGAAGTGCTGGTTCCCGTTTCCCCATCCTGTACAGAGACTGAAAGATTTTCGGACTAAATTTGTGTATGATACTGAGTTCCGTATCTCGTTCATCCATTGCACGAAACCTGGTTTCAAAATGTCGAAGTCACTGTCTTTGAGGGTCAGTGCGACATTACCCATGGAGTAGATTATCGCCTCTTTGGTGATACCATTTTCCGTTTTCAGGAACTTGTTGCCATCTCCGGCAACAAAACCGTGTTCGGTCAGCAGGGCGGCGGCTTCCGACTGCGATTTGCCGATGCAGGCCTTGAGCAGGGTGAAGTCGTTGGTGATGGGCTCCGGCACTTCGGGCGTGTAGTTAATGGGCTGCGGCTCCGACGGCAGCGGAATGATAGGCTCGTGTGTACAAGCTGAGAAAAATATGACCAGGATTATCCCGGCCAATAATGTAATGTGTTGGGTTATATTACTTTTTTCCATTTTTTTTAAATTTTTGATGCTGCAAAAATAATAGTTTTCTTATTACAAAGATGCAAAAAATCAAAAAGGTTACATTTGTTATTTTCCCCTCAACCAGCTCTTCAACGCCCCGCACTCCCGCAGGAAAACCTCGCGACTGACCACCGTATTTTTATGCTTTTGATACAGTTGCTGCAAAAGCTCATCGACTTTCGCATTGTTGGATTTCTCCAAGCGATAGGGAGCAGTGTTGTAGATGGCGATGGACGCGTCCTGCGGCTCCACACTGCGGATGTCAGCCACGGTCAGCCGCTTTTCGGCAAGCTTCATCGCGTATTTGTTATAGCTCATCTGCTCTTTGTAACCGCGCTCCCGGCTCTTGAGGAATTGCAACTTGATGTATTCGTCCAGACTTTCGCTAAGGGCATAATCCCGATGTCCGAAAAAGAGGCTGTTTCCCCACCATTGATGCGCCACCTCGTGCGGTATCCACGAGAAATCGGGCATCATGGTATAGACATCGTAGAAATAATGGCCGAAGATGATCATGTCGCGCAACGACTGGCACATCACAAATTCGGGGTCGCCAATTTCCACGATGTTCATCGGATTCTGCGAGAGCGAATCGTTGAAAAAAGAGCTGTAGAAGCCGTAGGAGTCCATGAACTCGTTGTAAAATGCTTCCGTATAAGAGGTTGTGTCGCTGGCTGTGCGGTAGAAAAGGAATGGTCGCGTCGGACTCACCATCTCTTTGCAGGTGTAGTTCTCTTTGGGTAGCAGTATAAGGTGCAACTCGTACGCCGGTGTCATTACCGTCCCTCCGATAAGATAGTAGCTCTCCGCCTCGATACGGACAGTCGCCGTCAGTAGCTCGCTGTTGCGGTACGGGTACCAGTTGCCCTCGCGCCGCAGCACGATGGCGCCGTCGGAAGCGCGGTAGTCGGCCAGCGGGAAAGCGTAGGCGAACTCCGCTTTGACGGGATCCCCTGCGAAGGTGATGGTGTCGCCGTAGCGCTGCCAACTGTCCATGCTAAGAGAGTCGATTCTGATGGTCTGCGATAGTAAGAGGTGGTTCCGATAGTTGTTCTCGTGGGAGAAGTAACAGGTCCCCGACACCCGCATGGTGTCACCGTCGATATGGCAAGTCAGGCTGTATTGGTTGTAGTTCACAAGCGCCGGGTGAATGAGGATTTCGGTCAGATCATAGCCTGCGAGATAGTTTTCAATAGGTCCCAGATTGGCACGCTCACGCCGCTCGGCCAGATGTTCGATGTCTGCAATGGGATAGAGTGCTGTGATACCGTCCTGACCATGAAATTGGGTGCCGTACAGTTGCGGTTTCCTTTGATAGTTCAAGTCGCGGTCGGTCATGTAGGCGATCCAAGTAAGGTCAAAATCCCCAGTGTCGGCGGCATCTTTTGCCTGTTCTAGGAACCAGTGCAGGAACTCTGGCGGCTGGTGCTGCGCGATAAGCGAGGCGAGGTCGCAGCATTTGTAACCGACCTTGGACAACGTCGGGAACCCGCGTTCGGCTATCAATTGCTTGAGTCCAACGAGATTGGCGGCGTCCACCTCATGGATAACCCGCCACACCGAATCGTAGCCCACTTCGCTATCCAGCATTCTTCTCGCATTTTGGTCAGCGTCCGACATCACCTGCAAGTGCTCCAGATAGACTGAGTCAGGGACTTGCTGTCTCATGTATCGGTCGGACAAAGTGGGAATCCAGTCCGGGTTGTAGTCTCCGGTGTCAGCCGCGGCTTTGGCCCGTTCCAAGTACCATCGAAGGGACTCTGTCGGCAAGAAATACGCAAACACCGAGGCGTAGTCGTTGCAGTAGTAGCCCACTCTGGTGTATGTAGGGAAACCGCGCTCCGCAATCAGTTGCTGGAGTTCAGCGGCATTGGAAACATTCACCTCGTTGAAGACACTCCAAGCCGAATCGTTACCTCCGTTGTTCAGCAAATCCAGTGCGGCCATATAGCTTCTTTTCAGGGTCAGCAGCCGGTCTTGATAGATGGAGTCCTGAACCCCGCGAGGGGAGACAATGGCGACAATCTCACCCCAGTGCTCAAGCGTGTCCGCCTTCTGCTTCTCGACCATCTCTTCCAAGAACTTCATGTCGCAACATTTGTTACGGGCTATACGGAACATCAGAGCTTTTGACTCCTCGCTGTTCGAATTGAGATGATTTGTTAAAACATTATAATAAACAAGATCGAGAAAATCGGCTATCCCATACACCGAATCCATCGTATGGAACTTCTGGTAAGCCGTTTTGTAGTCTTGGTTTTGGTATGCCTCATACCCCGCGGTCTTTAATTCGTCGTAAGATGGGACTGAGGGGTGTTGTTGCGCCTGCGCTGCGAAGGCGAGGGTGAGGAAAAGGGTGGCGAGGGTAGCCACGAAAAGGGAGAGTTGTTTTTTCATGTTGTTGGGTTTTAAGATAATAGGCAATAGTTTAATCTCAAGTCTCAAGTCCTAAGTCTCACGTCTTAGCAGTTGGTGGTTTCGGTTGAGATAAGGTAGTAGGCTATAGGAGTCGTACAATATTATAGACGCATGGAGGGGGCATTTCGTCACAAAGGAAATGAAATTTTTATAATAAGCTGGTTTTTAGTTGATTGGTGCTCTGCTTTCGTGCTTCTGCCCCTCCATCCCCAGCAGCCACGCTTTCCGCTCAATCCCACCTGCGTATCCAGTGAGCGAGCCGTCTGCGCCGATGACGCGGTGGCAGGGAACGATGAGGGAGATGGGATTGTGGCCCACGGCACCGCCCACAGCCCTCGCCGACACCTTCGGTATTCCCTGTTCCGCCGCCAACTGCCATGCAATGTCGCTGTAGGTCATCGTCTGTCCGTATGGGATGTTCTGTAGTGCGCGCCACACCGCCTGCCGGAACTCGCTACCACGCAACATAATGGGCGGTGTGAAATCGGGGATGCCGCCGGAGAAATAGGTGTCCAACCATCGGATGGTGTCGTTTAGGACCGGGGGTAGAGACGCAATGCTTTGCGTCTCTACAACGGCATGCTCCGAACGCAACGTTTCCCCAAAATGCCGCTGCCCGTCGAACCAGAGACCGGTGAGCGCCATGCCATCTGAGGCCAGTGTGATGCTGCCGATGGGCGAGTCGTAATGAGTGAGAAAGTTTGTCATTATTGTTTCTGTCACTTCCATGTACGGTATTCTTTGTTGTTGATTTCTTCACAATGAAACTGTTTGGGTGGTAAATATACCACAAATTTCGGTGGCAAAAATACGTTTTTTTATTATGGCGACCGGTGCACCGCACCACTGCCACGCCCGTCAAATCCTCGTACACGCCTGTCTCCAAGAAACCGATGATGCTTCGGATGATTAACGCCAAAGCATTGTCCACTTTACGCAATTCCTTGCCAGTGTATTCGTATTCGTCCAAAACAACGTCTTTGTGCGGCTTGAACTTGCCTCTCATCTGTTTCTTCCTAACTGAAATTTTGAGATTATACTCTAAATTGCAGTCGTTGTCAATATATGTTTGAGCATTGGCGTGATGATTAGTTGGTGATATTGTTGCTTCAAGAACAGCTCCATCATTTTGAGGAATACTAACTATGCCATATCCGCTTGCGCCTTGTGTCGGTTTTAATCCTAAAGCACTCTTTATGCATATAAGAAAACCACGTATCTTATTATTTTGTTGATAACTTTTTTCAAGTTTTTCTAAATTTACTATTGCAGTTTCACGATTAATGTGTATTTTTGCCGCGTCATTCTTACGAGAAGGTAGATTGGATGAAAGATTCCTCCTTGACAGTTCATGGGAATGACTTTTTTGTTT
>CAMHNQ010000093.1 GCA_946186495.1 uncultured Bacteroidales bacterium
CCGTCTGCGAGAGCGCACTGCCTTACACCTGGAACGGCGTGGCCTTCACGCAAGCAGGCACGCAGTCCGTCACCCTCGTCGCCGCCAACGGCTGCGACTCCGTGGTGACGATGACCCTGAACGTGAACCCGACCTACAATGTTACCGATGCGAAGACTGTCTGCGAGAGCGCACTGCCTTACACCTGGAACGGAGTCAACTTCACCGAGGCAGGTACGCAGAGTGTCACCCTCGTCGCTGCCAACGGTTGCGACTCGGTCGTGACTTTGACCCTGACGGTAGCGGTGCCGCACCACCAGGCGTATGTGCGGCATATGTGCGAAACAAGCTACACGTGGATAGACGGGCAGACCTATGACCAGCCAGGTGACTACACTTATGCGCACGAAGACATGTACGGATGCACGCAGGTGGACACACTCCATTTGTCGTTCGGAACCTCAACGGACACCTTGATCAGTAAGATAATTTGTAGTGGTTTCTATGTTTGGGATGGAGACACGCTTAGTGATCGCGGACTCTATACCAAGACCTACACGAATGCCAGCGGCTGCGACAGCGTGGTCAACCTTATGCTGTACATCAACGAAGCGGGAACGGTGATCTATGAATACGACACGGTACCGGCTTCGTCATATCCCTTCTACTGGCACGGACAGCTCGTCGAGCACGGTGGCATGCATCGTGATACTGTCTCTTCAGAGACAGGCTGCGACACCATCTACCAAGTGGTCTTTGTCACGGACTGCGATTATGATATTGAATATGACGTGATAATCACTCCGGTGGATTGCGGCAATGATGGAAAGGTTGTCGTGACAAATGCCCACAAAGGCTATCCTCCGTATATCTACGGTGCAAACCGCAATGGCGTGGTGATATTCCAGGGAGACGACAATGAGTTTGATTCCCTGCCGATAGGCGTGCGTCCGATTATTGTGCGTGACCAGATGGGCTGTTTCACAGTGAAGCCGGTCATGGTTCCGCCCGCGCCGCCTGCGGTGTTGGTGTGCCCGCCGGTAGTGGTGGATACGCTTGTCTTCGGAGAAACATATGCCACCCTTGATCTGAGCCGTCTGGGCAAGCCCACGATTGTTAACAAGGATGAGTCGCGGTTGGTTTACCATGATGAGAATATGCCGGAGGATTACCGTTTCACGGAGGGCGAGCATGTGGTGAGGCGCGTCGTGACGGATACGGTATGCGGCCAAACGTGGGAGTGCGAGCAACACATTGTCGTTGTCTTCCCGGGATGCCCGGACGCAGTTGACTGCGAGGGCAACGTCTATCATGGAGTGCGCGTCGGCAGCTACTGTTGGACCCGCGAGAACCTTAAGTCCTTGCGTTATGGAAACCCGGGCGAGTGTGAGGACACGATTCCGTGCGCCTACGGCTACCGTTCCCTGCTGCATCCCGACGAGCAGGCCAATGTCGACACTTTCGGCCGTCTCTACTGTTCCGAGGCCGCCCTGCATGACAGTGTCGTCAACGAAAACGGCCATGTCCGCGGCATCTGCCCTGAGGGTTGGTATCTCCCGACCCCGGCGCACTACGAGGAACTCTTCTCCTTCGGCAACTATGCCTTGCGTACCCCGGACTTTTGGTACCAAGGCGGCGGAGACAACAGCACGGGCTTCTCCTGGCTGCCGGCCGGCTGGTACAACGGCGCTGCACAGCAGTTCGAGGGGCTCTATACCCAGGGTTACTTCCTCTCCACGGAGGTGGTCGACGGCGAGGTCCGCACTTCCACCACGCTCCTCCGCTTCGACTGCGAGGATGTCATCCGCGAGGAAACCCATGACGGTTTCGGCTACAGCATCCGATGCGTGAAGGAATAGACAGGAACTTATACTTATCCGAGGCATCGGCATTTTGCCGCCGAATCCAATAGGAGAAAAAAAAACGGGGAGAGACGCATGGCGGTGTCTCTCCCCGTTTTGCAAAATGCGGTGCGTGAATCACGCGTGGCATGGGGTGATATCGTACTCAAACACGGAGTTCGGGGCGACCTCCTCGGGGTCGCGGCCGTAGCGGAGCACGATCATGTTGCGTGTGCCTTTGAGGGTGATGCGCTCGTGATCGACCCAGAGGGCGGTGCCTTCGCGCAGGCCCACGACCGTCTTCTCCTTGTTGACCGCCAAGTACTCGTTCAGGCGAACCTGACGCGTCTCGCCGCCGTGGCGGATGCTGTCGTTGATGGCCTCTGGATACGGGTCGATGTAGTGCGGGTTGATTTGGAACGGCACCAGGTCGAGGCACTGGAAGCTCTCGGGCATCACGATGGGCATGTCATTGGTGGTGCACAGGGTGGGGCAGGCCACGTTGGAGCCGGCACTCCAGCCGATGTAGGGGGTACCCTCCATCACCTTGCGGCGGATGGGCTGGATGAGCTTGTGACGGTGCAGCTCGGCCACGAGGTGGAAAGTGTTGCCGCCGCCCACCATGATGAGCTTCGCGTCGTTGACCGCCGCCACAGGGTCGCTGACCTCATGCACGGAAACCACTTTTTTGCCGAATTTCTCGAACACGCCGCGCACACGGGCCGTGTAGCTGTCGTAGCTCTCGGGATAGACCTTGCCGCCCACGTCCACGCCGGCATACGGCACGAACAGGATCTCGTCGGCTGTGTTTTGAAGGAATTCCGCTATCAGCGGCTGACACCAGCCGAGATAGGGCTCCTTGTAGTTGGTTGAATTGCTGATCAGTAATAGTTTCATAATTATTCTAAAAAAACGGATTAACAAGTCTCAATAACCAATAACCAATAACCAATAACCATTAACCATTATTAACCATTAAATCTGCGGGCCGAACGGGATGAGGGCTTTGCCTTCCTCAGTGTCGCTGAAGTTGGCGAAGTTCTTGATGAAGGCGGCGGCCAGCTCGTTGGCGCTCTTCTGGAAGGCCTCCTTGTCGGCCCAGCTGTTCACGGGGTTGAGGATGTTGTCGTCAACGCCGGTGACATGCTTGGGAATCACCAAGTTGAAGGGTTTCACGATTTCGGTCTCGCAGTTCTTGAGCTCGTCGTTGAGGATGGCGGTGATGATGGCGCGGGTGGCTTTCAGGGAGATGCGCTCGCCGACGCCGTATCCGCCGCCTGCCCAGCCGGTGTTCACCAAGTAGGCCGTGGCGTGGTGTTCCTCGAGTTTCTTGGCCAGCTCCTCGGCGTATTTGGTCGGGTGCAGCAGCAGGAAGGCTGCGCCGAAGCAGGAGGAGAAGGTGGGCTGCGGGGTCACGATGCCGCGTTCGGTGCCGGCCAGCTTGGCCGTGTAGCCGCTCAGGTAGTAGTACATCGTCTGCTCCTTGTTGAGGATGGAGACCGGCGGCAGCACGCCGAAAGCGTCGGCGGAGAGGAAGATGATCTTGCTCGGGTGGGTGCCGCGCGAAACCGGGCGCACGATGTTGTTGATATGGTAGATGGGGTAGGAGACACGGGTGTTCTCGGTCTTGGCCGCGGAGTTGAAGTCGATGTTGCCCTCGGCGTCCACCACGAGGTTCTCCAACAAGGCGTCGCGCTTGATGGCGTGGAAAATGTCGGGTTCCTTCTCCTCGCTGAGGTTGATGCACTTGGCATAGCAGCCACCCTCGAAGTTGAAGACGCCGTTGTCGTCCCAGCCGTGCTCGTCGTCGCCGATGAGGGCGCGGTTCGGGTCGGTGGAGAGGGTCGTCTTGCCGGTGCCGGAGAGGCCGAAGAAGATGGCCGTGTCGCCATCCTTGCCCTCGTTGGCCGAGCAGTGCATGGCCGCCATGCCGCGCAGGGGCAGGAAGTAGTTCATCATGGAGAACATGCCCTTCTTCATCTCGCCGCCGTACCAGGTGCCGCCGATCAGGGCCATGCGCTCCGTCAGGTTGAAGGCCACGAAGACCTCGCTGTTCAACCCCATCTCCTTCCAGTCCGGGTTGGTGGTCTTGCCCGCGTTCAGCACCACGAAGTCGGGCTCGAAATCGACAAGCTCCTCCTCGGTGGGACGGATGAACATGTTCTTCACGAAGTGCGCCTGCCAGGCCACCTCCGACACAAAGCGAACTTTCATGCGGGAGTTCTCGTTGGCGCCGCAGTAACCGTCCATCACATACACCTTCTTGCCCGAAAGCTCCTTCTGGCACAACATGCGGAAATGCTCCCACGTCTTGTGGTCGATGGGCTTGTTGTCGGATCCCTTCTTGTTCGGGTCGTACCACCACACGTTGTCTTTCGTGTTCTCGTCTTTGACAATATATTTGTCTTTGGGCGAACGGCCGGTGAAGATGCCGGTATCGACGGAAAGGGCGCCCGACTTGGTCAGGTAGGCCTTCTCGTAGCCGGTCAGCGACGGGTCGGTCTCGTGCTTGTACAACTCGTCGTAGGACAGGTTGTGGTAAATTTCAACAGGATTCTCAATGCCTAAGGCTTGCAGTTCAGCTCTTAAATCTTTCATATTTACGGGGTTTGATTAATTTGATTCGTGGGGGCAAAGATACGATTTTTATAAATGAGGAATGAAAGAATAATGCGAGTGGACACGCCAGGCCGTTCCCGACAAGGTGGGGCGGCGGGCAAAAAAAAATCCAAAACATGCTCCGTATGCAAAAAAATTATACCTTTGCACCCGCAAAAAAGAGAAAAACTCTATAACATTTTTTATAAACATCAAAAAATTAAGATTTTATGAGAAAAAAAGTTAGAAATGTGATCATTATTGGTGCTGCTGGAAGAGACTTCCACAACTTCAACACCTTCTTCCGTCACAACAAAAACTACAATGTGGTGGCTTTCACCGCTGAGCAAATCCCCGGAATCGACGACCGTATGTATCCGAAGGAACTCGCCGGCGAGGATCTTTATCCGAAGGGCATCAAGATCTATCCGGAAGCCAAACTGGCTGAACTGATCAAGGAATTCGATGTTGACGACTGCGTGTTCGCATACAGCGACAAGCCCTATTCATACGTCATGGGCATCAGCGCCATCGTGAACGCCGCCGGTGCCAACTTCTGGCTCATGGGCCCGAAGGACACCATGGTGAAGTCCAAAAAGCCTGTCATCGCCGTCGGCGCCACCCGTACCGGCTGCGGTAAGTCACAAACCTCCCGTAAAATCATCGAATACCTCGTCGGAATGGGCTTCAGAGTGGTCGCCGTGCGTCACCCCATGCCTTACGACCCCGATTTGAACAAGCAAATCGTCCAACGCTTCGCTTGCGTCGATGACCTCAAATACCAGAACTGCACCATCGAGGAGATGGAGGAGTACGAACCCCACGTGGTCACCAAACGTAACGTCATCTACGCCGGTGTTGACTACGAGGCCATCCTCAAAGGCGGCAAGACGAAAGACCCTCAAACCGGCA
The DNA here is from genome assembly GCA_946186495.1 of uncultured Bacteroidales bacterium. GTDB lineage: Bacteria > Bacteroidota > Bacteroidia > Bacteroidales > WCHB1-69 > F23-D06. The sequence continues at coordinate 5,331 of CAMHNQ010000093.1, forward strand.
AGTGGGTTGACATGGCCGGCGCCGAGAACGATCCCGACGGCTGCGACATCGTGCTGTGGGACGGCGGCAACAACGACTTCCCGTTCTATGAACCCGACCTGACCATCGGCGTGGCTGACCCGCTCCGTCCCGGCGCTGAGGTGAGCTACTATCCCGGTGAAGTTGTCGCCCGTATGGCTGACGTCATCGTCATCAACAAGATTGACTCCGCTTCCTTGGAGAACATCAATACTGTCCGCGCCAACCTGCGCAAAATCAACCCCACTGCCAAGCAAATCGACGCAGCCTCCATCCTTACGGTTGACAAACCCGAGCTGCTCAAGGGCAAGAAGGTTCTCGTCGTGGAAGACGGTCCTACGTTGACCCACGGTGAGATGAAGATCGGCGCCGGTACCGTCGCTGCTCTTAAACACGGCGCTGAACTCGTTGACCCGAGACCCTACACCGTCGGCGAGCTCACCACCACCTTCGAAAGATACCCGAATATCGGCACCCTGCTGCCCGCTATGGGCTATGGCGCCCAACAGATGAAGGACCTCGAGAAGACCATCGCCAACACCCCTTGCGACGCTGTGGTCATCGGTACTCCTATCGACCTGCCGCGCTTCATCAAGATCAAACAACCCGTCGTGAAGGTTGGTTACGAACTCCAGGAAATCGGCACCCCGACCCTGAAGGAAGTGCTCGACGAATTCGTCGCCAAACACAACCTCAAACCCAAAAGACGCAAAAAATAATTTCGCATTCCGATAACTTGAAAAAGCGCGGCCTTCTGACCGCGCTTTTTCGTTGGGAAGATACTGTCACGAAAAAAAACGATTAAACTTTTTCGCGCGAGAGGAATCAAAAAAAATGTATTTTTGCAACATTATTAAAATAGGAAAAATTATGAAGAAACAAATAGTTACCCTGTTCGTCGCACTGGCAGCCTTTATTGCCAACGCACAGTCCGTCAAGATTATATATAACGGCGCAGAATTGAATAACAACGACACGGTGTTCGTGCCCGCCAGCAGCCAAGGTGATGAAGTCAATACCTATTTCGGATACAGGAACGCTACCGGATCCCTCATTGAGTTTAAAGTGAGGAAAGAGGTCATCCAGGTCGCGGACCCCGATGCCGTCATCTCCTTTTGCATCAACGGGCAATGCTATACCGGCAACCAGTCTCAAACCATCGAACTGAATGAGAACCAGATGGTGTCTGCCGACGATGAACAGCAGGCCCTCCACACCACTTTCGAGAGCAATGCCGCTCCCGCACTCGTCAAGTTCACCATTTTCCTTGTTGACGACGAGTCCGACCAGGCTTCCTTTTTCATCTCTTTTGGCACCTCCTCCGCCGTTCGCGGTACCGATATTGTCAAAACGCTCAACGCCTACCCGAACCCGGCTTCGAATATGGTGAACATAGACTATGTCGCCCCCGCAGCCAATGCGTGCCTCGTCATCAAGAACCTGACAGGCCGGGAGGTCTATCGCACCGCTATCAGCCAGAATGGCCGCAGCCGTGTGGACCTCTCCGAGTTCAGCGCCGGCATGTATCTCTACGGCCTGGAGGTCGACGGCAAGATGGTCTGCACGAAGAAACTGTTGGTCAAATAGTTCCGTTGTAAAAAGCCCTCCCTCTCTTTGCTGCCATGTTTTCCCGGCATTGGCTGTCCGTTTCGAATTTCCAGTGGGATGCTGTCTCCAGACCCAACAATTGGCTATCCTTGGTCTTTGGCGTGCTTTTGCTGCTGCTCACCATTATGGTGGTCGTGCACCGGAGACGCATGTTGCTGCTGGTTCGGGCACTATTCTCCCAACGCCACTTCTCGTTGATTCAACGCGAAGGCAATATTATCGAAGACCGCGTCTCTGTGGTCGCCCTGCTGTTTGATCTGCTGACCATCACCACCGGGATTGTCATGTTTGTCACCACCTATATCCCCCGTGCCCTCGCCCGCTTGCCGTTTATCGCCAGCATCGGTGCGGTCTTCGTCACCCTCCTGGCATTCTATCTCCTGAAACTCTCCGCCAACGAACTCTACTCCGTCCTCTTCGGCAGGAAAAAAGAACGCATCGCCATGAACCAATACAAGTTCATCACCATCACAGACTTCGCAATCTTGCTCTATCCCATGCTGGTCGCCATACACTACGCCCACCTTCGTTTTCTCTTCTATGTGGTGGCCGCATTGCTCGGAGTCCTGATTTTTGTTTGGCTTTATCGGGTGATGAAAATAAATTCATCGGGTGGTAGCAGGTTTCATTTTTTTCTCTATTTTTGCACGCTTGAATTTTTACCGTGGTTGGTGATGCTAAAAGTATTGCTAATTATTTGACAAGAAGTAGATTATAATTGTTATTAAAGGACTTGACATCAATAAGGAAATGAAGGTAAAAAACATATTGGTTTCCCAAAATGCTCCAGAGGATTTCGAAAGATCACCGTATGCGGAGTTGAAAAGGAAGTATAGTATTAATATTGATTTTTATAAGTTTTTCAAAATCAATTGCACTACTGCCATAGAGTTCAGGAAAACTCACATCAATATCCTGGACTACGAGTCAATCGTTTTTTCCAGTACCAACACGATCGACAAGTTTTTCGAGTTGTGTAAGGAAATGCGTGTTGATATGCCAGAGTCGATGAAATATTTCTGCGCGACAGAATCCATCGCCCTCTATCTTCAGAAATATGTCCCCTATCGCAAACGTCGTGTCTTTTCCGCCAAGGATGCGCAAGTTGCCAGTTTCTACGACCTTTTGGTCAAGAACAAGAACGTCAGCATGTTGATTCCTTGCAGCCAGGATGGTATTCCGGCACAGTTGGAGGTCTTTTTGGACGAAAACGGGATCAATTATGCTCAAGCGGTAGTCTTCAAAATTGCACATGCCGATTTGGTTCACGATGTAGATATTGACAAATATGACATGATTGTCTTTTTCAGCCCTAACGGCGTGAAATCCTTGCAAGCCAATTATCCGGATTTCCAGCAGGGTGAGAAGGCTTTTGCCGCCCTCGGGAAGGCGGCGGAACAAGCTGTCGTCGATGCCGGGTGGACATTGCATGTGAAGGCTCCCACCAAGGAATACCCCTCCTTGACAGATGCCATGGACGCTTTTTTGAAGGAGTATGCCAACCGTCGGCGCTAAGTTCGGCCTCCCGAAGTCGATCCGCCTGAAATCCTCGCTGCTTATCCAAAAGACAGTAAAGCAGCGCCAAAGCCTGTTTTCATATCCTATAAAGTGCTTCTATGCGTTGACCCCCTCAGCGGAAACCGCGTTTCCGAAAGTCGCTTTCCTGGTCTCTAAGAAACGGTTTCGTCATGCTGTTGACCGTAACCGGGTGAAACGGCTTCTTCGTGAAAGCTATCGTCTCCATATTAGGGAACTTGTCGTGCCTGAAAGGCATGATTTGTCGATTTGTATGATGTTCGTGGCGGCCAAACTCCCCGATTTCAGCCAGGTGGAGGAGGCTATGGATCATCTGCTCAAGGATTTGCAATCTCAATTACACACCAATGAGCCTGCTCCGCAATCTGTATGACGGTTTCAAATGGTTGCTGTCCAAACTGATGATAGGCCTTATCAAGCTCTATCAGGTGACGCTTTCGCCCTTTATCGGGCGCGCGTGCCGTTATACGCCCTCCTGCTCAAATTACGGAATCGAGGCCATCCGCAAGCACGGCCCTTTCAAGGGCGGATGGCTTACCCTCAAGCGGGTGCTTTCCTGCAACCCGTGGGGCGGAAGCGGCTATGACCCCGTACCGTAGCAGTTAGCCGTTGGTGGTTAGGAATGAGCCCTCGTTCGTCATTTAGTGCTTTCCCCGTCTCGGTAGGTGCGCCAGAGGAATACAATGCACATGGCGCTGACTATTAAGCAAGTGACCGCTGTCGGTATGGCCCCCCGCACGTCAGTGAACTGTAGGTCGTTGGTGTTGATTCCCCGGCCCTGCAGGGTGTAGTCCATGAGCAGGGTGAGCATGTTATGCAACACATGGGCCAAAATCGGCAACCAGAGCGACCGGCTCCAAAAGAAGAGGTATCCTAAGTAAACGCCTAAAACGAATCTGGGGATGAATCCGTAGAATTGGAAGTGCAATGCGCTGAATATGAGCGCGGTGACAATTATGGCGAGATGCGGGTTTCTAATCCACCGGGTCAGCAGGGGCTGTAGGGAACCTTGAAAGAAGAACTCTTCGCAGACACCAGCTAACACGGCAAATACCAGGATGTTGCTGATTAAATCCCAGCTGCTCCGTTGTTCGGTCACCTTTTCCAAGATGCTGTTGGCGGCCTCCTCCATATTCCGCATGAAGTCGGCCACTGCGCCCTCTTGCGGCATAATGTTTTGGTTGAAAGCCGATAAGACACCCACGATGGGGAGCAGCGTGAACGACAGGATCAGCACCATGTTGACCATGGATTGTTGCGGGCGGCGGTTCGCCTCGCTATAGTCGAACCATCGGCGGTTCTGACAGTATGCGAACAGCAGCGCGGGCAACAGGAATGTGCCGATAGTTACGATGGTTTGGGATATGCGGATGGCCGTTACCGGGTCGGAAGCCTCTAACATGGCGGGTGTGCCGTATAGCAGCAGCACAATCAGTTCCCCTAAAGCCGTGGAAACCAACATCCCGCCAATCATGAACAAAGCCAGCACCAGTAACTGTATCCAATAGGATTTCTCGTTTAATCTCATAATATGCTTTTTTCGCTTTCGTCCTACAAAGATCTGTCCTAATGTCTTCTCACGATGATTTTACCCGAGACGGACTTGCCGTCGTC
>CAMHNQ010000094.1 GCA_946186495.1 uncultured Bacteroidales bacterium
ATTACTACCCCGCCCTACGGGCACCCCTTCTAAAACAGAAGGGGAATTGTGCTTCGGCCGCAGCTGTCCGCTACTGCCGGGAACAGAGTGCGAACGAGCGCGCCGGGATCGCCATCAATTCGATATCGGCGGCAAAAACTGCTTTTTATGATACTGATTGTGAAAAAACCGAAGGCGAGCCCCGTCATCCCCCAGACCCCTTTTTTTGCAATCTGCTATTTTCGTTTCAGAATCTGCAACTTTCATATCGCAAAATGTCATTTTTATACATTTGATTATTAAAAAGTTAAAGTGATTTCCCCCTTGATTTTCCCGGAAATGTTTTGTATCTTTGCGGCGGAAACAACCGATAGGTTTTATCATCGGAATCAAATATGAAACAAACAAAATCGCTTTGGCATCATGAAAGAAAACCAGACAAACGAAAGAATAACCGCAGTGCTTAACGACAGACCGTCTGTATCGCTGGCGGAGATACAGTCCAGAATATTTACGATTCGGGGTGTTCAGGTGATGTTGGACAGGGACTTGGCTGAATTTTATAAAGTGGAAACAGGACAGCTGAACAGACAAGTAAAACGTAATAGCGGTCGTTTCCCTGAAGATTTCATGTTTCAGTTAACTAAGGAGGAGTGGGTGTCTTTGAAAAGCCAATTTGGCATTTCAAACGTCAGAGGCGGCGACCGTCGTGCTCTTCCGTATGTGTTTACAGAGCAAGGGGTTTCTCAATTAAGCGGTGTGCTGCATAATGATTTGGCAGAGGAAATCAGTGTTAATATCATGCGAGCCTTCGTGGCCATGCGGCGGTTCCTCACGGGCAATGCCGGACTGTTTCAGCGTGTAGATGTGTTGGAGCAGAAGCAGATAGAGACCGACAAGAAACTTGACGTGGTATTAGACAAAATTGAGGAACTGTCGCCCGTAGTGACAACCGAAGAGTTGTTTGGCACAGGCTGCGTCTGGGACGCCTACTCTTTCTTGAGCAGTCTGGTGAGACGTGCCAGGCATCGCATCACCCTCATCGACAACTTCGTGGACGAGAGCACGCTGCTCTTGCTCGACAAACGGGCCGCCGGTGTTGAATGCACTGTCCACACCCGCTTCAGCAGGCAGACGGAGCTGGACTTTGAAAAGCACAACGAGCAGAATGCCGAAATCAGGAAAATTCAGCTTCCGTTGCATATTCACGACCGTTACCTGATTGTTGACGACGAGGTGTGGCTGCTCGGAGCCTCTGCCAAAGACATGGGCCACGGCCTCTGCACCGTCATAAAGGTCGATTTCACCCCCGAGATGGTGTTGTCATTGTTGAAATAAGACATTAGTAACCACAGTGTGGGGGATGTGGATGTGACATTCTATGTTTCAGGTTTCAAGTTTCAGGTTTCAGGTAAGCGCCCCGCAAACTGCTAACTACTAACTACTAACTAAAAAAAGGTCCTGCCGCTCTCTCAAGCACCAGGACCTTTCGGTTATCTTTTTGTTTGGAGGGCCGATCTTGTAGGAACGCGCTGCCGAAAAAAATCCCCCAAGCCTTTCAGCCTGAGGGATAGATAAATATCAAAGAATTCTATATCTACTGACGTTTAGAAAAGTAATGATATTTTGTAGGATCGACTTCTGTGTTCAATCTATTAGTGAAGTCAGTACTGTTATCTATAGTCATATCCCAAACTACCTCTGAAGAACCTACTTGTTGCTTATAAAAAATCGTGGCATAAGAGTTGGAATTACCTGGCCAGTAACCCCACCCTGGTTTCAGATCCCTTCTATTTTCAGCATGATTTTCTATTGCCTGTTTGTAGGTTTCACCAGGAATATAGTAGAAGTTATGGTTACCCCATCCGTTTGTTGCGTCTCCCTCATAGACAATAAGGGATGTCAGTGATAAAGCATTAACCGTCAATGTGTAAGTGGCAGTTTTAGTGGCATAGGAATAATTTGTACCGTCTGTCACCGTGGCGGTGATGGTGGCTGTACCTGCCGAATTACCCACCGCGACCAGGCCGCTGCTATTGATGGAACAGTCCGAACCGTTGTTCGAGATACTATATGTCACCGTGCCATCACCCGTATTGGTCAGCTGAATGGTAAAGTTCGCATCGCCTACGTTCTTAGTCACCGATGTGGTGCTGTAGCTGATGCTACCCGCAGCCTTATTGATAGTAAAGTCTTTTGTTGCGGTTCCTGCTTGGTAATTACCTGTTTCCGCCACGGAAGCCTTAACGGTGTAATTGCCGGCATTGGACGGTTTCGTCGATGTATAGGTATTGTCTGTGCTTTTCTTATAGGAGTAGGTCACAGTTCCGTTGCCCGTATTGCCGCTCACGCTTGGATTTTGAGCCGTTTGTCCGTACGTCCAGTTATTCATGCTCACACTTAAACTTGATAATGCTGCTTTTGCAATGTTAACAGCGACAGAGGTGTTCGACACATCCACATTGTTGTAATTGTCTCCACCCACCACTTTGTACCAGACGTAATAGGTGCCGGCATTGGTACCTGTAGGGAGATCAGTACTCCATCCACTGGCGTCAACAGCAGGCTTGCTGTTGGTAGTAGTGACTTTATAATAGAGCGTACCACCGGTGGTAGAGCCTGCATTCACAAGTGTCTGGGAATTAGTATTGTAGGTAAGATTTTTGGCAGTCGGAGCGGTCACAACAGGTGTGCCCTTGCTGATCGTGGTGGTTATACTATCCGTAAGAGTCGCATAGCCAGTACGAGTAGCTGTACAGACCACCTTATGAGTACCAATGGTAGCATAAGGGTGAGTGTAAGGATTGGATGTAGAATTCACAGAAGTACCATCCACCGTCCAGTGGAACGTATAATCAGTGGAATTAGCGTTGGAGAAGTCGGCAGTGTAGGTCACGTTTACGGTGTTTCCATTGGTAAACATGGTGTCTGTTTTGCCTTTGAGGGAAAGGCTGGGCAGGAGTTCCGTAATCACACCTTTGAGGGAGTCTATGGTATTATTCAGGCCGACAATTAAATTAGTGAGTTCGTTGTACATGGTGCATATATCAAGAGTGGTATTGCCGCAAGAAACCGTCACCGAGCTGGCAGTGACCGTGCCGGTGAAGGTGTTGTCGCCGGAGAAGGTATTATCGCCGGAGAATGCGTTGTCGCCATTCAACTGTGCGTAGGATTGCAATTTGGTGTCAACTTCGTTACGGATAGCGCTAGCTGTAGTGGTCAACGTATTGCGAATAGCTTTGCTGGTCGTATCAATTTCGGTGCGAATGTGCGCAGTGCTATCAATGATTGCCTGCCTGTTCAGCGCGATATTTTCGTAATTCGTTTTCACGCTGTCGCTGATGGTGTTCATCCGGTTGGTGACATTGGTTTTGAGAATGTCAACTTCGTTACGGATAGCGCTAGCTGTAGTGGTCAACGTATTGCGAATAGCTTTGCTGGTCGTATCAATTTCGGTGCGAATGTGCGCAGTGCTATCAATGATAGCCTGCCTGTTCAGCGCGATATTTTCGTAATTCGTTTTCACACTGTCGCTGATTACATTTATCCGGTCGGTCAGCTTATTGTCCAATGTGGTAATCTCACTATGGAGTGCATTGGCCATGTTTTCCATCCTTGTATTAATATTCCCAACCGAATCTTTCAAAGCTTCGCGCACATCTCCAATACTGTCAATCAGAGCATTATGAAGCAAAAGACTGTCAGCGCTCATTTTATTAGCCAAAGCCACGCTGTCTTCGTGAATCTTGCTGGTCAGTTTGCTGTCCAAGTCGGTGATTTGACCCGCCAAGGCTATGCTGTCGCGCTGCATCTTGTTGTAGATGTTGGTGACCACCGTGCCGGCGGGGTTGATCTCATCCGCATACAGGGCATACGGCACCGCTGTCAAAGGCATCACCAAGGTGCCGAGCAAGACACCGTCCAACGTCACTTTCGTCTCGACACGCGCGTTGGCCCATTGGATGCTGTTCCATGCATCATCGGTTTGGTCGGGACCGATCAGCAACGAAATCAGACCGTTGACGTTGGTCTGGACGTTCTCGTGCGTCTCGGAGTAAACGGCCGTCGTTTCCTCGCCGTTGAAAATGTTCACCGTCACGGTGACGGTCTGGTTGGCCACCAGGCGGTTTGTGGTGTCGCGCACCACAGCCTGATAGCTGATTTTGTCGTTCTGCGCGAAGATCGACATCGCGCAGCATAGCATGATTGCCACAAAAAGTAAAATCTTCTTCATATTGTTTTTGCTTTAAATATTTATGTTCTTTCTATTTTGCCCCGGCACCGGGCTTGGGCTATACTATTCCGGCCACACGTTCTTCATCACGCAGCGGACACTGAGGGCGTCGCCGGGGTTTCGGGGGATAAACATGGGGGTGTCGCAATAATAGCTGATCTGCAAGGATGCGTTCCCTGGACCGGAGCCGGGCGTGGCCGTCGTCCACCAGTCCGTTTGCGTGCCCAGGCCCTCGAAACGGGCAGTCACCGCGTTGTAGAATCCTGCGGGATAGGCGGTGAAGCCTGTGCTGTTGCTGTTCGTCATGCCGTACCAGTCCTCCACGCTGCGGATCGCGTCCGAAGGGTTGGAAGCCAGGTCGCCATACTCCCGCGCGTCGGGGAGGTGCCAGCTGTCTGAGGCCGAAGAGGGGCAGATGCCCTGCACGTAGCCGTCCTCGTCGGGCGAGGTGCCGCCCACCGCCGTCTGCCACGTGTAGAGCAGGCCGTAGGCATCCGGCACCGAGGGGTGCTGCGCGTTCGAATAGGCCATCGCATCCCCGACTGGAGAGCGAAGGTTCTGCTTCGTCCAGCAATGGCCCGAGACCGCCAGCACGTCGTACGTGTTGCCATACGCGTCGGGCAGGTTCTCCGGGCAGACGATCAGGTAAAGTGTCCGCAGAAGGTCATAGCGGTAGATGCCGCCGTTGACGGCATACACGCTGTCCTTGTGCGAGACGGTCTGCGCCGGCAGGTCGAAATAGTTCTTCGTGTAGGGCGTGTTGTAGGTGATCACGTCGTACACGGTGTCGCGGGTCCACTGCGCCTGCGCCACACCCATCGAAAACTCGTACGCTCCAAGGCTGCGTTGCTGGAAAAAGGGTTGACCGATGGCGACATAGATATGCTCTCCGGTCGCGCCGGCGGACACGGTCGCTCGCACGGACTGCGGCTGAGCGCTCAAATGCACAGCCGCACCGCAGAGCAACAATAAAACAAACAAAAGATTTGCACCATTCCTCATATTATTGTAATTTTAAGAAAATACGACAGGAATCCGCCTTGATACTCAAGGGGATAAAGAAAAAAAAATGAAAGGAAATGAGAAAGGTGACAGAACGGCCCGCCTTTTACATTAATCCGTATGGGGGAGGGTAATAATCTAATTCCTAAAACGTTATAGGCAAGTCTCACCTTTTCTTACTCGATTTGTTCTGAACATGCAAAAATAAAAAAACTCAACGATTTTCACACTCTTTTTTTCAACAAGTTATCAACGGCGAAAGCATATAACTTTCCACCGCCGGGAGGTGTCCCCAAGGGCAAGGCGGGAAGCCCGGAGGCCGGTTAATTGAGATTGCTGTCGGGCGCGAGTCCGTCGGCGCAGGGCATGTGCAGCCGGCCGGCCACTTCGGAGTTGCAGAGGGCCCCATCGTGGCACAGCACGCAGGGGAGGATTTCTGGACAGCGCCTCAGAGCCATGGAAAGCTTCGGGGAGTGCGCGAGGGTCTCCACGATAGGCAGCAGGTAATTGGAGAGGGCGATCTGGAAACCGGCGTCCGAGAGGGTTTCCTTCCGGATGCGCTCGACGGAGGGGATGCCTTGCAGGTCGGCCAAGAGGTCGAGGCACAGCATGGTGGCCTTCCTCTCGTTGACGGCCTCCACATATTCGCGGGAGACCTCTTCGGGGGAGAGGACGGAGACCAAGGTCTGTCGGGGTTTCGAGAGCGCCAGCTGGTCGAAGGTGAAGGCATCGTACTTGAGCAGTGTGCGGCCGAGCATGGCCAGGTCGGCATACAGACCTGCGAACTCCACGCCTGCCTCGGCGTAGTCGGCGTCCGAATAGGGGTTGTGGTTGCCGAAGCCGTGCTGCACAAAGACCTGCACTTGCTGTTCCACAAGGCTTTTGACGGCGTTCGGCGTGAGGAAGCAGCTGTCGGGCAGTGGGATTTCGGGTTTGACAAGGGCCAGGGTCTCCTTTCGTACAGGAAACTCAATGGTGGCTTCCTGCGCCTGGGTCTGACTGTGCAGGGAATCATCGAAGACAAGGTGGAGTGAGCTCATGGGATATACATTTAGAAAGAGAATCTGCGTGTCTGGTCGTCAATGCGTTCGATGTGGACGGGGGTGTATTCACCATGGAGCAACGCCTCTACTTTCCCGGTCCACTCAATAAAGCAGTAGCTTCCGCTGTAGAGGTAGTCCTGGAAGCCGATGCGTGTGGCGTCGTCAGGGGTGTCGATACGGTAAAAGTCGAAGTGATAGACCGGTTGGCCGTCGCGTGTCCAGTATTCGTTGACGATGGCGAAGGTCGGGGAGGTCATGTCGTCCACGACGCCGAGCTGTCGGCAAAGCTCCTTGATGAGGGTGGTCTTGCCCGTGCCCATCTCTCCGAAAAAGCCGAAAACCCGCTCGCCGGCGCAGCATCCCAACAGTTGGCGCGCGACTTCCGGCAACTCCGATTCCTTGGCTATAATACTATGTTTCATACCGTTATTCATTCTTCTTCCGACTGAGTTTTCGATGCGGCAAAGATAATAATTATTTTTTCAAATAGATACGTTTTTTTTATAATTCCGAAAAAAAGCCGTGTCGGAAAAAAAAGTATCTTTGCGCCTGCAAAAAAATGGCCGCCGGCAGTTGCCGAAGCCGCAAGAAGAGACTCCTATGGATGAAGTGAAAGTTATTGAAATCAAGAAGAGTGTGTTTGCTGACAATGAGAAAGATGCAAATGCCTTGAGGCAAGAGTTGAAAGAGAGGGGCACGTTCCTGCTGAACCTGATGTCCGCGCCGGGGAGCGGGAAGACCACCACCCTCATACAGCTGATCAACCGGATCAAGGACAGGGTGCGCGTGGCCGTGATGGAGGCTGACATCGACAGCGACGTGGATGCCGTGAAGATCCGGGAGGCGACCGGCGTGCCGGCCATCCAACTGCACACCGGCGGCATGTGCCACCTCGACGCGGAGATGACCCGACAAGGGCTCGACAACCTGCCCGAGGGGCCCTTCGACCTCGTCATCCTCGAGAACGTCGGCAACTTGGTCTGCCCCGCCGAGTTCGACACCGGCAGCTCCTGCAACGCGATGATCCTCTCCGTCCCCGAAGGCGACGACAAACCGCTCAAGTACCCCCTCATGTTCACCGTCTGCGACCTCGTCATCGTCAACAAAACGGACGTGATGCCCTATTTCGACTTCGACCTCGAGCGTTGCAAAAAGAACATCCTCATGCGCAACCCCGCCGCGACCGTCATCCCCGTCTCCGCCAAAACCGGTGAAGGCGTGGACGCGCTGGCCGAGTGGCTGACAGGGAAGCTGCCGAAGAGGAACGGTTAACGGTCAAGGGACTCCAGCCGTTGTCACAAAGCCGACAACTTCGGAATTGAAAAAGCCATGGGGGAAAAATCACACCAGACTGTCCACCGCATTGCAAAAAACCCTATATTTGCCGCGTCTTTACCGTCTAATCGTTTAAGGGCTTCGCGATTAAAACGGTTTGACAATGCAAATCATTAACAATGAAGTCCATAAAGCATAAAAAATATGAAGAAAAGAAACCTTTTCATGCTGTTTTGCATTGCCGTTTCCTTAATCGGCCTCACATCATGCAATCGAAACCAAGGCAACATCACGGCCGAGAATTTCAACCCCGACAAAATGCTGGGGACCTGGAAACTGGTGGAATACTCCTCCGTTGCCACGAATCTTGACGAAAATGTGGTGACCGAGCAGATCAAGAGGACAGAGGGCACGTTGTTGGTGACAAAGAAGGACGGAAACTACTACTACACCGAGAATTTCATGAACGAGAACGGCAAACAATATAGCGGACGCCTCACCGTTAACGGCAATGTGGTGAGAATGGCAGAGGAAGATGGGTTCCTGCGCACCGATGTGGACACCTATGAAATGACTGTTACAGAACTGACTGACAAAAAAATGGAGTGGAGCTACGAACGCACATACACGCATTACGAGTCCGGGACTGACGGCACGTCGGAATTCAAAGAGAAGCGCGTCGTGACTGCCATTTTCACGAAATAAGTTCCCAAAACACACATCCCAAAAGCCGCCGGAGAGATTCGGCGTTTTTTTTTGCGCCACCACCCCTACCCTTAAACAACCGTACCATAATCCGATTACAGAACAAGGGACGGGGAACGCCCAAACAAAAAAGTCGATGCGCAAGCCCCGGGCTCGTTCCCTCGTTGCTGACAGCTTTCAAAAGTTTCGTGTCTTTGCCGGCTGAAACAGTAATGAACGTGAGTCCGATATAGTTTGGTTCTCTTTTAGTTGCTTATTCCGAACTCACGTTATTTTATTGATACAGGACAAGTTAAATAATAGACCAAGAAAAAAATTAGGCTCCCTCACCCCACGTGAGTGTTTTTTTTCTAATTTTGCACCCGTAAACTTAAACTTTATAATTTAAAGTTGCATTTATAAATAGAATTCAGCAACAACCGTTATGCCCGAAATGTCAACCAAGTTCGTCCCGAAACACAAGGGCGACAAGAACCCGAACCCCAAGCTTCTCAAGCTTGTCCGACACATCACCGACCGTATCCCCGGCAAGATCAAGATGGACACCGACGCCCCCGAGTACTGGGGCCTGGCCTGCATCTTCGAGGACGAGATGGACGCGGTCACCCGCGAGGCCGCTTTGGACCTGATGCTCGACATGCTGCCCGGGAACCCTTTCAAGGTACGCAAGCACTGGACCAACGCGCAGCTCCACGAACTTAACAACCAAAAGCACTACATGCCCGACGACAACTCCTTCGACGACCTGCTGGACCTCATGGCCCGCATGGGGGTCATGGAGTACGACTACGGCGACAAATACACCAAAGACGGCCCCATCCCCGGCACCACCTACGAGCGGAAAGACCGCGTGTATTGGGTGCCCATGTTCGTGCCCGGCAGCGCGGAATACACCAACATGAACGAGGAACTCATGAAGAAGCATCCCGAATTGGGCATGTTCTTCGAGCGCATGACCTTCCTGCCGTTGGAGAAAATCACCCCGATGGTGCCCATGGGCGGCTCCGGCATCGGCATGCACGTGATTCCGGTGGAGAAGGCCATCACCATGGAAAACCAGTCCGTTGACATAGAGCACATCTCCTATTGGCTCAAGCGCTATGAAGGCCATCTGGCCGTGGGCATCTGCTCTTGCCGCATCGGCCGCAAGGGGTTGGACGAGGGCTGCGCCGACGACTACCACGACTGGTGCATCGGCGTGGGCGACATGGCCGAATATCTGGCCGAGACAGGCCGAGGCCACTACATCACCTACGACGAATGCATGGCCATCCTGAAGAAAGCCGAGGACCACGGTTTCGTGCATCAGATCACCAACATCGACGGCGAAGGCAAGATTTTCGCGATATGCAACTGCAACGTCAAGATTTGCAACGCGTTGCGCACATCCCAACTGTTCAACACCCCCAACATGAGCCGCAGCGCGTATGTGGCGAAGGTAGATCCGACGAACTGCGTGGCTTGCGGTCGTTGCGTGGAATACTGTCCCGCCGGCGCCGTGAAGCTCGGCCAGAAGCTCTGCACCAAGCACGGGGAGCAGACGTATCCCAAGCAGGAACTTCCCGATGCTAAAAAGTGGGGGCCGCACAAGTGGGACGAGGACTACCGCGACAAGAACCGCATCAACTGCTACCCTACCGGCACGGCACCGTGCAAGACGGCCTGTCCCGCGCACATCGCCGTGCAGGGCTACCTCAAGAAGGCGGCCGAGGGCAAATATACGGAAGCGCTGGAGCTGATCAAGCGGGAGAACCCGTTCCCGGCGGTGTGCGGGCGCGTCTGCAACCGCCGCTGCGAGGATGCCTGCACCCGCGGCACCATCGACCAGC
>CAMHNQ010000095.1 GCA_946186495.1 uncultured Bacteroidales bacterium
AGTTAGTGTTTTCGTAGTCATTGGAGTCATGCTCTTTACGGGCTGTCATCAAACCAAAGCCGTCCAGTACAATGTCAATCCCGATGAGGTTTTCGGGCAGGATTACACCGCCAAGGATTTCGGAATCTGGTATTTGTTAAGCTATTCCGATAATTTGTACAGCTCGTTGGTCAATGAGACGATGGAACGTTTGCCTGAGGAAAAGCAAATCGCCTGGGACAACCAAAACGGCCTGCGGTTGCCGTCTTCTGACACTGCCGCGTTCATGAACGCCCTGCGGACGGGCAAAATGCCGGTCTCGCCCGAAGGCAGCCAACTCATCCCCTGCTGGATTCTGATGTCCGCGCCGGAGGAAGAGCTGTACCAGTTCAATATGTGTTACGGCGACGCTTCGGGGAACCCCGTCATTGACGGCACGCACGTCAAAAAGGTCTCCGTCGAGAAAAGCGACTACACGGGAAGGTACGAAGTGCTGATGCAGTTCGATATGAGAACGGCGGATTTGTGGCAGAAGTTCACGGCGTCGAATGTCCACAAACGGATCGGGATGATGCTCGGCACCGACCGGCTGCTGAGTGCCCCGCAGATCATGTGCGAAATCGCGGGAGGTGCCTGCTGCGTCTCGGGTCCGTCGGAAAACGAGTGTTACGCCATCGCCACTATCCTGCAAGGGAACAAGTAGGCGGTAGCCGTTTTGGGGACTCCTGTTTACTTTTCCCCGACGATAAACTTGTAGATGTCCTCCTCGGAATAGGCCGCAGAGGTGATGCGGCGCACTTCCCGCCCGTTCTCAAAGAGAATGACCACGGGGATGGTCATTGCGTCGAACTCGCGGGCGAGGGCGTGGCTTTGGTCGATGTCGAACTTGATGAAACGATACCCCTTGCCGAGTCTTTTGGCAACGTTCTCAAGTCTCGGGTACATCAGGCGACAAGGACCGCACCAAGTGGCCGTCATCATGCAGACCACCTTTCCTTTGGCCACCGCCTTGCGGAATCCGACAGAATCCACCGCTTTGATGCCCTTGGTGTGCACGGGGGCGTACATCCCCGTCGTGTCGCCGCTGATTACGGGGTTGCCCTCATCATCCACGCTCATCGAGACGACTCCTTCCGAAGGCACGACAAACAGCGCGTCGTCCACCTTTCCCTGAACCACCGACACTAACTCGCTGACGGATTCAAACGAGCGCCCTTTCATCTGCATGTGTGTCACTTTGCGGACGGGCAGACCACGGCCATATTGAGACGGAATGTAGTAGGAGGTGTCGAGCCATACGGTAACCTTTCCGGCCATCATGTCGTTGTCACTCTCGATCTCGAGGCGGAGGCAGTGGTGGCCGCCAATGTCTTCCGTGGATAACGTGTCGTCGAACTGCGTGTCAAGCAGGATGTCGGCGTCGTAGTCGGCGCTGCTTACAATGGGTTTTCCCAGCATGCTCATGATGGTGTACATTTTCTTCTCCTCGGAGAGGTATAGTATCCGCATCTTGCTCATCGGCATGTCGGTCAGCTGGTCTTTGCCGCGGTAATAGACGGTGTAGTTCTGCGCCGACATTCCGTTCATGCTCACGCGGTAGGTGGCCACCCCTTCGAAGAGCGGCTGTGCACACAATGGGCCAACGGCCAACAGACAGGTCAATGCGATAATCAGCTTTTTCATTATACTTCTATTAAACATATTGCTGCAAAAATACACATTATTTAATACTTATGGTTTCTCTTCATTGAAATCTTATAATTTTATCGGTCGAAGCGTTCGTTTGCGTGAAGCAATGAAAGCAAGATACATGACCAAGGCAAAAGTCATCCTTATCGCAATTCCGCGCAAATTCCGCCAGTGATGATAGGAGCTGGCGGATTTACCAACGGAGGCAATCTGTCCTTTTCATCAACCTGTCTATCAGCGTCGGTTTTACCACAGGACGTTGTATCACAAAACTGCCGGATGGGTTGATCCATCCATGCGTGTCGCCGACCCGGGCGTATGCAAGGCCTTCGGAGAAAGGATCCAATCGGTCGAAATGCGCATCAATAATCACGTTCCCCATCTTGTCAATGGCACCGAATTTGTCGCCAATCTTCACTGTCGCGCGTTCTTCGTTCAATTGATAGACATACTCGAATCTGCCATCGAGTATCGCAACATCAGTGCCATTTCGATCGATAAAGTGCCAGCTGTCCTCTTTCTTCACGGGGGCCACTCCTTCGCAGAAGAATTCCGCCTCGTCGAATTGCGGTTCAATGACATAGTGTCCGTCGGTGTCGATAAATCCGCTTTTCCCTTCTTCGGTGACCACCAAGGCAACGCCATCTTCAAAGGCAAGGGCAAGATCAAATACCGGTTCTATCACCATCTTGCCCGAATGGTCGATGAATCCATATCTCCAGCTGTTTTCCCCAAAAGCGCACTCTACGGCCGCGAGACCGCAGGAAAAAAGCCCCATATCGGAGACATTTTCGTCAAGCGAGGCAAGGATTGTGCCGCTCTTGTCGATGATGTGTGATCGGTCACCGACTTCGACAAACGCCACCCCTTCGGTGAATGCCAAGGCGAAGTCATATTGCGGCTCAATCACCATCTGACCTGTCCTGTCGATAAACCCAAATTTGTTGTCCACACAGACGGCGGCCAAGCCTTCCGAGAATCCATAGGCCTGCGGGAATTGGGGTTCGATGGCGGTGTTTCCCTGCCGGTCTATAAACCCCCATTTGTTCTTAATCATCACTGCTGCAAGGCCTTCGGAAAAAAGCCAGCAATCCCCTGCTTGAAATTTATACATGATACTTAAATGTTTGTTGCCGTTATTTTTGAATAAAAGAATACCTCCGCAAAAATAAGAAATTTACCTTTTATACTCCGTTAAAAAATACTCTTCCGTGGCAAATTCGTACTTTTTTGTTTTTACGCTGCAAAAATCATCTATTGCAAATCCGCGCGATCCGTGGAGATCCGCCCGCGCAGGAAGCCCTTATGCCCGAATTTTTTCGTTGGTTTTGCTTTGATATATGAAAAATTCTTATTTTTGCAGCCAAATATTATGTTGTTGTTTTGAAATTAATTGACACAAAGATAGATATGTGAATATTAAAGACGGAAAAATTCGATAAATTCGTGACCATACTCCCGAATTTCATATAAAAATCGGGAGTACACTCCACAAAATCATAAGGTTTGATAAAAAGATTCGCCGGTCCGGCGACACGGAACTCGTCTATGTCTTGGACTTCCTGAAAATGCTTTGGGATGGTGAGATATTCTGATGTGAGACTTTATACAATTGTGCCCGTTTAACCGTAGAGTGACAACTTCCCCGCAAAATAGCCATTTATAGGGATTCCTTTCTGACAGAAAATGTGCATTTTTGCGGCGTGAAAGATTAATGTAATGAATGCCATAATCATCGGAATACTGCTGCCGCTGCTCGGCACGATGCTGGGCTCGGCCTTCGTCTTCTTCATGAAAAAGGAGATCCCCGACAGGATGCAGAAGACGCTGCTGGGCTTCGCCAGCGGGGTGATGGTGGCCGCCAGCGTGTGGTCGCTGCTGATACCGTCGATCGAGATGGCGGGCGAGCGCGTGCTGCCGGCCGCCATAGGATTCCTGGCCGGTATCGCGTTCCTCCTGCTGATTGACGAGCTGACGCCGCACCTGCACAACGGCGCCCTAAAAGCCGAGGGACCGAAATCAAAGCTCTCGCGCACGGCGATGTTGGCGTTGGCTGTCACCATCCACAACCTGCCCGAAGGTATGGCCGTGGGTGTGGTCTTCGCCGGCGAAGCGCAAGGACTGACCCTCAGCGCCGCCCTCGCGGTGAGCATCGGTATCGCCATACAGAACATCCCCGAAGGCGCCATCATCTCAATGCCCATGCACGCGGAGGGCAACTCCCGAATGAGGTCATTCCTCATCGGCACCCTGAGCGGCGTGGTGGAACCCATCGGAGCCGTGGCCATTCTGCTGCTGGCCGGCATTCTCGGCGTGGCCCTCCCCTACCTGCTGGCCTTCGCCGCCGGCGCCATGATGTATGTGGTCGTGGAGGAGCTCATCCCCGAGACCGCCCAAGGCGCACACACCAATCTCTCCACGATCGGCTTTGCCGTCGGCTTCGTCTTGATGATGGTGATGGATGTGGTGCTGGGATAGTCCGACCCAAAAAGGAAGAATGTGACTAACTGTTTAATGAATGTAGATTTCACGTCAGGAAAGCCCTTCCGATATTTCTGTTTTTGTGCCGCAAAAATACACATTATCTAATACTCATGGCTTCTTTACGTTGAAATATTATAATTGTATCGGCCGCAGCGTGCGTTTGCGTGAAGCAATGAAAGCAAGATATTATGACCAAGGCATAAGTCATCCATTGCAAATCCGCGCAAATCCGCGTGATTCGTGGAGATCTTCCCTCACGCCAGATTACTCGACCGCGTTTGCAGCACGCCTACGCCGCCCATCCGCGCCATATCCTTTTCTGCCTGCGTTTGCCTGCCACGACATGCTATAAGCATGATCAAGGCAAAGATTATCAAAACATTTTTTCTCATATCACGTACCATTCGTTCGTGTTTATTATTTCATTTTTGCACGGCAAAAGTACTATTTGTCCACCCGCTCAAACTCCCCTGTTTATAGGAGTTCCGAAGAAATGTCACCCACTTTTGGCTATGTCCGAAATGTCGTATACTGTACCTTGATGAGATGTTTTGTTAATCATCTTTGACAATAGATTTAAGATAACTCAAAAACAGATAATGCGCTTTGATGAATCCCTCTCCTGAAAATACCCACTTGTTGGGATATTGCCATGCCCGGGAAATCGGATTTTTGCCGTCGGAAATATCAAATGGACAGATTATGAAACCGAATTACAAAAACTGGATTCCGAAAGGTATGATTTTAGGAACTTTGGGCGGGGCCGTGGCCAGCCTTGTTTTGTTCCTCGTCTTTGGCGTGAGCAGCCTGCTTGCCGCCGGCACTTTGAAGACCATCCTGAAAATCGTCTTCCTCGTGCTCGCCATCGCATTGGCATTGATTGCATTGTGGATGTGGCTGTTGCACAGGGCTTTCTCCTACGACGGAAAACGACAGATGTCGAAACAGATCATCGAAGGTCTTTCGCAGCATGTCATCCTTCCCGAGGGCGGCAAAGGTCTTGATGTGGGTTGCGGCAGCGGTGCCTTGACTATCGCCGTCGCCAAGCGCAACCCGCAAGCAAGAATGGTCGGCATCGACAGATGGGGCGTGGAATACGCCTCCTACAACCAGACGCTTTGCGAGGAAAACGCAAAGGCCGAAGGGGTGGACGAACGCACTTCTTTCGCCAAAGGCAATGCGCTGAAACTGGATTTCCCGGACGAGACTTTCGACGCGGTGACCAGCAACTATGTCTATCACAACATCCCCAGTCGCGACCGACAGGCCATTTTGCTGGAGACACTGCGCGTGCTGAAGAAAGGTGGCACCTTCGCCATCCACGACATCTTCTCGCGCATGAAGTACGGCGATATGCGTGCCTTTGTGCAACGATTGAAAGAGATGGGCTATGAGGAGGTGGATCTTATTGACACCACCCACGGCATGTTCATGTCCCCGTGGGAGGCCAAATGGATGACCTTAATTGGGTCGGCCATCTTAAAAGGAAAGAAATAAACACACAAATTATGGGACTTTTGAGCAAATTTTTCAGCAACGCCAGAAAGCCAGAGGGCTTTTTAGGCAAAATAATGGTGAATGGAATGAACGGCGGCGGTCACGCTGCGATGGCGAATTGGGCGTTGGCAGTGGTGACGATTGGCCGCGACGACCGCATTCTCGACATCGGGTGCGGCGGTGGCGCGAATATCGCCCGGCTGCTGCAACGCACCCTCCAGGGAACCGTCACAGGTATCGATTTCTCGCCAGTGTCCGTACGGAAATCAACGAAAGTGAACGCCAAAGCCATACAGGAAGGCCGCTGCAAGGTTTTGGAAGGCAATGTCGCCAACCTCCCGTTCGCCGAAGGCTCGTTCGATATGGTGACCGCCTTCGAGACCATCTACTTCTGGCCCGACATCGAGCATTGCTTCAACGAGGTGAAAAGGGTGCTGAAACCCGGCGGTCAATTCGTCATTGTCAACGAATCAGACGGCAGCGGCGAAATGGATGCCAAATGGGAGAGTATGATCGAGGGCATGCACACCTACACTCCGGAAGAAATCAGGCGCCATCTGACGAATGTCGGCTTCCGCGACCTCAACATTACGGTAAACGAGGAAAAGCGGTGGCTGTGCGCGACGGCGAGGAAATGATCAACCGTTTCAGCCCGTCGCTTTCACTGCCCCCAAACAGTGAATCCTGACCACTCTGTTGTTGTCGGTTTCAACGATGTTTTCTTCCCATTGGTCTCTGCTTTTGGTCAATGTGCCGAGGTTTTTGTATAGTTCGAATTCGGTCATAAAAAGTTTGTCCTACACGCCTAACATTTTATAGCTCCGGTTTCTGTTCCCGCCATGGGCCTCTAAATAGCCGAATCCGGTAAGTTGGCGCAGATAGCGTTTGGCGGTAGTTGGGGTGAAACCGAAATGTTGCACAATCGCTTCGGTAGTAAACACCTCCTTATCGGCCACAAAGAACATAATATCGGCCAGTTTCTCGGCCAAAGAGGGTTTTATCGACCATTTATCGACCATTTTCTGCTTCATAGCGGTTTTATCGACCATTTTCTCGGTTTCATCGAAAACTACATTATCGGGAAATGGGTCGGAAAGAGCGACTGAATTGGAAATGATAGACTCCATGTAGAATTTGTCGTAGTCTATCTGCGAGGAGATGCCTAACTCGCGATGTCGGTCAAGCAGTTGCAACAGTATGTCCCTGTTCTCATTTGTCATTAGAGTATCAAATTTTCGGCAAAGATACACATTTTTTCATCGTTTTCTTTATGATCCTGATGCTAATACAAAGCCTGATAAATTCTCCTCATCTCCTCCTCGTCCAGGGAAACATAATTGTTGGCCAACAGCCGCTGTTGGGTTTTGAGCACGCTGGCGGTAAATTCATCTATCTCAGCGGGTTTCATGCCATAGTGACGAAGCGGGTCTATAGGTGACTTACCCTTTTTTCTTGCTTTTTGAAAAAAACGTCTGTTTATTTTTGGCTATTCAAATATAAAAAACATCCGTTATAGCCAAAAATAATTAATTTATTCGGCAAACGAACCAATGTGAATCCATTTCAACTTGCCATTCGGACACCAGAATTCCGTGCCTCCATAGATGCTTCCGAGAAACACACGGTCGTTATTTGTCAATTCCTCATTCAAGATATCCTTGTAACGGTCATAAACCCTGTCTTTGGTATCACCCACCTTAACGCCTCTGCTTGTTTTGTATCGGTTACCGGAAGTAACCATGATCGAAAAAACAGACGAAGGAGCACCCGCAGTGTCCGACTCCATATCCCGTCATATATCCACTCCGTATAGAAATAACCTGAAAATTCCATAAATCCCTCATAAACAACAGAATCTGGTTTGCCGAGTTTGTTGAGAACAACTGTATCGGTCACACCGACAGTTAACCAGCCATTAATTGTGTCAAACAGAAATTCTTCGTCTTCTTCAGGTGCATCTGAAGATTCAACAATTTCTCTATCGAGGAAATGTGGAGTATCTTCAATTACAACTTGGCTCTTACAGGTGGTCGTGGCGACGAGGGCGAACACCACTACACATAGCATTGCTGTTTTCTTCATTGTTTCTGATGTTTATCTTTTACCTATATGATGCAAAAAATCCGAATGGTTACAGTTTGTTGGCTTTTTAAATAATCATCCCTTCCCACAATTCTTTGAAAAAGTCCGTCACATAATACAAATCGACATCCCCGCTCCGTCGGGTGACCCGGTCGCGGGAAACTATAATCTGCCTGACGTTGGGATGCTCCTTGGCAAATTCGGCAAGACCTTTCCTGTGACTTGCTTGAACCGAATCGGTCGATTTGATTTCGATGGCCACCCGCGCATCCCCGATGACAGCGTCTACCTCCTGATTATCATACGTATGCCAATATGTCAACTTCTCTTCGCTGTTGCTGTAACCGAGATATGCCGCAATCTCCTGCATCACAAGATGCTCGAAAGCATGACCGTATTCAGGAGTCTTTGGGGCGAGATGATGACGGCCGGTCAGATAATTGGCGATGCCCACGTCAAAGAAATAGAATCGCGAAGCTTTGGTCAGCTTCCGTTTGATGACTTTCGAGTAAGCGGGCACCTCGAAGCCTAACAAGGTGTCACAAAGTATCTTGTAATAAGCTTTGACCGTATTGGCTGAAACGCCACAATCCGCTGCCACATTCTCATAATTGAGCATCTCACCGTCCAAAATGGCAGCCACCTCCAGAAAACGGACAAAGTCATCCACGTTTTGAACAACGGCTTCTTCGATGATTTCCTCCTTCAGGTAGAGTTCAATATAGGATTTAAGGCGGTTGCGGGCATTCGCGACCATATAGTGTCGTGGAATCATACCGTTTTGTACAGCTCTTTCGAGATCGTAATCCGGAATCTCCGCACTGACCAAAGGGAATAGCGTTTCAGGAATAGCCCGCCCGCCGAGATTGTTGGCACCGCTCTTTTTCAACTTTCGGGCACTGGAGCCGCTAAGAATAAAGAAAAGCCCCCTGTTCACCATCAGCCAATGGACTTCATCCAACAAATCGGGTACTTTTTGGATTTCATCCACGATGACTAACGTCTCCGGCGGATAACGCAGCAACGATTCACGAAAAACTTCAGGGTGCTGACGGAAGCGATTTCTCAACTCAGAGTTCAGGAGGTCGAAGTAAACAGCCTTCGGGAAACGCTCTTTCAACAGCGTTGACTTTCCCACCTGACGGCCTCCGAACAAGAACATAGCCTCGTCCAAACGGTTCTCAATATCGAATATTCTATGGTACATAACGAACAAAATTTCCGCAGCATCGTTGCGGATTTTTCAAGAATATCCGCAACGACGCTGCAAAAATACAATAAATTTTGATTATGCAATAGTTGCCCGAAAAAATATTTTCACGTCAGGTTTGAGCACTTCGTTTCGGTGCCACACATAATCCGGCATTGTCGCATTTCAGCCATCGTCATTCCATTGGCGACAACCTCCACCCGTTGTCCCCGTTAAAAACACTCTTCCGTGGCAAATTCGTACTGCGAAATGAATATCTGCTTGAAAGCGTGCAGGTTGTTCTATTCCGTATCGGTGCGAAAACAATAATTTTTCGCAAATTATCGGCTCGACCTGCGCCGATAATCTGTATTTTTTGCAATGATTTGAGCCGATTCTCAGCGAGGGTTCTTCACCCGCGCCAGCATTTTCACCAGTTGGGGTTCGGGCAAAAAAATGCTGAAGGAATACTGAAAATGGCTAAATCAATTGATTTTTTCAGAAGGAAATTTGTTGTATCAGTTTGTATATTAACAAGATACGTTATACAGGTTTTTACACCGCAAAAATACACATTATCTAATACTAAAATCGTTCTATTCAAATAGAAAAACCCCAAGGACAGCCGGTAGCAGCAACAATTAAGGCTGTGGTGCCAATCCATGAGGTTCTATTTGCAAAAATACAAAAAAAATCAATACGAATATTATGGTAACGAAAAAAACGAAAAAAGCAAAATTCAGAGTCGGACAGCTTGTGTCCGTTCCGTGGGACAATTTGAAACACAAGGTCAAGTTTTTACACCGCAAAAATACACATTATCTAATACAAAATAATTATTATATAGCTGGCATTAGTTATAGCGTGATTTTTCGTGTTTTTCTTTTCGTTTTTTTATTTTTTT
>CAMHNQ010000096.1 GCA_946186495.1 uncultured Bacteroidales bacterium
CCCCATAAATAATTGTGCTTCAATTGTTTATAATTTTGTGTAATGTGCAAAAGGTTTGAAAAATATATTGTGCAAAAAACGCGGGTAAAGTTGCATTTTTGCAGAAAAAGATGTGTTTTTTGCAGGATTCACTAAGTTCGCCGTGGATGTTTCTTTAGCCTTTCGCCTTTTGACAGTTAATCATAAAACAAACGGGGGTTAAAAAAAATACAACAACCCGTGCTTGCGTTTTGAAAAAAAATGTATGTTTGCAGCGACATCCGTTTTTGACAACCTTAAATTATTATATTATGCAAAATATTGAAAACCAAACGAATGCAGAATTTTTGAAAATGCAGGTGCTTCATGAATGCGATGAACGCACCAAAAGAAACGAACTGGCTGTTGATATCATGAACAGGCGATTAAACGAAGAGGAGAAGAAAAAGCGCGAGCGAGAGATATACTGGGAAGTCTCTCGCGAGGAACACGAACGCGCCCATCGCGAGCACGAACAGGAGATGCGCGAGTTGCGCAGGCTTCTGCATGACCATTCCGTGCGTTTCGATGCCGACTTCAAGAGATCCAGCGAAAGGTTCGAGGAGGACCTGCGGAGGTCCCGCGAGGCGGATGAACAGAGACACAAGAGGTTCGAGGAGGACCTGCGGAGGTCCCGCGAGGCGGATGAGCAGAGACACAAGGAGTTCGAGGAGGACATGCGGAGGTCCCGCGAGGAATTCGACGAGCGTATAAAGGTACTGGACGGCCGGATCACGAAACTGTCCACTCATTTCATCGGCACAGTCGGCCACATTGTCGAAGGTCTCGCAGGTTCCAAAGTGGAGGACCTGTTCACGGCGGAAGGGTATGACGTGTCCGACAAGAGGCGGAATGTCCACAGGAAAGTGAAAATCCTCAACACTGAGATGGAGGCCGACGTGGTGCTTCTCGGCGAACATCAGGCAATCGTCATCGAGGTGAAGTCGAGTTGCGGCAGGGGCGACATCGACACGTTCGTCAGTCGCATGAAAGAGCGCTTCCGCACCCTTTTCCCCGAATGGCGCCATTTGGAGGTGTTCGGGGCAATCGCCGCCATCAACTATGAAAAGGACGCGGACGCTTATGCCGGCGAAAACGGACTTTTCGTCATCCGTGTTGACAGCAGTAACGTCTTCACCCTCGACAAGCCGGACCGGGATTCCCTGCAGAGGTTCTGAACAGAGCGGATGGCGCAGCCGCACCCCCGCGCCCTTAAATAATGGTGTCAGTGTTTTCGTCCTCCACGCCCGGGATGAGGCGTTGCACGATTTTTCTGTCGTAGAAGAAACGGCTGGCGATGACACGCACTACCGTGTATGCGGGGATGGCGACGAGCATGCCCACGGCACCGCCGATATTCCCTGCGATGAGCAGTACCACGAAGATTTCCAATGGACTGGCCTTGATGCTGGTGGAGTAGATGAGCGGCTGGTAGATGAAATTGTCAACCAATTGGGTGGCGAGCATGACCCCGAAGACAATGAGGGCGAACACCCAGATGTTCACGCCAAGGCCGATGCCGGCGCCATATTTGAGAATGACGCAGAGCACCACACCGATGACCTCGCCAATCAACGGGCCCACATAAGGGATGACGTTCAGCAGACCGGCGATGAAAGCGATACCGAGTGCATAGCTGAAGTCCACCCTTGCGACGAGCCACAATCCGAGACAGTCGAGCAGCACCACGCCGAGAATCTCGATGATCAGCCCGACAAAGTAGCGGGAGAGCAACCGCTCGATGTCGTGGATGGTCCTTTTCACACGCTCCTCAATCTTGTCGGGCACCATGGCCCCCACGATCTTGCCGAAGAGGGTGTCGTCCTTGATGAAGAAAAAGGAGATGAAAACCACGGAGAAGGTGCCGACCGCCAGTCCGGCGACGGCCGAAGCCACAGACCCTAAGATGACGGAGATGTTCGATAGGTTCAGGACTTCCGTGATTTTGCCCATCAGCAGCTCGGCACCGTCAAAATCGTCACCGACCCAAGGGATGGTCTTGATGATCCAGCCGTTGACTTGGTCAATGATGTTGTGGCTGTCTATGACCTCCTGCTCGTTCAGGAAGGTGGCCTCCCCCACAATGTTGGTGACCACCGGAATCACCTGCATGACCACAAGGAACAACAAGGCGAAGATGACAACGAGCGTGACCACCGCAAGTATGGCGTCCGGCGCCGCCTTTCCCTTGACCTTGATCCTCCGGAGCAGTCGTAACACCGGCTGCCCGATTAAGGAGACCACGAAGGCAATGAGGATGTAGGCCAGCACACTGCTGAAATAGTAGGCCATCACGGCGGCAATGGCCAAGACACCTATAATGATGATGTACCGGGCCAATCTGTCAATACTGCGTTCTTTTTCTTCCATATTATGTAAGGGGTGTTAAAGTTTCAAATCTAATGTCCAATGCTCCAAAGTCATAGGTCTCGTCCTGCGGGTCAACGGCGCGGCTTTTTTGAAGTGCCGGTGTCGAGGGACAGTCGCAGGCGGTGCAGCCCGCTGCCGTAGGTCTTCGTTTCGTGGCCTTTTGGGTTGGGGACCCACACTTCGGCCGTGGTGTTTGCGGGGATGATGAATTCCCATTCGATGGCGTCCCCGGATCGCTTCCAGTTGCTCGTGATGTCCCCGGAGACGGAGCAGTAGCGGCACTGCACGGAGTCTAAGCCGTCGAGGAAGGTGGGTTTGAGCGTTATCTTCCGGTAGCCGGGTTCCAAGGCGCGGATGCCGCCGAGGTATTCGTACTCCCAGAGAAGAAGGTCGCCGAGCAGCATCACGTGGTTGCCGGAGTTCATGGCGGGGTCGGCGGTGTTGCCGTTCCACAGCTCCCAGATGGTGGTGGCCCCGTTTCGCGCCATGTAGCCCCAGCTCGGGTAGGTGTCGTTGGCGGCGATTTTCAACGCGAGGTCGCCGCGCCCGTGGTCCGTGAGCGTGCGCATCAGCTGCTGGATGCCGATCACCCCCGTGGAGACGTGCCCGCCGCATTCCTTTTCCGTCTTCTCGACAATGTTGGCGAAAACCTTGTCTTCCAACTCTTCGGGAACCATTCCGAAGGCTAACGGCAGGATGTTCGCCGTGACGGTGTTGTTGTCGTAGCGGCCGGTCTTGCGGTCGAGGAACTTGTCGTTGTAGGCCTTGGTGACGTAGGCGATGTCGGCGCGGAAGAGGGCGACGTCCTCCGTCTTGCCCAGGAGTTCGGCAAAGTGGGCCATCTTGCCCGCTAAGAAGCAGTAGAACGGTGTGGAGATGGCCTCGGCGCGGGTGATGCGGGCGGGATCCTTGGAGTGGATGAGCTCGGGCGACTCCGGCGGCATGCACCAGTCGCCGTAGCAGTCGCGGGTGAGGATGCCGTCCGCCATGTAGCCCTGCTTGATGTGGGCCAGCCAGCGTTTCATGGCCTCGTAGTGCCGCCGGATGGGCTGTAGGTCGCCGAAACGGGTGTAGAGCATGTCGGCCACGGTGACGAGGGCGCCCGGCCAGGTCAGGTTGTCGGTGTAGCGCCGCCAGTAGTTGGGCCACACGTCCGAGAGCATGCCGCTCGGCCACTGGCTGTCCTCCCCGTCGATGAGCCACTTGGCATAGAGCCGGTGGTTGTCGAAAAGGTAGGATTCGCCATAGGCCCCTGTGGTGCGGTCGCCGGTCCAGCCCATGCGTTCGTCGCGCTGCGGGCAGTCGGTGGGCATCGAACGGTAGTTGCCCCGGATGCCCCAGAAGGCGTTGCGATAGACGGCGTTGAGCACCTCGTCGGAGGTCTCGAACGTGCCGGTGACGGCCATCCTGTCGTAGAGCACCATTCCTTGGAAATCATCCAGACCAGGCGTTCCGCGCAACCCGCTGATCTCCACGTAGCGGAAGCCGTGATAGACGAAGGCCGGATGCCACTGCAGGGTTTCGGAACCTTGCGCCTCGGCGGACGAGGAGGCGATGAAGCGGTCGGTGACGTCGGCACCGCGCAGGTTCGCAGTGTAGAGGGTGCTGTCGGGGTTGAGGGTCTCGGCGAAGCGCAGGGTCACCGTGTCGCCGTCGCGCAGCCCCCGCATGGAGAGCTGCAGGTAGCCGACCATGTTCTGGCCCATGTCCAAGTACCATTTGCCTCCTTTCCGGAACAGGGCGGCGGGGCGCACGCGGTCCTGCACGGCGATGTTGGGGTTGGGCTGCGGCATCAGCCTCCCCTCGGGGGGATAGACGTTGAAGGCATTCAGCCACTGGGAGTCGTCGTAGCCGGGACGGGTCCAGTCGCCGAGGTCGCGGCGCATGTCGAAAGTCTCCCCGTCGAACTCGTTGGCGGTGCGGATGGGTCCCTGGTTGGTGATTTTCCAGCTGCTGTTGCTGGTGATGCGCTCGGTGGTGCCGTCGGCGTAGGTCACCTCCAACTGCGCGATCAGGCGCGGGCGGCCGTAAAGGGTTGCGTGGCTGATGCCGCCCCATTCGTTCTCGCCCCGGTTGTAGCGCATCCCGAAGAAGCGGCCGCCCGCGAGCGTCACCCCGATGGCGTTGTCGCCTTTGCGCAGGAAGTCCGTCACGTCGTAGGCGTTGAAATAGACCCGTTTGTTGTAGTCGGAGAGGGCCGGCTTGAGGATCTCTTCGGGCGCGACCTCCACGCCGTTGAGGTAGGCGCAGTACTGCCCGAGACCGCAGATGTAGAGCCGCGCCTCGCGGATGTCGTCGCGCAGGTGGAACTCCTTGCGCAGGTAGCGCGCCGCGATGCGGGTCTTCAGCACCAAGCTGTCGTCGTCGAACTCGTGGCCGATCCACGACGCTATCCAGTCATTCGGGCTTAAAAGGCTGATTTCGAAAGATTCGACAGGACTTTCCATTACCTCCACAATGGTCTGGGTCCCGTTGTCGTGCGGAGGCCCGTCCCTTTCCTGGCCGTCGTATTTGACGAAAGTGATGACTTTCCAGTAGGCCTTGTCACGGCTGTCGAGCGGCTGCCCCTCGTAGGGGATGTAGAGCATCTGGTCGGAGATGACGAATTTGGAGTCCCAGAGGTCTCCGATGCCGTTGCGGGCATTTTCCCCGGTGGAGCTCACGATGATGCGGTAGGAGGTCTGCTGCACGTTCCGGAGTCCGGTGTCGGCACTGTATCTCCAGCTGAATCGGGGGACGGCGGTGGCAAGGGGTTGGGAGCCGTCCTGCATCTCCACGGTGGTCTTTTCGATGATGATGTTTGTGCGTTGCGCGAGAGTCGCATCGGAAAAGAACAGAATGAGGGCGGTGTAAAGTAAGGCTTTTTTCAAGGTGTTTGGAGTTTGGCCTTCAGTTCCTCGAGTTCTTTGATGAGTTCGGGCAGTTTGCGCATGAGGGCCATTTCCCGCCACTTGGCGGTGGCGTCTCCGGCGGGCATTCCGAAGAGGGTCTTCCCCTCCTCCTTCACGTCCTTGTCGATGGCGGAGCAGGCCAGCAGGACGGTGCCCTTGGCGATGTAGAGGTCCTTGTTGACGGCAGCCTTGGCCCATATCTTGCAGTCGTCGTCGATATAGGTGCAGCCGGCGATGCCGCATTGCGAGCCGAGGAGCGTGCGATTCCCGATGTGGGTGTCGTGGCCGACCTGCACGAGGTTGTCGAAGATGCATCCGTCCCCGATGTAGGTGGTGCCCGACACACCGCGGTCGATGCAGCAGTTGCAGCCGATTTCCACGTTGTTGCCGATGTAGGTGTCGCCGCAGGAGGTGAACTTCAGCCAGCCGTCGCCGCGCTTCTGGAAGTAGCAGGCGTCGGCACCGATGGTGCTGTTGGAATGAATGACCACATTGTCGCCGATGACGGTGTCGGCATAGATGCTGACGTTGGAGTGGATGGTGCAGTTCTTTCCGATGCGGACGTTCTCGCCGATGAAGACCAGCGGCTGGATGACGGTGCCCTCGCCGATGACGGCGCTCGGGTGGATGGGCATGTCCTGCGGGGTAAAATGCACGAAATGCCGGACCACTGCGAGGTAGTCCGAAAGGGGATCGTCGGTGACCAGCAGAGCCTTGCCTTCGGGACAATCCACCGACGCGTCGTTGATCAGGACAACGGACGCGTCGCTTTGCAGGATACGGTTGTGATAGCGCTCGCTGTCAACGAAAGTGAGGTCTCCGGATCGAACAGAGTGCAACTCATTAACCCCCGTCACCCTCACGGAGGTGTCCCCCTTGACGGTGACGGGATGTCCAATCAGTTGAATAAGTTCGTTTATACTAAGCGGCTGACGCAGAATCATGCGGGTGGCGCTTACTCTTTGACGCGTTCGGAATATTTGTTGGTGCGGGTGTCGACGCGGATTTTCTCACCCACATTGATGAAGAGGGGCACATAGACATCGGCCCCGGTCTCCACGACAGCGCGTTTGAGGGAGTTGGTGGCGGTGTCGCCTTTCACGCCGGGGTCAGACTCGATGACCTCCAGATCCACGAACGGCGGAAGCTCGCAAGTGAGCGGGGTGTCCGTGTCGGTGTGGTACATGATTTCCACATCCTGGCCCTCCTTGAGCAGGTCGGGGTTGTTGATGAGCTCCTTCTCGATGGGCAGTTGCTCGTAGGTCTCGGTATGCATGAAGATGTAGGTGTTGTCGCCTTCTTTGTACAGGAATTGGTAAGGACGGCGTTCCACGCGGGCCAGTTCGATCTTGATGCCGGCGTCGAATCTGAATTCCTGGACTCTGCCAGTCTTGAGGTTCTTCAGTTTGGTGCGGACAAAAGTGTTACCCTTGCCGGGTTTCACGTGCAGGAATTCCACAATGCTCCAAAGTTCATTATTGTGAACGATGCAAAGGCCGTTCTTAAAATCTGCGGTTGTTGCCATACAATATTATTATTAATGTTTGAAGTTGAAAAAAATCGGCGGCAAAGATAGCATTTTTTTTGAAAAAAATCGTATCTTCGCGGCATGAAACATTTAAACAAAAAATTAACCCATGACGACCAGTGAACAAACAATGAAACAAGGACAAGAGTTTGTGAACCAGAAACTTGAATTTGTCGAAGAACTTGTTCTCCACACCGATGCCCACATCTTCCTCACCGGAAAGGCGGGTACCGGGAAGACGACATTCCTGAAAAGTCTGCCCTCCAAGACATTCAAACGCATGGTCGTGGTGGCTCCCACGGGCGTGGCGGCCATCAACGCGGGCGGGCAGACCATCCACTCGTTTTTCCAGCTCCCCTTCGGCCCCCTGCTCCCCGAAACCGCCCGGCAGAACGGCCTTCCTCCCTCTTTCCAGTTCCACAAGCTGAGGCGAGCCAAGCTGAATATCCTGCGCACCCTCGACCTGCTCGTCATTGACGAAGTCAGCATGGTGCGAGCCGACGTGCTCGATGCCGTGGACGCTGTCCTGCGCCGCGCCCGCCGCTCCCAGAAACCGTTCGGCGGCGTCCAGCTCCTCATGATCGGGGACGTGCACCAGCTCGCCCCCGTCGCCAAACCCGAAGAATGGGAAACCCTGGCCCCCTACTACAAGACCGTCTATTTCTTCGGCAGCCATGTCCTGCAGAAAACCGACTACCTCTGCGTCGAACTCGACCACATCTACCGGCAGCACGACCAGGATTTCATCTCCCTGCTCAACAAGGTGCGCGACAACCGGATCGACGCGGAATGCCTCCGTCTTCTCAATGAACGCTACCTTCCTGCTTTCAAACCCACTGACGGATATATCACTCTGACTACCCACAACTACCAGGCTGACGACATCAACGAGTCCCGGCTGAACGCCCTCGCCGGCGACCGACTCCGATTCGAGGCTGAGGTCTCCGGCATCTTCCCCCAAAACACCTATCCCACAAAGGAACTGTTGGAATTGAAGCTCGGCGCCCAGGTGATGTTCGTCAAGAACGACCCTAATCCCGGAAAAGCTTTCTATAACGGCAAAATCGGCATGCTGACCGGCTACGATGAAAAAGAGGAGACTGTGGAGGTGACCTGCGGCGAAGACCGGATCAATGTCGGCCGCATGACATGGACAAATACGGAATATACCCTCAATGAAAAGACACAGAGCATAGAGGAACAGGTGATCGGCACTTTCTCGCAAATACCGCTTCGTCTCGCATGGGCGGTGACCATCCACAAAAGCCAGGGACTCACCTTCGACAAGCTCGTCGTCGATGCACAGCAAGCTTTCGCGCACGGGCAGGTTTACGTCGCCCTAAGCAGATGCACCTCTTTGCAGGGGCTGGTCCTGAAAACCAGGCTCCTGCCGGAAAACATCGTCAGCGACGGCATGGTGGACTATTTCGTCGGACAGATGCCCGAAAGGGAACCCTCCAAAGAGAAAGTGGAGGACTTGCGCCAGAGCTATGAGCTGGAAACTATCTTGGAACTGTTTGATTTCCAGGATATATACGGAATCGTCGGGAAAATTGCAAAAGGGGTTACGGATAACCTCTCCTTGTTCGAAAGCCCTATGGTGCAGGAACTCATCTTTCTCCGTGACGAAATCCAAAAGGCATTGTGTCTGGTGTCCAAGAAGTTTGGCAATCAGGTCTGCCAACTGCATCAAAACGCCATTTATGAGGACAATCCCTTGCTGCAGGAGCGCATGCGGAAGGGGGCCGAATATTTCCTCGACCAGCTGACGAACCTCTCCGACCGCCTGTTCAAGCTGCCCTTCAAAACCGACAACAAAACCCTCAACGAACAGCTGACGGAGAACCTGAACCTCCTGCGCGAATTGGCTGAGGTGAAAAAAGCCTGCTTGTTGGCGTGCGGGAAGGCATTTTCTGTCGATTTGTATTACAAGACGAAAGCTGTCAGGATGTTGGAAGCGGAAAAATCCAGCAAACCCGCATTCGCCATCAAAGACGGCACCATGGGAAAGAACTCGTTGTACGAGGTGCTGAACGCCTGGCGAGCCGACAAGGCCGAGGACGAGGGTGTCGAGGAACTCTATTCAATTATTCCCGCAAAGACCCTCAAGGCCATTGCCAAGGAGAAACCCATCTCTATCCAGCAGCTCAAGGAGATAGAGGGAATCGGCCCCAAACGTGTCAAGGCCTTTGGCATGGAGATTGTCAATATCGTGAGGCTGTTCACCGGCATGGAACCCTTGGCCGGAACCCTGGAAATTGAGCTGACTCCCAAAACTGTGAAGCGGCCCAAGGGGGAGACCTTTCTCATTACCAAAGAGATGATCGACAAGGGTATGTCGGTCAGCGAAATAGCCGAAAAACGCAAGTTGGCCGAATCAACGATTTATGGGCATCTTTCCCGCTTTGTGGAAAATGGCGACTACGAACCTTCCCGGTTTGTCGGAAAGGAGAAGTGCGACACCATCGAGGAATATTTCCGAGACACGCGCGCCCCCGCCTTAGGCGCCGCCAGGGAGGTGCTGGGCGATGACTTCGAGTTCTGGGAAATCCGCATGGTACAGTCCGCCCTGAAACGCGATGGCCTCTTTTTAATGCCTTCGGATACAGAATAATATTCAAGTTTCGCATGTTAGAAAAAGAGGAAAAATAAGTGCGTGAAGAATGTTC
>CAMHNQ010000097.1 GCA_946186495.1 uncultured Bacteroidales bacterium
CAGGGGGTGTCAGGGTAATTTTTTTCCTTTTTGTCAAACCATGGAATTTGTTTTTTTCCTATTTTTGCGAATTTCATGCATATAGAGTAAAACAACGATATATATTATTGATTCAAAGCAGATTAACAATAAAAAACATAAAAAAAATTATGACAAAAAAGATCTACATTTTCCTGTGCGCCACCATTCTGGCATTGTTAGGGTTCAACCAGTTGAGGCCGTTTGGGGCAAACGGAGCGCGTCAGTGTCCGGCGACAGACGCTGCCGGAAAAAACGCAAACTTCGTCCTTGAGACCACGAACAGATGCCCACAAGCCGTTTCCGAGGCCGGCGGCACTGCCGCACGACCGGCCGCAGAGGCGGCTACGCGGTTGGTGGAGGGATCCTCGCGCACGCCAATCGGAGACGCTTCCCCGGTTGAGACGTCAATGCAGCAACCATTTAGCATGCAAGCTGACATTATTGATACAGCGAACTTTCCCGCCGCATTTTTCCAAGGGGAGACCGACGAAGTGTTGGTAACGGCGAATGCGACTGAGGGCGTATTCCCCGCCGGCACCGAGATGCGGGTGAATCCGGTCGCCGCCCAAGAGGCCATGGATGCCGCTCAGCGGCAGTGCGACGACGAAACCAGCGTGGTCGACGCCGTGGCCGCTGATATCGCCTTTTGGTGCAACGGCCGCGAAGTGCAGCCGAACGGGCATGTGGAAGTGCGTCTGATGGCCAAGCGCATCGTCGGGGGCGACGACCACGAAGCCGTGACAGTCAGCAACAATGGCATCGCGGAAGTAGTAGGTGCGGCCAACGCCGGCATGAGCGCTTTCTCCACAGACCACTTCACTGTCTATGGCATTGTGGGCAAGACCTACCAAGACACCAAAGTGAAGAAAAGCGCCCGACAGATATACCGCTTCTACCTCAACAACACGCTAATCAATACACAAATCGTGAAGAACGGCGATGAACTGATGGAACCCGCCACTCCCGCCGGATACACAAAAGTCGTCTTCAAAGGCTGGTACATCCAAGACTCCACATCCGCCCTGACATTCGGGCCCGTGAGCATCCCCGAGACGCAGACCAAGAATGACACCTTCCTCGTGGAGGCGCGCTACGACACCCTCTACAAAGTGGTGTTCTACACCGACAGCTCGGCCACCGTCATCCATGAGGTCAAGCTCGGCATCAACGGCGACAAGGTGGGCACCGACGACGTGACCCTAATGGACAGCGTCTCCAAGGTGTTCGATGTGTGGGGCGACATGCTGACCGACACAACTCTGGTGTCGGACGACACTGTGGTGGTGGAATCCGCCGACATCGACCTGGTTCCGAGTTTCGTGGACGGTGTCTATGTCTATTTCGAGTCGTTGGGCGGCACTGCCGTAAAAGCGCAGCACATCGCCAAAGACACGACTGCGGCGCGGCCTACACCTCCTACCCGTGCAGGCTATACTTTTAAAGGGTGGCACACCTCCTACGACTTGGCCACTCAAACCTGCGGAACCGACACCTTCGCCTTCGCCGGCAAGGTGACAAAAGACACGACCCTTTACGCCAAGTGGGAGCCCAAGCAGAACCGTTACAAGCTCCGCATCTGGCAAGAGAATGCCGATGATGAGGAGTACACCCTGTTCGACTCCCTATACCTGACCGGCAACGTAGGCCAGGAAGTACCCTTTGACAGCTTGCTGAACACCATCCTGCCGAAAGACAAATACGACGGCTTCCACCTCAACGGAACCGCCTTGCCTACCTGGTTCAATTCCATCTCGAAGTTCCAAGAACAGTTCGATTACCACGCACCTTATGCCATCTACGACGAACATGGCGAGTGGATAGGCTTGGATTACAACAGCTACCTTTTCTACATAAACGACCAAGGGGACACCATATATGAAATGGAAAAGGAATGGCGCGATTACTATTACTATCTGGACGAGAACGGAGATTCTGTTGAATGTGAACTAATTAGTCCAAACGGTTATATCTATATTGATAAAGAGTACCTACCGACTGATACCGTAATTTGGGTTTACAATGAGGATCAACACAATTATGTTGATTTTTATGTGAGCGAAAACGGAGACAAGGACACCATCAGGAATCTTAAATATGACTATAAATGTTTCAACACTGACGACACTCTCAAAACGTACAGCTATTTCGATGCCTTTGCCTATATTGACAACCGGGCGGCTTTCTCCATAGGTCCCGACACTTCAAACAGCATAGGTTGGACGGCCGTGGACACCACGAACAACAAAATAAGTAAATCCACCCAACCAGGCAAATTCTCGGGCGACCTCTCCGTTCATGCCGACGGTTCAACGGTGGTGAATGTTTTTTACAGCCGTGACACCTACCGCTTCCTGTTCCGATTCGGGGACAGCCGCGAAAAGGATGAAGACGGCAATATCATCTATGAATCTGCGGTGACCAACAATTCACGTAACGATGATAACACCTCGATGGCAGACTATAAAAGAACGCGTAACAACCGCTATGGACGAAAAATCGGTGAATACCACATCAACCCACAGCACGCAGAAAACTCGGACAGTCTGCTGGATGGTGCGACCTACCGCTACACCGATTTATTCAACACGGCTATGTCAGTCAAGCACGGCGAAAACCTCTACCGGGCCATAAACGGATTGAACAGCAAACGCATATCCCCAACCGACCAACCCGAGACCACCAAGAATAAGGTCACCTATTTCATCGATGACAAGGACTGGGCCTGGTACGCCACTTGGAAAGAGACTGACGAGCTTGACCCCATTAACTTGACACCGAGAAACAGCATGGTCGAAATCAACCCGACCGTTGACAACCAAGTGCTTTTCGACGGGAATTACCTTAAAAATGACGACGGGACCCCAGTCTATCCGCACGGTTCAGAGGTGCAGATGGTGTTGCGCAGAATTGACGATCCTACGGCTTCTCAGTGGGCTAAAAGTCAATTCTTGCATAGTTACACCCATTATTATGAGCCGCTCCCTGGGAATATTCAAGGCGAAATGTCTCATCTTTATTGTGAACTCACAAAGATCAACAATCAGCAATTCCAAAAAAGCTTAAATGGCAAGTCTTACAATTTCTTGGACCGCTACGACAAACTGGTATGGGGCAACTACTGGTACGGCGAAACAGCATGGCTGAATGTTCCAGAAAAAGGATTCACCATTATTCACGTTGAAAACTACAAAAATGGGAATCCACCACTCAGACTTTATCCAGAAGAAAGTGTATCAGTTGATGCCTCCGAGCCCCAGTTGTGGAAATATTTCTCAAAAGATTTTGAATGGAAATCTGGCAATGCCTGGCCTTACAACGACCATTCTTATAATTGGGCGCCAAATCTACTGGTAAGCGGCGATGAAAAAATAAGCCCTCCCGTCAAGTTCTACCACATCCGCAACCAGTACCCGGTGCGGTTCATTGATGGTGGGGTGACCGTGTTGGACACAAACCTCTACTACGAGCAATACCTCAACCTGAGTGAGGAAAACGTCCCGGATTTGGCAGAATATCCTGACAGCCTGCACGTGGTGGCCTTCAACAAGATCAAAGGCGCCGAAGGAATCACAGTCAAGGACGGCGGACGCAAGCTCACCAAGGACTGTGGCAACCTCACCCTCCGTTTCGAGGGCTGGTATGCCGACTCTGCATTCGAGACCCCTGCCTCCTATCCGCTCATCATGCCTTATGACACCCTGACCTACTATGCAAAATGGGTTCCCGATTCCTGCAAGGTGACCTTCGACTTCGAAAACATCCAGCAAGACGACACCACGGTAACTGTGGCCTGCGGCGAACCTTTCCCTACAACCGCACTGAACGACATCAACAACAGCAGAATCCCGAAACACCGTCACTCTTTCGTCCGTTGGATGGATCGCAACGGCATCGCTTTCAACGAGAAAGGGCTGATTCTACACGATACCCTTTTCCATGCACTCTGGTATGAGGACTCCACCTACAGAGTGGTCTATCATGCCGGCGACCGCGGCACTTTCGCCATCACTGACGACCCGTGCCGCTACCTGCCCGGTGTGAAAGCCGCCACTCTCGGCATGGCCATTCCTAACAACACCACAGACACCGTCTTCGCAGGCTGGCGCATCGGCAACGGCCCCATCACCCTCACCCAAGGCCTGTTCGACATCAACGAAACCAACGATAACGCTGATACTCGCAAAGATTCTGTCATTCACCTCTTTGCCATGTATGAACCTGTGGAGAGAACAACCACGAACATCACCTACCACTCCAACTACCCTGACGGAAAGTCATCGGCCAAAGACATTCACACCGGAACGGTACAAGATGCCGACACAACTTTCGCCGACAAGATTGTAAACGATGACTTCCTTATCAAGGAAGACGCCGCAAGCCTCGGCTGGTCCATCAATGGCTACGAATTTGTCGGCTGGTCCGACACCGAGCTACCGAAAAGTTTGAACGGCAACACAGGCAGTGATAGTCGCAACTTTTTCTTCAAAAACGAAACTGTCGCCTTGGAGAAAGCCGACAATGTCCTCTACGCAGTGTGGACTCCGAAAACCGAACTCATCATCCAAAAAGTGTGGGATGATGCCGACAACCAAGACGGCAAGCGCAAGCCCGTCACCATCATCGTGAAAGCCGACGGCGACAGCATCGACCAAGTCACCTTCTCCGATATCTCGGCACCCGCACAGCAAGCCGTCTTGTCCGTAAACAAGTTTAACGTCCTCGGGGAAATCACCTACTCCGTAGAGGAAAAAGAGGTACCTGACGGATATGCCGCATCCTACATAGTGCTGCCCTGCACTAACAACGATGATCCAGATCCGGAACCGGATCAGGGACCGGAACCGGATCCGGACCCAGATCTTAGCTCCTTATCATCTTCACCCAAATCCATGACAGACCCGGGTGCCGGTCCTGCCAACAACTGTCCCATCGTGGCCACCGTCACCAACACCCACGCCCCAGACTCCATGTACGTGAAAGTCGCCAAGGTCTGGGCCGACAGCAACAACCAGGACGGCAAGCGGCCGAACTCCGTCAGCGTGACCCTGAAAGCCGACGAAACCGCTGTAGGCGAAGCTGTGACTCTTAGCAACGACAACCAATGGAAGCACCAATGGGGCAAGCTCCCCGTCTTCAAGGACGGCGACTCCATCCGCTACACGGTGACTGAAGCTGCTGTCAGCGAATACACCACCCAGATTGTCAGTTCCGGGCTGGTGAACGGCGTGGACTCCTTCACCGTCAACAACTCCCACGCCCCAGCGAAGCGCGACATCGCCGTCCGCAAGGTGTGGGACGACTTCCACAACGTGACCGGGCTGCGCCCCGCCTCTGTCACTGTCAGGCTGACAGCCAACGGCGACTCCATCAATTTTGCCACCCTGAATGAGGCCAACGGCTGGAATCACACTTTCGTTAATCTGGACGTCTTCGCCAACGGCGACTCCATCCCATACAGCGTAACGGAATGCGTGGTGCCGGAGGGCTACACTGCCAGCGTCGGTTTCGAGCCGGGCAACCCCCTCAGCGAAAACTCGATGCCGGACACTTTCGTCATCACCAACTCCCACGCCCCGAAAGTTGACATAGTGGTCCGCAAGGTGTGGGACGACAGCAACGACCAGGACGGCAAACGGCCTGAACAAATCCAGGTCACCTTACTTAAAAACGGCGAGGAATCCCTGTCGGCTTTGTTACAGGAGAGCAACCACTGGCAGACCACCTTCCGCGACATGAACAATTTCGATGAAAACGGCATGACCATAGCGTACACGGCTCGCGAAACGAACGTCCCGGCAGGCTACACCGTCAGCTATCCTGAATTCGCCATCGGCATAGCGGGACCTGAAGAAAACAACGGGAAATGGAAACGCGAGTACACCGTCACCAACTCCCACAAGCCCGACTCCATCGACATCTCGGCCACCAAGGTATGGGCCGACAGCAACAACATCGCCGGCTTCCGCCCCGACACCGTGACCTTCGCCCTCGCGGGCGTGACCAACGGCACCGACACCGTGGTGAGGGACACCCTGCAGCTCTTCGGCAACAAGACCCTGTCCGGCAACATGCAGACGGCCGTCTTCGAGAAGGTGCCCGCCTTCCATGGCGGCGACACCATCCTCTACGCCGTCACGGAGGTGATGCCCGTGGAGCCGAAAGGCAAATACACCGTCACCGTGTCGGCCACCAAGGACACCATCACCAACCACTACGACCCCGAGAAGCGGAGCATCTACGTCCACAAAATATGGGACGACGCCTTCAACCAGGACGGCAAGCGGCCTAACTCCGTGAGGGTCACCCTCTATGCCAACAATGAGGCCACCGACAGCGTCACCGTGCTGAACGAGGGCAATGCATGGCGGCACACCTTCGAGAACCTCTACGTCTTCGCCAACGGCGACTCCATCCAATACAGCGTGGTGGAAGACGCCGTAGCAGAGTACACCACTGCATACTCCGGCAACATGGAGAACGGCTTCACCGTCACCAACACCCACGAGCCC
The DNA here is from genome assembly GCA_946186495.1 of uncultured Bacteroidales bacterium. Taxonomy (GTDB): domain Bacteria; phylum Bacteroidota; class Bacteroidia; order Bacteroidales; family WCHB1-69; genus F23-D06. Next base: position 6,531 of record CAMHNQ010000097.1, read on the forward strand.
AAGATGATCGAAATCACCGCCACCAAGGTGTGGGCCGACCAAGACGCACGGAGCCGCAAGCAGACACCCGTGACTTTCTACCGCACGCAGTTCGCAGACACGGAGTTCAACCCCGCCAACGTGACCGCTGCCTGGACAGCCGTGAAAGACACCTTCTTCACCACGTCCGACACCAACAGCGTGACCCTCTCCGTGCCGGCCTACCTTAACGGCGACACCATCTATTACGCCTTCGCGGAAACCTCCGTACCGAACGGCTACCATGCTAACCCGACCGGCATGCCGCTCTCACCGAACGACACCGTGCGCAACATCGCCAACGACCCCGTAACGGTCGCCATCGTGCCTGTGCTCAAGAAGCTTACCGGCCGCGAATGGCAGTCCAACGACCAGTATGAGATCCGCCTCGACCCGCAGTACGCCACCCAGCCGATGCCCGACGGCAGCTTAAGCGAAAACATCGAGGACAACGCATACGTCTATTGCCCGCTGATCGTCAACAAAGACAGCGTCAATGTCGCCGACACCGCGCGTCTGGCCCATTTCAAGCCCATCACGTTCCGCATCAGAGACTTGGACGGCAAGAGCGACACCACCTTCCACTACACCCTCTACGAGGCCACGGCCCTGCAGTCGGGCCTTGAGCGCCCGAGGGGCATCACCTATGGTCCGGAGCGCTACACAGTGACTATCCGCGTGGAGGCCGGCGAAGAGGCCATGTCGGCCACGGTGACCTGCACGCCCGAGGGCAGCACACAGCCTGTAGACACCGCCTCCTTCCTCAACCGCTACGACGCCAAAGCGACCACTTACCGTATGATGGCCGAGAAGATCTTGTCCTCCTACAACACCACCAAGACGCTCGAGAACAACGCCTACACCTTCGTCATCAAGCCGGTCGGCACCCAAGCCGCCAAGGCCCCGATGCCCGACGGCACGTCCGGCTCCGGCACGGGCCGCACCTTCGAGGCCGGCAACGACGGCAACAGCATCATTTTCCCCATCACCATCGGCCACCAGACCCTGAACGCCGCCGGCTACACCGATGCCGAACTCAAGGACACGGTCGTCTTCGAATACCAGATCTACGAGAAGATCCCCGCTGCGGCCGCCAACCAGAACAACGGCCTGCACCTGCTCAAGACCATGAGCGCCACCGGCGACACCCTGGAACACTACTATGACGCCACCGTCCACTACCGCGCCATCAAGGTGTGGTTGTATGAAAGCGCCACTGGCGACACCGCCATCATCAGCGTAAAAGGAGCCTCCGACATCCAGCTGGACGACTTCTATGCCACCGCCAACGGCAACAAGGCCTTGAGCGCGGACGAAGACGCCGCCCGCCATCACAACGGCATCCCCCGCTTCCACAATGTCATCATCGGCCGCACGAAAGTGCCGGTGCAGAAAGTGTGGAGCGACTACAACGACTTCTTCGGCCACCGGACGGCAGCCGTCACGGCCGAGCTGAAGCGGAACGGCAACACCATCGACTCCGTCCTCACCCTGAGCGCCGCCATCGACTGGAAAGACACGTTCCGCAACCTGCCCTACGCCACCATCAACCCGGTGGACTTCACCGTCTCGCCTTACGCCTACACGGTGACGGAGCAGACGGTGCCCGCCCACTATGACGCGGCCGTCACGGGCAACGCCTCGAACGGCTACACCATCACGAACACCGTCAAGGATGTGGAGACCGACACCACCCTCGCGGTACGCAAAGTGTGGGGCAACGGCACGCCCGCCGGTGCCTCCGTCACCATCCAGCTGTTCGACAACGGCGCCGCACTGGCGAACCCCTGGACCTACACCAACGCAAAGGGGCAGAGCGTCACCGTCAACACCCGCATGACCCTCAGCGGCAATACTTGGAGCGGCTCCTTCGGCCCGCTGCCGAAGTTCGACATCTACTTCAACGCCCATTCCTATTCCATTAAGGAGACCGCCCTGCAGACCGCTGACGGACTGGACTACCTGACCAAGATCACCGGCAACGCCAGCGACGGGCTCACCGTCACCAACACCCCGGTGCCTACCCTTGACAAGCAGGTAAATGGAAGCGACTTCATGCGACTCAACAACTTATGGAACGACACCATCCCCTACACTCTCCGCACCTCCATACCTATGACCGACGGGCTGACCGCCTTCGTGGTGACCGACATTCTCGAGAGCGTCTTCGACACCATCGGAGAACCCGTCATCACCCTCAACAGTGTCGTCCTTGACAATAATAATGTCTATACCTACAATACCGCCACACGGACGATGACTTTCGACTTTGCAGATTACCTTACCGACGACTACCAGGGCAAACCTGTGCTGATCACTTTCCGCGCCAAGCTGAACGACAATGCCACGAAAGCCACATTGGACGCCTATCTCAACACACAGACCCAGGAGCCGGCGATTCCGAACTCCGCAAACTTCGTCATGAACGCAAACGAGCGCATCGTCACACGCCCGTCCGACACCGTGTATGTGACACCGCCCTACGTCGAGATCAAGGTCACGAAAGTCTGGGATGACAACAACAACAACGACGGCTACCGTCCTGGAAGCATCACCGTCGGACTACTCCCTGTACCCGGAGATTTCAGCATCCCGGATGTCACCCTGAACGAGGGCAACCACTGGACCGGTTCCTTCGGCAAATGGCCGAGATACCATGAAGGGGAGCTGATCGAGTACATCGCGCAGGAGGAGACGGTTCCCGAGTATGAGACCGAGGTTTCCTACTTAGCTTTCGAAGGGGACTACGAATATACGGTCACCGTCACCAACGTGCACACTCCCGACTCCGTTGACCTGGTGCTGCTCAAGAC
>CAMHNQ010000098.1 GCA_946186495.1 uncultured Bacteroidales bacterium
AGCGAATTGAGTCCTCATTTGTTCGATATTTCTTCGATATTTCTTCGATATTTCTTCGATATTTCTCCGATAAATCATCGAAGAAATATCGGAGAAGTAACGGAGAACTATCGGAGAAATAGTATGCCTGCTGCTGCTCTGATAGGGTGCAAATAGGACGCAGACACGAATCAAACGGTCAACACAAGAGAAGCGTCGTCTCCTAATCCGCGCTGGCTCGCCCAAATAAAAAAGTTGATGCGTAAGCCCTGCGTCTCTCAGACTTCACCCGAAAAAATCGTACTTTTGCGGCATGAATAACTACACCCTTCCCCGCATCATCCTGCGCCCCGGCAAGGAGAAATCCCTGCAACGGCGGCACCCGTGGGTCTTCTCCGGCGCCATCGCCCGCAAAGACAAGGACTTGCGCGACGGCGACATCGTGGAGGTCTATGACGCACAGCGCCAGTACCTCGCCACCGGCCACTACCAGCCCACCACCATCGCCGTGCGCCTCTTCAGCTTCGTGCAGCGCGCCATCGACCGCGACTTCTGGCGCGAGAAGCTGCTGAATGCCATTGAGTTCCGCCGCAGCATCCTGCTGCCGAACCCGCAGACCAACATGTACCGCCTCGTCAACGGCGAGGGCGACGGCCTGCCCGGCCTCATCGTCGATGTCTATGGCCGACACCTCGTCATGCAGGTGCACTCGATGGGCATGTACCGTCTGCGCGAAACCCTCGCCGAACTGCTCGCCGAGCTGCTGCCCGACGCGAAAGCCATCTGTCTCAAAACCGCTATCGAGACAGCTGAGGATGAGGAGATTGCAACGGAAAACAGCTGGATTTACGGACAGCCCGACGAGGAGGTCGTCGCTTCCGAGCACGGCATCCTCTTCAAAATCGACATCCTCAACGGGCAGAAGACCGGCTTCTTCCTCGACCAGCGCGAGAGCCGCGCCATGGTGGGCGAATTGGCCAAGGGGCGCACTGTCCTCAACATGTTCTCCTACTCCGGCGGCTTCTCGCTATATGCCCTGCGCGGCGGGGCGCAGCACGTGGACTCCGTCGATATTTCGCGGAAAGCCGTTGACCTCGTGGAGGAGAACGTGCGATTGATGGGCGGCGACTTCGCGGGGCGGCACACGGCCGTCTGCGAGGACGTGTTCGCCTACCTCGACCGGATGCCCGGCCACCATTACGACCTCATCGTCCTCGACCCGCCCGCCTTCGCCAAGCACCACCGTGTGAAGGAGCAGGGCCTCAAGGGCTACCGAAACATCAACCGCAAGACGATGGAGAAAATCCGCCCCGGCGGGCTGCTCTTCACCTTCTCATGCTCGCAGGCCGTCAGCCGCGACGACTTCCAGACGATGGTCTTCTCCGCCGCCGCACTCGCCGGCAAGGAAGTCCGTGTGGTCAGCCACCTGCAGCACGCCCCCTGCCACCCGGTCAGCATCTACCATCCGGAAGGGGATTATCTGAAAGGGCTGCTGTTGGAAATTAGGAATTAGGAATTAGGAATTAGGAATTGACTGGCGCTATTCCAGACTTTCTCGTTACTACCAGCGTGCCTGTCGTCTCAGCACCTGCGTCATGCAGTGTGCGGCGCCGTAGCCGTCGATGAGGCTCTCCAACGGGATCCACTCCACCTTCACGCCGGCTTCGGCAAAACGGCGCTGCAGAGTCTTGGACTGGCCGCCCACCGCCATGATGTGGCGCGGCGCGACGGTGAGGAAATTGTTGGCGTAGTGCATCTCATCCTCGCTGTCTATGGGGATTATCTCAAAGCGATCCTGCAGGAATTCCACGAAAGAGCGACCCTTTTGCATGAGGGTGTACTTCTTTGTGCCGGGTGTACGCACCCATACGTCGCACGTGACGTACTCCGGATCATCTTTCTGCGCATTCAACCGGCTGGAAGTCAGCGTGCACAGGTCTTCATCAATGATGTTGAAGTAGGTGTCGAGGTGCATCTGCATCTGCCAGAACTTGTGGTCGCGGACCACCACCACGGTATCGTGGCCGAAAGCGTCGGCCTCCATCATCTGCCGGATGCCCTCGTCGTTGGTGCGCATGCCGCAGCCGATGAACGACAGGGTGCCGGCGGGCAAGTAGTCTCCGCCTTCCAGCCGTCCCTCGCCTTGGATGCGCAGAATCGGTTTCAGCCCGAGATGCGCGTAGCACAGGGTGATGATGTCGGCCTCCGGCTCCCGCTGGAAGGAGTTCATGTAGCAAATGACGTGGCCGCGCGGGGTGGTGATGCTTTGGTCGCGGGTGAAGTAGAGGTTCATCAGGGGATTATGCACGTATTGGGCCTCGTAGCCCGTGTTCAGCCCCGTCTTGTAGAGCACCACCGTGGGCTGCAGCAGGATACAGCGGATCAGGTCGGCGCGGCTCATCTTGGCAATCACCTCCTTCTTGTAACGGTCTGCCTCCACCGTGGCGTCGTCGTCCAGCGCGGAGACGTCGTACTGGAGCAGCTCGCCCGCCAGCGCGCGCAGGCTGTCAATGCCCGTCTCCTCTAAAATCTGCCGAACGGTATAGACCTTTATGCCGTTCTTCTGCAGCATCTTGATGTAGTTCCGGTGCTCGGCCGCCGCCTTGTCCACATCGAAATAATCCTCGAAAAGCCCCGCCGACGGATGAATCACCCCGTCGAAGAGCTCCTGCCCGGGGGTGTGCATCAAGATGACGGATGCCTTCGACCACTCGGCATGTGGATAATCGACCTTTTTCTTCTGCGCGAATGCACAATTCACTGAATTACAAACAATTAAAACGGCAACTAATGTCCAAATTCTCACTCTGTTCATTGTCAAATATCATTGTTTTTTTCAATCGGCAAAAGTACGCTTTTTTTTCGGATGTTCAAAATCGGTAACGAATTGAAATGTTGTAATTTGACAACTCTGTCCAACGTAAATGTCCAAAGACTCGTGCAAGGCTGGTGGAAAACCAGGATTTCCCGGCGTTCGCTACAGCCTATAGATTGCTTACAGGCTTACTATAGATATACTCTTGAGTAAGGGTAGAGTATGTCTATAGTAAGGGTGAAGGCAGGGTGAAGGCAGGGTGAAGGCAGGGTGAAGGCTTGCTTGGGCGATGCAACACATTGACAATCCAATATTGTTTTTTAATGAAAACCACTTTTCCAAGTGGACTTATGTTTTGTGCTTGGTAAGTTGATTTCCAGCTACTTGTGAGCCAATTCGGCAAGCCTGGATAAACGGAATTAACAGATGTTGAAAAAAAATCCACCGAAACTCTTGATTTTGCTCCTTTTGTTTTGTATATTTGCAAACTTTTTGTTGCAATAGTTTTTGCCAATTGTCGTTTTTAGAAGTAAGCAATCGCAAAGCCAGGTGAAAAGCACAACAATAACAACAATTTATTGCTAATGTGTTCATTAACAATAACTTGTTTGTTTGTCAACAGTTAAGATCGAAAATAGTTCACGTAATTTAATGAAATGAGAAAAACGATTCTGCTATTAGGCGTTCTATTCGCGACCACAGCTTTCGCGCAAGAACAGCTCTCCGACCTCATTGTCAGGAAATACACAGTGCCCATTGACAAACGCATAACGTTCGAATCCGTCGGTGTCACTTCCCCTGACAAACGCAAGGCGGGTGTCGTCATCTTCCAGATGCAGTTCAACACGTCCAATTTGCAAAGTGCCCACATGCTCTCGTTCGATGAAAACGGTCTGAAGTGGGAGCACCCCATTGATTTTGACTTCGAGAACAAAACCCTCAAACTTTTGGACATAGCTATTGACGACAACGCCGACATTTACACCGCTCTCATTTCATTTAACCAAAAAGAGGAAGGCGACAAGGAAATTTACGAGAACGAAACGCTTCACTTCTACCAATGCGGTCAATACGGCGAACAGAACACCGTGGAGGAATCCGTGGAATTCGGGCATATTTCCGGCGGAAAGTTGCTGGTCACCAAGAGCAACCGTATAGCTTTAGGCGGCTATTACGCCACGGCGCCCGGCAAGAAAGAGACGGGCTGTTACATTGCCACCTCCCATCCATCCCTGAGCCGCATTCTTCTCAATCTTCAGGAGTTCCCCGCTTCCTACTACTCCTACCGACACTCGGCCACAAAGCAATCGGCGGAGGATTTCAATGCCTATACAATAGATTTTCTCGAGTTTTCCGACAGCAGTCTGGTGCTGTTGGGTGAGATGCAGACTCTATACCGGGGAATAGAGCTGCAAACCGTCGGCGGCCCCATACTCGTGCACTTCGCCGACAAAACCGGTGAGTTCAACGGCTTCAGGACAATCAACAAGAACCAATGTATTGTTGGCCGTTCCTCGTCTCCAACGGGTCTCCGTTCAAGAATGTTTTCGTACTTTGCGATGATGTATCAAGACAAGGTACACCTTTTTTTCCATGACAATTGCCAAAACTACAACGGCGAAACGGACAAGCACACCTTCATCACCGGAAGGGTTTTCGGTGTTGGTCTCAACTACGATGATGTTTGTGCCGCGCATTGCACCATCAACAGCAAACACGATATTTCCCGCCCGGAGATGCTGATGAATTACCAAGAACACAAATGCTATATGATCGAACCGTTGTTCATCACCCCGGATGGCCTCATATTATGCCGTTCGGATAAAGTCTCGAACCGAATCGCGAAGCTGAAACACACATTCTAATCATTTCGAGTCCTGACAATCGCGTTAACCCCCGTAACCCAAAAAAATATATTTTTGCACCGCAAAACCAATACTGCAATGAAGAGAATAACGCTCATAATCGTATCCCTTTTCGCACTGACCGCTTTCGCCCAGCCGCAGCTTTCCGTCAACAACTACGCGCCGATAGAGTCGCAGGGCAGCTTCCCCGCCGACCTGAAGCGGGCCGCCAACACGCCGAAGTCGGCCAAGGAATACAGCCCGCTTCTCGTCTCGATGCTCCAGCAGGGCCGGATCCTCTACGGCACCGAGATGAACCAGTATCTCGACAACATCAAGGAGAAGCTGTTGGTCAACCACCCGCAGCTGCAGCAGGAAGTCCACGTCTATGTCCTGCAGAGCAACATCGTGAACGCCTATTCGCTGCCGAACGGCACCATCCTGGTGACCACGGGGATGCTGGCGCAGGTGACCAACGAGGCGGAGCTGGCCTTCGTGCTGGCGCACGAGATCGCACACTACAGTGAGAAGCACGGCATGGACAACACCAAGACAAAAGGCCGCAGTGATGTCGTGAGCCGGTATCTTCGCTACCACCAGCACTCGCGCGAGCAGGAGTTCGACGCCGACCGCGTGGGGTTGACCACCTTCTTCAAGGACTCCCCCTACAGCTACGCTGTCATCGACGGCATCTTTGATGTCCTGCTCTACTCCGACCTGCCCTTCGACGAGATACCGTTCCAGCGCGGCGAGGTGGAGACCGACTTCTACCATTTCCCCGACAACTACTTCCTGAAGACGGTCGCCAACATCCCCGACCGTTCCAACATGATCGACACGCTGCTTACCCATCCCAATATCGAGAAACGGCGCACCATAGCCAAGGGGCTGGCGAACAAAATCCCCAACGACGGGCGCAAGGTTTTCGTTCAGCCCGAGGAGCAGTTCTACCGTCTGCGCGATGTTGCCCGCTTCGCCTGCATTGAGCATTTGCTGATCCGGCACCAGTATGACAGGGCCATATACAACATATACGTGTTGCAGCAGACTTTCCCGGACAACGCTTTCCTCGACCGTGCAATGGCGACGGCCTGGTATGGCGCGGCCAAGCACAAGATCTACGGGCAGACGAGCTCATTCCTCGAGCCGTACCGTGAGGTGGAGGGCGAGCGGCAGCAGGTCAACTATTTTCTGAGCAAGATGAACCGTAACGAGTACGCTGTCATGGCATTGCGGAAGGTGTGGGTCGCGTCGCAGCGTCATCCGGAGGACGAGTACCTTCGCGGCGTGGTGGCCGACATCGTGTCCGACATCTTCGTGAAGCAGAAGATGCGCTACACGGACTTCTGCGACTTCCCGCAGGGCACCACCATGGGCGAGGTCGCGCAATCGGGCGAGGACACCACCCAATACCAGTCCAAGTACGACCGCATCAAGCAGCAGAGTTACAATTTCAAAGTGCTGCCCGATCCCAAATTCAAGACGGTCAACTACATGTTGGTGGACATCCACCGGGACTCCCTGTTCCGCTCACTCATGAACGACGCGGTGGTGAACGCCGAGATGCAGGAGGTGCTGGAAGCGGTCGCCGACGGTCACCTCGGCACCGACCGGTCAATTCTCGTCCTCACCCCGGTATATCACACCCTTGACGACCGGGGGCATATCAAGAGCGAGGCGAAGGACCGGCGAAACGCCCTGCAATTGCAGAAGATCATGTGTCGTGCCGTCAAGCGCAACAAGGTGACGCCGGTCACTTTCACGATGGACTTTGCCAAGCCGGAAACGGAGCGGTACAACGATTTCGCGAAGATGTGCAGCTGGAACGAGGACTTCATCCGTGCCAACGCCCTGAACATGCGTTACCATACCGCCGAGTATCTGGACGACGTCGCGGCCTCCCTCGGTTGCCGCAAGCTCTGCTATGTCAACGTGACGGACGCCCCGGGCAGAGGCTTCTTCGGCAACAAGCTTTCCCTGCCCTGGCTTGTCCCTATGTTCCCCTACACGTTGCCCGTGGTGGTCGGTGTGCTCTGCCTTCGCCAGCGCGACATCGATGTCTTCTTCCGGGTAACCGACATCTCCACCGGCCAGACCGAAGCCTCCGGCCATTACAGCCAGTCCGAGGTCATGGGCAAAGCCTATGTGAACGGGTACGTCTATCGGAAATTGGAACAATACGTGAGACGATAATCTGACAAAAAAACGGAACAGACATGAAAAAGACAATATTGGCACTCATAATTGTAGCCGGCATAGCGACGGCAAATGCCCAGATGTACAACTACATGGGCAACCACATCATCCTGAACATGGAGGGTTATGTCTCGCCCGCCTGGCTTAACCCCAACCCCGTGAGCTCGGGCTTGGACATCGGCGAGGCGGCGCAACGCTACCTCGGCCTCAACTACTTCCTGTCGCCCAACATAGAGCTGATGGTGTGGGAGAAGGGAACTGTCGGGGTAGGGTACAACTACTACAACTCGCCCTTCAAAGGCAAGGACAACCGCCTTCGGATAGGGCATCAATATTATGGGTCCACCGATTGGGTAGAAGCCGAGCTCCGCGGCAATGTCATTGCGCACGGATTCAACGCCTACTACAAACAATACCTTGGCGACCGTTTCGCGCCGCTCGGCCACTACCTCAAATTCCAGTTCGACGGCTTCTTCTATCGCTTCAAGATGGATACCGAAGGTTTGATGATGGGCATCGTCAACGGGACAACAGAGCCCTACGAGGAAATCATCGAGAACAAGGGGTCCCTTTTCGGCGTGAAGTTCGAGTATGGCTACGACCTCGTCGTGCTGAACCGTCTCAAGCTCACGTTGGGCGCAAGTGTCGGCACCACGTTCGGCGGCTATAAGGTGGCCTTTGCAAAGATGAAAGACAGGGCGGCCTACTATTACGAGATCCCCGACCTGCACTATGACAACTACGCCCGTTCCCGCATCCTCGGTGCCTACTGGTTCGGGCTGAAGCTCGGTATCGGTTTCATCGCCTTTTAGCCGTTCCCCCGGTCACTTCTTGAAGACAATCTTCGCGGCGCGTTTGAGCATGTAGGGTAGGATACCGCCGAACTTGTCCTCGGAGGTGCGCATGATGCTGGCGTCGGGGTGCTCGCGGAAGAGGTGGATGGCGTCGAAGGCGCACTTGGTGGTGCAGATGCCGCAGCCGATGCAGCGGTTCTCGTCAACCACCGACGCACCGCAGCTCAGGCAGCGTGATGTCTCGATGCGCACCTGCTCCTCGGTGAGTGTCTGGTGGTACTCGCGGAACTTGTCCGCCTGCTCGGCCACACCCTCCACTTGGCGGGAGGAGTTGTCGTAGTTCTCCACGCGGATGTCGTCCTTGTCGAGCTCGATGAAGTCGCGGCGGTTGCGCCCGATGGTCAGATGGCCGTGCTGCACGAAGCGGTGCAGCGACTCGGCAGCCTCCTTGCCGGCAGCAATGGCGTCGATGGCGAACTTCGGACCGGAGTAGCAGTCGCCGCCCACGAAGATGTCCTCCTCGGCGGTCTGGTAGGTCAGTTTGTCGGCCACGGGATAGACCCCTCTGAAGAACTCCACCTTGGTGTCTTTCAGCAAGTCGTTGAGAATAACCGTCTGTCCGATGGCGAAGATGACCAAGTCGGCGTCCAATGTTAGGGTCTCGTCCTCATCGTATTGCGGGTTGAACTTATGTTGTTCGTCATAGACGCTGGTACATTTCTTGAAGATGATGCCCGTAACCTTGTCGGTGCCCAGCACCTCTTTCGGGCCCCAGCCGGGGTTGATGACCACACCGTCCTCGCGGGCCTCGCGGCGTTCCTCCAAGGAGGCGGGCATGATGTCCTCGGTCTCCAACGAGAGCATGGTGACGGACTCTGCGCCGCCGCGCTTGGCGACCCGCGCCGCGTCGATGGCCACGTTGCCGCCGCCAACCACCACGACCTTGCCGTTGACTTTTGTGCCGCAGTTGCAGTTGTGCAGGAAGTCGATGGCAGTGGTGGTGCCGGGCAGGGTCTCGCCGGAAATGCCGGGCAGCTTGCCGCCCTGGCAGCCGATGGCCACGTAGAAGCCCTTGTAGCCTTGGTCCCTGAGTTGCTGTATGGTGATGTCCTTGCCGACTTCCACGCCGGTGCGTATCTCCACGCCGATTTCCCGCATGATGTCGATTTCGGCTTTGATAACCGTCTTGTCCAGCTTGTAGGAGGGGATGCCGTATTGCAGCATACCGCCGGGAGTCTCGTTTTTCTCGAACACGGTGGGCTTGTAGCCCATGGTGGCGAGGTAGTAGGCGCAGCTCAGTCCGGCCGGGCCGCCGCCGATGACGGCGATCTTCTCGTCCCAGAACTCCTTGACGTTGGAGCAGATGTTCACCTCCGGCACGAAGCGGGTCTCGGCGTTGAGGTCCTGTTCGGCGATGAACCGCTTCACCGCGTCGATGGCGATGGGCTGGTCGATGGTGCCGCGGGTGCAGGCATCCTCGCAGCGGCGGTTGCAGACGCG
>CAMHNQ010000099.1 GCA_946186495.1 uncultured Bacteroidales bacterium
TTTGCAAATATATAAAATCTTTCTAAAAGATGATATTTTTGAATTTCTTTGTGATAATTTTAACGTATCGGCCAGTCCAACCACCTAACCAAACTATTTCCTGATGATTCATATTCAGATTTTATGTACTTTTGCAGGCTGTAAAAAAATTTTGCGCAAAGATGTAGTAGTTTTTATTTAACCCATTAAAAGAAAGGAGGTTATCATGGTTGACACCATCAATTTCGGTGCCTACAAATGGCATCATATCACCAACCCGACTGTTGAAGATTTGGATTTCTTGCGAGATAACTTCCACTTCCATCCATTGGACATTGAGGACTGCTCCAGCTTTGTGCAACGTCCCAAAATCGACATTTACGACGACTATTTCTTCCTCGTGCTGCATTTCCCCCTGCTCGACCAACGCACCAAACTGGTCAAGACCGAGGAGACGAAGATTTTCTGGGGGCAAGACTACCTGATTACCGTGGGAAACTCTCATTATGTGGTCCAAGAGCTGTTCAACCTCAAAAAAATAGACCCTGAACCGGAAGACGAGGACGAAATCAGCGGCACATCCGACTCCATGCTCTACCATATATTATATAGGATGATGAAAGAGACATTCCTAATTGTGGAACGGCTCGGCACCCAGATCGATTTCATCAGCAGCGAACTCTTCAGCAGCAAATCGGAAACCATCATTGAACAAATCTCCATCATCCGAAAAAACATCATCCAGATGAACACCATGTTCAAGCCGCAACTCCGCTTGTTCAAAATGTTCGAGTCCGGTGAAGTGAAAGGGTTCGCCGACGACATGGAAGAATACTGGGGAAACATTCTGGACTTCTACCAAAAGATGTGGGACATGGTGGATGACTATGGCGAACTCGTGGCAGGTCTTTCCAGCACTTTCGACTCGTTGCAGGCCAATAAGACCAATGAAATCATGCGCATGCTTACAATCATCTCCACCATCGTCCTGCCGCTAACTTTCATATCAGGGCTTTACGGGATGAACGTAGCCCTGCCGTGGGCCAACTCCCCTTACGCTTTCCTGTACGTCATCGCGTTATGCTTTGTCATCTCCCTGGTCCTGATTCTGCTTTTCTTACGCAAACATTGGCTATAGACTATTAACAAACCATGATTTTAATGTACACCACCCCTTTAAAGATACTGCAATTGGAAAAAGGTGACTACCACACCTTGTTGAACGGATCCGTGGGAGGACATAAAGTGCGTATGGTCCTGGATACGGGCGCATCACATAGCTGTATTGACAAACTATTTGTAAACCAGATGTTTCCGGACATGAATTTGGAGAGAAATGACGGGGTGAACGCCGGAATCGGTGGGACAGGGTTTGAAGTGATGATTGCGGACCTGCCGGATTTCCGGCTGGGACGCTACCACCAGGACCTATTCCCGAACACGGCAGTCATCGATTTTGCCCACATCAACAATGCTTATCGGATGCTCCACCGAAAACCTATCCAAATGATTCTCGGCAACGACTTTTGCGTCAACCACAAAGCCTCAATCGACTACGACAGGAAGCTTTTTTCGTTCCAAAAATAGTCACAACAGCATGGATGACAATACGATACGGCAAAAGATATTGGGTGTCGACCCCGGCACGAACATCATGGGTTATGCCCTGCTGAACACCGAACTGAACAAATCCGAAGTGGAGGTGCTGAGTGTGTTGCAGATGAACAAATTAGGGGATCCGTATGCCAAATTGAAATACATCTACGAAAAAATCAACGGGCTGATTGAACAGTACAAACCTGACATACTTGCTATTGAGGCTCCTTTCTATGGCAAGAACGTGCAGTCAATGCTGAAGCTGGGACGCGCCCAAGGCATTGTGATTGCAGCTTCCTTGCATGCGGGAATGGAGGTCTACGAATATTCCCCGAGAAAAATCAAACAGTCCATCACAGGCAACGGAAATGCATCCAAAGAGCAGGTCTCGTCAATGCTGTGCCGCATGTACCCCATTGCAGACCACATTGAGTTCCTGGACTCCACAGATGCCCTCGCGGCGGCCGTATGCCATCATCTGCAACACAAAGTTGTGTTCGGAAAGACAAAAGCAACGAACTGGAAAAGCTTCATCGCACAGAATTCGGACCGAATTGTGAAATAAGCTGTACGTATTCGTATTTTGTGTACCTTTGCCGCATGTTTCAACAAAGAGAGACAGAAAACCCCAAAATTTGCAAACAACGATATATTATTATGGAAATCAATAAGTTACAAGACATTGCAGCGCAAGTGCGCAGAGACATCATCCGCATGGTTCACAGTGCTAAGTCCGGCCACCCCGGCGGTTCGTTGGGTTGCGCCGATTTCTTGACGGCCCTCTACTTCGATGCCATGGATATCGACCCTGAGCATTTCACCCGCGAAGGAAAAGGCGAAGACATGTTCTTCCTCTCCAACGGACACATCAGTCCCGTGTTCTACAGTGTCATGGCCCGCCGGGGCTACTTCCCCGTGTCAGAGCTGGCCACGTTCCGCAAACTGGGCACCCGCCTGCAGGGCCACCCCACCCCGGTGGAAGGGCTCCCCGGTGTCCGCGTAGCTTCTGGCTCCCTCGGTCAAGGTCTCTCCGTGGCAATAGGCGCCGCTCTCGCCAAAAAGGCCAACCAGGACAAACACCTGGTCTATGTCCTCACGGGCGACGGCGAACTGGAAGAGGGGCAAAATTGGGAAGCCCTGATGTTTGCCGGCTCCAAACATGTGGACAACCTAATTGTCACTGTCGACTATAACAAAAAACAAATCGACGGCAGCACCGATTCCGTGATGAGCCTCGGCAACTTGAGAGCCAAATTCGCAGCTTTCCAATGGTTAGTGCTCGACATGAACGGCAACGACATGAAAAGCTGCATCCAGACCCTGAAACTTGCCAAAACGCTTGCAGGCAACCAAAAACCCATCGCCATCCTGATGAAAACCGAAATGGGACAAGGCGTCGACTTCATGATGGGCACCCATAAATGGCACGGCACACCGCCCAACGATGAGCAAGCGGCTGCCGCATTAGCACAACTCCCTGAAACGCTGGGAGATTACTAATCTTTCTCCCTGTGAAAATCATTGACAAATACCTTTGCAAGAACTTCCTTGGCCCCTTTTTCCTGACTTTCTTCGTGGCACTGTTTGTTCTGCTCATGCAGTTTGTCTGGAAATGGGTGGATGAACTTGTTGGCAAGGGGTTGGAGGTGAGCGTAATGCTGAAACTGCTGTTTTACGCGGCTATCTCCCTCAGTTCCATGGCATTTCCGCTGGCTGTCATGCTGGCTTCGCTAATGACTTTCGGCAACATGGGCGAACGCTATGAAATCGTCGCCATGAAGTCGGCCGGAATCTCGACCCGCAAGATGATGACCCCCCTGGCTATCCTCACCGTCATCATCACCATCGTGTCATTCCTGTTCTCCGACCAGATTATACCACGCGCCACATTGAAACTCAGAATGTTACTATATGACATCCAAGAACAGAAACCTGCCCTTAACATTGAGGAAGGTGTCTTCTACAACGGATTTGACAACTACTCCATCCTTGTAGGCAAGAAAATGCCAGACGGAGAGACGGTGAAAGACATCCTGATATACGACCATTCCCGACGACAAGGCAACACCTGCGTGACCTACGCCGAATCCGGGGCCATGACGGTCACCCCAGACAAGCATTACCTGCTGTTCACCCTCTACAACGGCTCTTACTGGGACGAGACCTCGTCCATGGGGGTGAACCGCAACAAACGGGTGCAGCTGCCCCTGATGCGCGCCTCCTTCGACCGGCAGTACAAGCGCTTTGACATGTCCGACTTCTCCCTCAACCAAACCAATGCGGATCTTTTCGAAGGCCACTCCTCCGCCATGACGAACAAACAATTGAAGGAAGAGATTGACAGCATGAAAGTGCAAATTCGTGAAATCGAGAACAACACTGCCAACAATTTCTTTAGCAACTTGTACTTTTACAACAATTTCGTACGCAATAACGAAGATTTCAAAAAGCAAAAGGAGTCGCAGCCTTTGGATTTGTCCACACTACCTGCAGAGATGCAAAGCCGGATACTTTCCCATGCCGAAAACTCATCCCGCTCCTACATCATGTCGATGCAATTCAATTACACAGATGCCAACTATCGCACCTCTTTCATGTGGTCATTCCAGATAGAGTTACAACGCAAATACCGCCTCGCGGTGGCCTGTCTGCTCTTTTTCTTCATCGGCGCCCCTTTAGGGTCCATCATCCGCAAAGGCGGAATTGCTATCCCCTTGGTACTTACCGTCGTTTTTTTCGTCATTTATTTTGCCCTGTCCGTCATCGGGGAAAAAATCGCCAAGGGGAGTACCATGCCTGTCTGGTTCGGCACATGGCTCTCATCTTTCATCCTGCTGCCTCTGTGTGTGTTTCTGACCTATCATGCCACCATGGACACCGCTGTGCTGTCACCCGACACATACGCCAAATGGATGGACAAACTCAAACATTCAAAACTTTTTTCACATAAAAAACAAAATGAGAATACTCCAACTATGCCATAAAACCCCGCTCCCGACCATCGACGGGGGGTGCATTGCCATTCACAACATCACAAAATGCCTGATGGACAGCGGCATGGATGTCAAGGTATTGGCTGTGGCTACACCTAAGCACCCTTTTATGATTTCGGCATACTCCAAGAGTTACCTGACCGCCACCCGGTTTGAGTCCGTATTTATCGACACCACACCTCACAAAGTCGAAGCAATCAAAACACTTTTTACCGGGAAATCCTATCAGATCAGCCGGTTTTACCATAAAAACATGGCAAACAAACTCATCGAGACCCTTCGACAGGAAGAGTTCGACATCGTCCACATCGAATCGCTCTACATGTCACCCTATATTCCTCTAATCCGCAAGCACTCGAACGCGAAAATACTGATGCGGCTGCACAACATTGAGCACCAGATATGGGAACGGCTGGCAGACAACGAGCGCAATCCTTTCCTGAAACTCGCCTACCGGATAAACACAAAGCAACTGAAGCGCGTGGAGCATCGGCTTCTGCATGAGGTTGACGGCTACATGTCCATCTCAGAACCCGATTACCGCTATTTCCATGAAACAGCGCCCGAAGTGCCCGGAATCGTTATCCCGTTCGGCATCGACGTGGACAATTATGACATGGAAGACGACGATTATATCGCGACTGACCAACCTGCACTCTTCCACCTCGGAAGCATGAACTGGGGTCCCAACGTGGAGGGGATAGAATGGTTTCTGGACGAAGTTTGGCCGGAGATTGTGACCGCACACCCCAACCTCACATTCGCCTTGGCCGGCCACAACATCCCTGAAAAAATCCGCACACGCCACGACAAAAACGTCACGGTGGTAGGGGCCGTGCCGAATGCCAATGAGTTCATGATGGAATACGACATCATGGTGGTACCATTGCTTTCAGGCAGCGGCATTCGCATCAAAATCGTGGAAGCCATGGCTTTAGGGAGGGTTGTAATCACTACCACCATCGGTGCAGAGGGGCTCGACGTGCAAGACGGGAAGCACCTTTTTATCGCAAACACCCCAGAGGAGTTCGTGATGGTCATCAACAAATGCGTGGCCATGCCTGACCTTTGCACAATCATCAGCGAGAACGCCCGGCACTACGTCTCCGTGAACCACAACAACAGCGTCATCTCCAAAAAAATATCTGAATTTTACCACGAAATAACAAAAAAATAATGGAAAACTTGTTGTCACACATCCAATCCGTGGAGGATTTGCGAAAACTGTCCATCGACCAGCTACCTCAACTCTGTGATGAGCTTCGCCAATTCATCATCGAACAGACCGCAAAGCACCCCGGACATCTTGGCTCCAGCTTAGGAGTCGTGGAGTTGACTGTAGCCCTCCATTATGTTTTCGACACCCCTAACGACAAGTTAATATGGGATGTAGGCCACCAAGCGTACAGTCATAAGATCCTGACTGGCAGGAAGGATTTGTTCAGCACGAACCGTTGCTATGGGGGTATCAGCGGATTCCCGCGCCGCGAGGAGAGTGAGTTCGACGCCTTCGGGGCCGGTCACTCCTCCACCTCAATCTCGGCAGCGCTTGGCATGGCCGTTGCGGCAAAGATGAGCGGCAACGAAAAGCGCAACCACATCGCCGTCATTGGTGACGGCGCCATCGGTGGCGGCATGGCATTCGAAGCCATGAACCAAGCCCCTTACCGGAATGTCAACATGTTGGTCATTCTCAACGACAACAAGATTTCCATTGACAAAAGCACAGGCGCCATGAGCAAGTACCTGGTCTCCATCACTACATCGCCATCCTACAACCGATTGAAGAGCCGTCTTTGGAACTTTTTCACATTCCGCACCAATCATCCTAACCGTATCACCAACTTTTTCAGCAAAATGGGCAACTCCGTAAAAGGATGGCTGTTTGGCGGGAGCAACTGGTTCCAAAGCCTCGGATACCGATACTTTGGTCCTGCCGATGGCCATGATGTCGTCTATTTGGTGAAAACTCTACAGGATTTGAAAAAGCTGCCCGGTCTGAAGCTTTTTCACGTGCTCACCATAAAAGGGAAAGGCTTGGAAGCGGCGGAACAAAACCAGACACGCTACCATGCACCCGGTAAATTCGATCCCACGACCGGGAAAATCATACAGACCGAAGTGGGAACGCAACCTCCTAAATATCAAGATGTTTTTGGAAACACAATTTTGGAACTTGCCCGTCAGGATGAGAAAGTAGTGGGTATCACTCCCGCCATGGCCACCGGTTGCTCACTCACCATCATGGATGCGGAGTTCCCCAACCGCGTTTTCGACGTGGGCATCGCCGAACAACACGCTGTCACATTCTCGGCCGGACTTGCCTCCGAAGGATATGTCACTTTCTGCAATATTTACTCTTCCTTCCTCCAACGCGGCTACGACCAGGTGATTCACGATGTTGCACTCCAAAAAATCCCCGTCATCTTCTGCATCGACCGCGCCGGACTGGTCGGTGAGGATGGCGCCACCCATCATGGCGCATTCGACCTGGCTTTTCTGCGATGCATCCCTGACCTTATCATTGCCTCGCCACTCAATGAACACGAATTACGGAACCTAATGGTGACGGCATACCACAATGCTAAAAGACAAGGCTTGCCTTTTGTGATCCGTTACCCCCGGGGACGCGGCGTGCTTACAGATTGGCACAATGATCCCGAAATCCTGCCTATCGGAAAAGGGCAGTTGCTTCGAAATGGCGAGAAAGTACTCCTCTTGACCCTTGGCCCGCTGGGCAACTCCGTGACAAACGTGTTAGACCTGCTGGAAAAAGAGGGTATCCGCGCAGGACACTATGACATCCGCTTTCTAAAACCTTTGGAAGAAGATGCATTAGAAAAGTTCGCCAGTCAATATTCCGTATGGATCACCGTGGAAGACGGAACCGAAGTGGGCGGATTATTCTCAGAAATTGCGGAATTTATAGAACGCAGAAACTCCGGACGCAACTGTCCCGATTCTCCCAAATTGCTCCACATCGCTCTCCCAGACCGTTTCATCCCTCATGGCGACCTTGCGAACCTCTACCGCGAAGTTGGGTTCGATGAACAACACATCGCTGACACCATCCGGAATGCATGGGACAATGCCCCGAATTAAAGAGCAAGCAGCCTCTCCTTACGACTCCCGGCATATGCTGGCCTTCGACTTCATATAGTGCCCTATCAACATATCCGGATTCTTGACACTCTTCTGCAGCCACTCGAAATACAACTGTTCACGCTCCTCGTCCGAGAGCTGCCATTGCACGCCAGACTGACGCATTCTCTCCGAAAAATGGGACAGTATTATGGCAGCAGAATTGGAAATGTTGAAACTTTCCGTGAAACCATACATGGGTATCAGCACATTCCCGTCTGCGTAACGGATAGCCTCCTCCGACAAACCCGTCAGTTCCGTCCCAAAAAGAAACGCCGTTTTCTGCCCAACTGGAAGATCGAAAATGGTTCGCTTCCGTTCATCCGGCAGCGTGGCAGCCACCCAATAACCCTGCTCGTGCAACCGATCTACACAATCCTTTACATTGTGGTCGCTCTGTGGGTATTCATGTATGGACAACCACTTGTCGGCTCCCATGCTGATATCCTTATGCACTTCAAACTCATTTCGGTGTCTAATGACATGCACGTCCTGGACACCGTAACATTCACAGGTGCGGAGCACGGCACTGATGTTCTGTGTCTGGTACAAATCCTCCAACACGACCGTCAACTGGCGCGTTCGGTTCTTCAAAACCTCCATCAAACGGGCCCTACGCCCCTCAGTCAAAAACTGCTCAAGATATGAGACCAACTCCTCTCTGACACTCTCGTCCTCTATCTTTACCATATTTATTTTATATTAAACAATTTATACAAATAAAAAAGCCCTTATAACAAGGGCTTTCTGACTCATTTCAATATGAGTGATTACTTCATTTCCGCGAATGCTGAACCAGGCTTGAATTTAATGACTTTCTTAGCGGGAATGTTGATTTTCTTTCCATTAGCAGGGTTATGACCCACTCTGGCTTTTCTCTCATTCACGCTAAAAGTGCCAAAACCAATCAAAGAAATCTTGTCGTCTTTCTTCAAAGCGTCCTGAGTTGTGCTCACAAATGCCTCCAATGCGGATTTGGCTTGAGCTTTGGTTAGATTAGCTTTTTCTGCAATTGCATTAATTAATTCACTCTTATTCATGTTTTTTTAATTAAAAGGGTTATTAAATGAGTTTGAGCTACAAAGTTATGAAAATTTACAAACAACCAAATCTA
>CAMHNQ010000100.1 GCA_946186495.1 uncultured Bacteroidales bacterium
ACACACTTCAAAACCCCGTGCAGTCGGAGTCCTTGGAAGTTGATGCGTAAGCCCTTCATACAATAACGGGCGTTGAAATGTTGTGGCAGCAGTTCCCCTTTTTGAGGACATGAGAGTAGGTTAACGGAAAAAGTCTTTTCGAGACCTGTTCAGGGCAATCGTTTTTTTTATACATTTGCCGTATGAAAAATAAGTTGGCTTTTGGAATTATTATTTGCTTAATATTTTGTGTAACAGTGTCTTGTGCCAGGAAAATCAACGGTGCGACACCTCATCGCCGCGACCGGAACTGCGGGTGTGAGAACCTTTCCCCTGTCCGGCCGTCGAACAATGGAGGGTCAGGCAATGATACCATTTCCCTGGCATTCCCCGGACAAACCTGCATCATTTAAACGACATGCGCAGGCGACAAAACACGCTTCATCCGAATAAACGATCCGACAATGAAAAAAGCAATTTTATTATGTTTGGCCGCCTTGATACTGGTGGCGTGCGGGAACCGAAATGTCTCGGTGACCATTTCCGGCGACCTTCAGAACGGGGGAAACCAGATGGTGCGATTGGCCTTGGTAACGGCTGACGGCATGGACATACTGGATTCCGTGAACATGAGGAACGGCAAGTTCGCGTTCAAGATCTCCTCTGAGGATGAGCGCATCAAGGAGCGGGAAAGCGCTCCGATGATGTTCCAGCTCTTCCTTACCGAGGACAATAGTCTGGCGACGATGGCCAAAAAAGGCGACCGTCTGCAAATTACCGCTGACGCGCAGGACCTGACACGCACTTACCGCATCTCCGGAGGAGAAGAAGCCGTTCTCATCCATCAGTTGGACAGCGCTTTGACTGCATTCGTCATCCCGGCAGAGCAGCTTTACGAAATCTACCAGAACAACGTGAGTGACGACTCGGCAAGGGCAGGCATTGAGGCCCAATACGTGGAAATGTTGAAAAACCACAGACAATACCTGCTGGATTTCATAAATCAGCATCCTAATAATATGGCATCGTATATTGCTTTCTATCAGAGTTATAATCGGCGTAATTTCTTTGACCTCCAGCAGGATTTGGACATACTTCGGCAGATTAACGACAACATGTCCAAAGTCTATCCCGAAAGTGAGTATGTGAAGGCGATGGAAAATGTGGAGGAGATGATGTCGCAGCAGATGTTGCGGAAGCAGTAAGTTGTCTGTATTCCGATTATTCATAATAACACGTTAAAATCCGAGAATATGCAACCTTTAGTGAGTATTATCATGGGCAGCACATCCGATCTTCCGGTGATGGAAGCCGCCTGCAAATTTTTTGACAGCCAAGAGATTCCGTTTGAAGTGTTGGCTCTGTCGGCGCACCGCACGCCCGACGAGGTGGCTGACTTTGCCAAGCATGCGCAGGAGCGTGGTATCAAGGTGATTATCGCTGGCGCGGGCATGGCCGCCCATCTGCCGGGGGTAATTGCCGCCATGACCCCCCTGCCTGTCATCGGCGTACCCATCAAATCTTCCCTGGATGGCATGGACGCCGCCTTGGCGATGCTTCAGATGCCCCCTGGAATCCCTGTGGCCACCGTGGCCATCAACGGTGCGCAAAACGCCGCCATCCTCGCCTTGCAGATGCTCGGCGTCAACAACCCCGCGATGATGGATAAGGTCGTGGCCTTCAAGCAGAACCTCAAACAGAAAATCGTTAAGGCCAACGCCGAACTCGCTCAGGTCTCTTTCCCCTTCAAGACCAACTAACCGCAATGCTCACGGTCTACTCCGCCTCTGCCGGCTCAGGCAAAACCTATAATCTCGTTCTCGACTATCTCTCCGTCTGTTTCAAAAGCCAGCTTCCCGCTTTCCTCGCTCTTGACGACAGACGCCGTTATGTATGCCCGTCGTGCAACGGATACAAGCACACCCTGGCCATCACCTTCACCAACAACGCAGGAGCCGAGATGAAGGAACGCGTGGTCATGATGCTCAACAACTTAGCCTTTGCCAATACCGTGGATGACTTGGGCAAATCGGACTTCTCCAATCTCTGCAGTAAAGTGTTCGGCCCCAAGACCAAGCTCTCTGCGGAGGATTGTTTCATTTTTTTACATGAAAATGCTAAAACGCTATTATCCAGTATTCTATATGATTATGCGCGTTTCAGTATCACGACCATAGACAGCTTTATTCAACGCATCATCCGCTCTTCCGCGCTCTTGCTGAATCTTAGCATGAGCTATGCCGTCCAAATCCGGCTTAATGATTTTTTTCGCATGGCCATTGAACAGTATATCTGTGAGTTACCTAAAGACAAACAACAACTCGACGTAGTGGTCAAGGAGCTGGCAAGGCAAATGGAGGACAATGGTAGTGCGAACATCCACCGTTTTCTGACACAAGGACTCAGAATCCTCTATTACGATACGGAAAAAAGCCATCCGTATCTTCCAAAGTTTATAGATACTTCTGTCTTACAGCCAATTATAGCAAATTGGAGAACCATGCCATATTCCATTTTGGAGCAATGCAGGAAAAAAGTACACCCTTTGGCCAAGCAAGCCTGCGACCTTATCGCATCAGCCAAAAACGATGGATTGGAGATGAACGGGCAGAAAAAGTGGGACATTTGGTTCTCCCGGATTGCTGACGACCCCTTCAATTTGGATAAAGGCTATGACAAAAGCAGGATTCTCGCCGAAATGGATGAATCTTCGGTTTTCAAGAAAGGAAAAGCCAGCATGGAGGATTTCAGGACCCTTTGTGCGGTTCAACTGAAAAACTTGTTTGAACAGATCCGGACCATTGTCACGGGAATGGCAAAACCGTACTTCACCTCTCTCATTTTGTCGAAAAACGCCAACCATCTTCTGGTGTTGAACTCTTTGCAAAACCATATTGAGAATATCAAGGAGCAGACCGATTCCTTTTTCCTTTCGGAAAGCAACCCTTTGATGTACGACGCCATCGAATCCGGGCAAGGGGACCCTCTTTTTGAAAAAATGGGGTTCTACCGCAATGTCTTCATCGATGAGTTCCAAGATACCTCCAAAATGCAATGGTATGACATGAAACCTCTTATTATCAATGCATTGAGTGGCGATGGAGGCTACAACGGGAACATCATCCTTTTTGGGGACGTGAAACAGTCCATATACCGTTTCCGTAACGGGGATGCGGAGCTCTTCTATAACCTTAGTGATTCCAACCGTCTTGTACAGACCGCTTCAGAACGGGACCTTGTCCAAATTGTAGGCGATAATTACCGTTTCATCCCCCTGAAAACCAATTACCGCTCCCAATCGTCCATTATTGAATTCAACAATGCCTTCTTTAAGGTTTTCTCCGCCGACCTGTGCAAAACTGACTACTATGCAGATGTTGAACAGGAAACCCGTGAGGAGAAATCGGGAGGACTTGTTCAAATCCTAAGCTGTAACAAACAGGAATACAGAGAGATAAAAACAGTGTGGCCGGAGTGCCCTGATGATTTCTGCCAGAACGTATATCGGCAGTTACGACCGGAGGAGGCGGATTTGCTTTATGCTGTCATGGATGCGAAACGCCGGGGCTACGCTTACAAAGATATGGCCGTGCTGTTAAGTGGTCGGGCAAAGTGCAACACTTTTGCGCAATGTCTGATGCAAGCCGATATCCCGGTCCTCACCTCCGAGTCGCTCCAGTTGTGTGATAACAAATCTGTAAATCTGATAATCAGTACCTTAAGGCTGTTGCTGAATCCTTTCGACATCTTGATGCAGACGGTCATTCTGCATTATTTTTCAGTGGAGACGGCACAAGATTTCAACAGCATCCTTTTTGCGAACAGTTCCGAAGGTTTCGCAGCCGCGATGGCAAAGCACTTTGGCAAAACCGATTTTCAGAAAACCATGGAGAACTGGGTCCGGAACCCCTTTTTGGTGACACTCATGGATATCGTGCGGTTTTACAGCTTCTCCCCCGACAACGACCCGTTTATCGCGGATTTTATAGACTTGGCTGTGGAGTACTCCCAATCGCAAGTCGCCTCTGTCGCGGGGTTCCTGTCGTGGTGGGACGACCTCAACCAGTATCAGGATACGATCCCGCGGCTTTCCCTTTCGGGGTCATCAGATGCTGTTCGGTTAATGACTATCCATGCATCCAAAGGGCTGCAGTTTCCCGTCGTAATTACACAATGCACCGCCTCAACTGCCCGTGAATCCTTCTATTGGGTGAAAGACACCCAAAGTGGGCAATACTGCTACGTGAAGCACGAGAAGAACATGCAATACTCCGATTTTCAAGCAGAATACGAGGCAGAGGAGGATAAACGGGCTTTGGATGCACTGAATCTTTGCTATGTGGATTTCACCCGTGCCGTCGATATGCTGTACATCTTGGTGGAGTTTCCGGACAGCAGCAAAGGCGATGGTGAGAGGATGAACGTGAAAAAGGTTTTGCAAAAATTTGTCAATGCTAATAATAGTGAAAACAACGCCCCTGTGTCCATGTCGGAAGAGGCGGGCGGTCTTTATTATTACGGAGATAAAGAATGGGTAAATCCAAAAATCATGACCGACGATGCTGACGGGAAGGAGGATTTTCGCATTGACTATTCCGACTGGACCCTGATGGACAATCAGAACATCCAGGTGAAGTCGTCAGAGCCGGAATCGGACTCTGCCGAAGAAGGGACGACAGTTCATCGGTTTTTGCAAAAATTAACACAATTTCCGAACAACAATACAGAGAAGGACGCGATTCTGGCTGAATGCCCGGAAGGCATTCGGGGAAGGATGGAACGGTTGTTCGTGAAAACGGCGGACGATCCCGGGCTGCGGCCCTATTTCTACCTTAACGAAAACGACAGAGTACTCAACGAAGCCCCTGTCATCACGGAAAAAGGGGAGATACGCCGGCCCGACCGTATCGTTTTTAAACCCGACCACGTTATGATAATCGATTACAAGACGGGGCGGGAATATACGGACAAATACGAAGAGCAGCTTGCCCAATATGGCGAGTGCTTGCGGAAGATGGGGTATGTGGACGTGCGGACAAAGATTCTCTATATAGATGAATAAGATTATGCGGCAGAAGCGAATAACTGAGCCGAAAAAAAGCGTATTTTTGCCGCCCTTTGAATTTATGTGAATAAGACGTATGAGTATGAAATACAGAATTGTAGTCGCAATTGGCTTTCTGCTGTTTATCGGAACGACCCTGTTGGCCCAGTCGCCGAACAAGCATTATCAGCAGAACAAGACCAAAATGGACCAACTGCTGAACGCCATCAACGCCATGTACGTGGATTCGGTGGATTTCGACCCGTTGGTCGACAAGTCTATCAACGAGATGCTCAAGGAGTTGGACCCGCACACTGCCTACATCCCGTCCAAGGATGTGGCGGCCATGACAGAGCCGCTGCAGGGTTCCTTCGACGGCATCGGCGTGACCTTCCAGATCATCAAAGACACCATCAATGTGATGGAGGTTATCATTGACGGCCCCTCGGAAAAGGTCGGGCTGATGGCGGGGGACAAGATTGTGAGGGTGGATGACACCGTAGCTTTCGGCAAGGACATTTCCAACGATTGGGTGCGGAAACATCTGCGCGGCAAGAAAGGCTCCAAAGTGAAGGTCTCCGTGGTGCGCGGTCGCAAGAAGGAACCCATCGATTTTGTCATCACCCGCGGCGCCATCCCGATGTACAGCATCAATGTCAGTTTCATGGCCGACTCCACCACCGGCTACATCAAACTGGAACGTTTCGCCGCCACTTCCACAGTGGAACTCAAGAAAGCCATCCGCGCTCTTCAGGAACAGGGCATGCAGAACCTGATTCTCGACTTGCGCGGCAACGGTGGCGGTTATCTCAATGTGGCTTTCGAGATCTGCGACCAGTTCATCTCCGGCAAACGCATGATAGTCTATACCGACAATTTCCGTAAAACCGGTGAAAAATACTACTCCTCCGAGGATGGCCTCTTTGAAAAGGGCAAGTTGATTGTGCTGGTGGACGAAAACTCTGCTTCCGCTTCCGAAATCACCTCAGGCTGTGTCCAAGATTGGGACCGCGGACTTATTGTGGGGCGCAGAACATTCGGCAAAGGGTTGGTACAGAAACCTTTGCGGCTCATTGACCAGTCTGAAGTCCGCCTCACTATCTCCCATTACTATACCCCCACAGGCCGCTGTATCCAGAAGCCCTACGACGATGGTCTTGACGCTTACTTCAAGGATTTGCAAACCCGCGCCAACAATGGGGAATATTATACGGCAGAAAATATTAAATTCCCTGATTCCCTGAAATATAAGACACCTAATGGACGGGTGGTCTATGGCGGTGGCGGTATTATGCCTGACATTTTCATCCCCCTGGACACCACCAAATATTCCACTCTTTTCAACGAAATTGTCAGGAAAGGGGTTTTTGGCAACTTTGTCGTCGATTATTTGGAAACCGACCGGGAAAAGTTGCTTCAGAAATATCCTAAATTTGAGGATTTCCAGAAAAATTATACTATTTCCGACGATTTCTATGGCAAATTCATGGATTTCGCCAAAGAAGAGGGCGTGAGCGACAAGGCGTCTTTTGTTTTCAGTGATTATGCGACCGCTTTTATCAGGGAAAACAAGGCCAAATTGGATTCTTTGTACAAAAATGTCGAGGATTTCAATAAACAGACGTTTGACACGATGTTCGGCAACTATCTCACCAAGACGTATGCGGATATGCAACATCTTCGCAACGAGGAGCATGCTGCGGAGTTTATCAAGGAGTATCTGCGGTTTGAGATTGCGCGTGGCCTGTATGGCTATGGCGATGCCTACCGTGTATTCTTAGAGAGTGATGACACTTTCCAGCAGGCGGTGGAGATCATGCATAACAAGAAGATTTTCAGGAAGTACAAGGTTGATTCCGGGAAATAGAGGGAATATCATCGCCGGGCAGGGCAAAAAAAGGCGTGTGGCATCGGGATTCGGATGCCACACGCCTTTTTTCTTTCGTGACGGGCCTGGTTATTTTGCGGCGATGACTTCGATTTCGATCAACACGCCTTTGGGGAGGTCGCGCACGGCGAAGGCGGCGCGGGCGGGCGGGTTGGACGGGAAGCGGGTCGCATAGACCTCGTTCATGGCGCCGAAATTGGCGATGTCGCTGAGAAGGCAGGTAGTCTTCACCACGTTGTCGAAGGTGTAGCCGGCCTCGTCGAGGATGGCGCCGATGTTCTTCAACACCTGCTCGGTCTGGGCGGTGATGCCTTCAGGCACAGTGCCGTCAGTAGAATTTACAGGGATCTGACCCGAGATGAACAACATTCCATTGGCTTCAATAGCCTGGCTGTACGGCCCGATGGCGGCCGGCGCATTGTTGGTGTGGATGACTTTCTTCATAATGATTTGAAATTATAAAATGCAAAAATACACAAAAAACAAACACGTCGAAACGCAAAATCTTACGTCTCTAAAAAGGATTGCCATAGAAGAGCCGGGTTATTTCACATAATAGGTCAGCCGCATGTTGATGCTGGCGCGCTTCTCCTTGGAGGAGGTGTTGAAAGCGCCGCCCCAAGTGTAGGACTCCTCGGAAGAGTTGGGTTTGGTGATCTGGAACACGCCCATGTTCGCACTCTTGAGGTCGCCCAATTTGGCGCCGGCGTTCTTGGTGATGGTCTCCGCTCGGTTACGGGCATCCTGAGAGGCTTCGGCAAGCATCTGCATCTTCAAGTCTGACAGTTTCGTGTAATAGTACTCCGGATTGTCGTTGTTAATCATGATGTTTTGGTCGTACAGTTCGGCGATGTCACGGGTGAGCGACTCGATTTTCTCGATGTCGCGGGACTCTATGCGCACCACTTGTCTGGCCTCGTAGCCCGTCTGAACCTGGCGCCAGTTCCCCTTGTCATCATAAAAGCTGTTGTAGGTCGGACCAGTGCTGATCTTCTTGAAATCCACCTCTTTGTCGGGAATTCCGGCGTTTTTGAGATAGGCTTTCACCACTTCGTTCTGCCCCTTCAGCTTGGAATAGGCCTCCTTCATGTCGCCTGCTTCGGCTGAATAGTAGAACTCCCAAACGATAAGGTCGGAAGTGAAGTCCTTCTCTACCAGACCGACGACAGATACCGTTTTCTGCGGCTTTTTGGTTTGGTAAAAGGCCACGCCGACGGCTATGGCGGCCAAAAACAATCCGATGCTGGCGATGATTGCGATGACAACTGCTTTGTTTTTCATATTCGGTGAATTTTTGATTGTTGAAAAAAACGCTGTATAACGCACCGGCAGGGGATTTATTGTGTGGGGTACGGACGTCGCAAGACACAAAAGTACGGACGCGATTAATCGCCTCAGTGACATCCTATAGACATCCTATAGATTGCTTACAGGCTTACTCTAGATATACTCTTGAGTAAGGGTATTCAAGTTTCGCATGTTAGAAAAAGAGGAAAAATAAGTGCGTGAAGAATGTTT
>CAMHNQ010000101.1 GCA_946186495.1 uncultured Bacteroidales bacterium
TCTTTTGGAAAGTACATTTTTTTTTATATTTTTGCGGCTTCAAAATAATAATGATTTTCTTATGAAGAAACAGCTTACATTATTCGCGTTATTTTGCTTTATAGCAATGACTTCTTTTTCCCAAACAGAATCTGTTGGGATTCCCCATTCTTTCATGCAGAAAGGGCTTTCCTGGAGTGTGGACAACATCCAGATGCCCTCTGTTGACAGGAACGCGCTGCTTGCGGAGGACGAGAAACAGGCCACGAAAGAGAAGCCCTTGCGCATTGGAGTGGCACATATGACCCGCTACACGTTCGACAACTGCGGTCGCACAGACATACTGGAGGACGGCGGCAGGCTTTGGCGCGCCAACTTCCAGTCCAGCGGAGCTTTAGTGATGAGTCTTGTCTTTGATGTCTTCAACATCCCCGAGGAGGGCCAGTTATACATATATAGCCCCAACCACGACCAAGTTTTCGGCCCGTACACCAACTCCGACATCCAAGAGACGGGCTTTATGGTGACCGACGACATCTACGGGGACGAGCTCACTGTG
This sequence comes from uncultured Bacteroidales bacterium, assembly GCA_946186495.1. Classification (GTDB taxonomy): domain Bacteria; phylum Bacteroidota; class Bacteroidia; order Bacteroidales; family WCHB1-69; genus F23-D06. The sequence continues at coordinate 539 of CAMHNQ010000101.1, forward strand.
GAGTATTACGAGCCCGCCAACGCCTCATTCCGCGGCGAGGTTCGCATCAGCGAGGTCACCCACACGTACCGACCGATCTTCGCGGCACGCTCCACGGAGGATGTGAAGGGCTACTGGGGGAATGCCGACGGCAGCTGCCACATCAATGTGGCCTGCCCTGATGGCGACCCCTGGCACTACCCGATCAACTCCGTGGTCTGCATCGTGATTGACCCCCACGACGGCTACCAGTACATATGCTCCGGGGCCATGGTCAACAACGTCCGTATGGACAAGACCCCCTATGTGCTCTCCGCCAACCACTGTGTGGAAACGGCCGACCAATCCCACAAGTTTGTCTTCAACTACCAGACCAACAGCTGTCAAGGCACCGTCGGCCTCTATAATAGGGTTTCGAACGGCGGTGTCATCCGCGCCCGCTCCAACACTTCCAACAACACCACATCCAGTTCCGACTTCCTGCTGCTGGAAATCACCGGCAACCTCGGACCGGCATTCCGCGACAGCATCTTCTTCGCCGGATGGGACCGCTCCGGAGCCGCTTCCATAGGTGCGGGCATCCACCATCCTGGCGGCGACTTCAAGAAGATCAGCTTCCCGAAGAGCGTCACCAACATCACCTCCGGCCAATATGCCAACAAATACTTCTCCGTTTCCTGGCAAACCAACCCCAACAAGGGGGTGACCGAACAGGGCTCCTCAGGTTCCCCGCTCTTCAACGCCAGCCAGCGCATCATAGGCACCCTGACCTCCGGTTCCAGCGCCTGCGACTACATCTACGGGACCGACAACTACGGGAAGATGTCCTACCACTGGCTCAACAACGGCACGAACAACAACGCCCTCAAACTCCAGCCGTGGCTTGACCCGGACAACACCGGCACGGTCGTACTCGACGGCATGAAATATGACGGCACCGTCGTCGTCGGCATCCAAGACCACGACCCCGTATCAGGCACTTTCGACATCTACCCCAACCCCGCCACTGCCGGCACCGTCACCATCCAAGGCGAGTTCATCCCCGAAACAGCCATTTGCAACATCTACAATGCCATGGGCCAGATTGTGAAGCATTTGGAAGTTTACACCGATGTCACCTTTTCATTGAATGTCAGCGACTTGGACAACGGAGTCTATTTCATCGACCTGATCGGCTCCGAACGCAACTACAAATCCAAACTGGTCATAACCCGCTAACGGTGAACCGCCCTCTGCTATCCACAGCCTATCTGCCTCCTGTAGAATATTTCGCCTTCCTGACAGCCGAACAGCCCATCGTGGAACGCGAGGAGCGCTACCAAAAGCAGTCTTACCGTAACAGGGCGACCATCATGAACGGCAACGGGGTGCTGAACCTGATCATCCCTACCGTCCATGACGACCGTATGGGGGTGGTGAAAGAGGTGCGCATCGACTACGCCACCCCGTGGCAGCGTGTGCACTGGCGCTCCATCGAGTCGGCCTACAACAACACCCCCTACTACCTGTATTACAAGGACGAACTGAAGCCTTTCTTCGAACAACGGCACGAATACCTGTTCGACTTCAACCTCTCGCTAACAAAGACTCTGCTCCGACTCATGCGCATCGATCGGCCTCTGGACGTCACCCACTCCTTTGCCCCCTACGAAAAGCAGGATCTCAGAATGCTTATACACCCGAAGCAAGCTAAAAAGGAAGAATACCCTTTCCGGCTGAAAACACCCTATTACCAAGTGTTCGAGGATAAATTCGGGTTTATGCCGAACTTGTCCGTCATCGACCTGCTCTTCAACGAAGGTCCCCAGGCTGCCCCTTATCTGCAAAACCTCCTACCCCAACTTGAAACGCTGTAGCGTCATGTCACAAAACATCACCACTTTCTGGGAACGACTATTCGTCCGCATCAAAAACGTTGCGGACAAGTACCTCTATTACGACAACCTCTTCGATGACAATGTCTGGTTTATCCGCTTTTCCAAAGACAACAGGAAAAACATCAAGTACCAGATTGACAAAGGGAATTTCAATCTCGCGCTGAAGAGTGGCGACGACATATTCAAATACCTGTGGATGATTCTATTAGCCATAGCCTTGGTGGGTATGATCTTGTTGAGCCAGCGCATCGGGGTTTCTGACCGGGAGGTGGCGCAGAACAACTATTCCGAACTGCTATACAACCATTTTCATCATATCGGGGACCCCGAGGCATACAAGTCACACCCCTACGCCCAAACGCAAGCCCAGACCATCGACCTCCTGATCTATGCGGTTGCCAAAGCCCTGAAAATCAACGATGCATACACTTTCCGGCATCTTGTCAGCACCATATTCGGCTGGTTGTTAGTTGCCTACCTGTCGTTAATTTTGCTACGGGCGTTCAGCTGGCGCGCGGCCTTCTTCACCGCCTTCTCCCTGCTCATCTCCCCTCGGTTCTTCGGCTATTCCTTGAGCAACGTTGTGGATGTGACATTCGCTTTCTTCTTCATATACAGCATCATGCAGATGTACTACTTCAGCCGTGAACTTCCCGTGATCCGCATCACGCGCCTCACCCGGATTTTCATAGGCATCCTGCTCACACTCTCTGTTCACAACGCCGGCGCGTCACTGTTGCACTTGTTCCTGGTCTTCACGCTATTGAACTTCTTTCTATACAACCCCATCAAGAAAATATTCACCAAAAATTACCTCAAAGCCCTCGGGCTGGTCATGCTGGTCATTGCCGGAATGTGGACGGCCGTGCTGATCGTCCACAGCGCTTGCACTTTCTACCTGGACAGCTCCCTTATCCGCCCCAACAGAGCCTTCGCCTCCTTAGTGACGAACATCCCCTATGACCAGAACCAGATTTTCGAGGGTCATTTCATTGGGCCCGACAACTTCCCGACCCGCTATTTTTTGAAATATCTCTACATCACCACCCCATCGGCGGTGGTCATCAGTTTCCTGCTCTTCTTCATCTTCTTCAAGAACGCCATAAAGACCCTGAAGCCGTTCTCCATATTCATATTTATATATACGGTGCTGTTCTGCATCAACCGGGTGAGAAGCCATTACATGAACCCCGACACTCTGTGGGCCATCCACTATTGCGTCTATCCGCTGTTCCTGCTCATCGCCGCCAGCGGACTGGAATGCACCTTGCGGCACATCGACGACAGATACACTAACTTCGTGATATTAGGTCTGTTCGCCCTACTCTCCTTCATGCCAATACGCCACATCCTGATCAACATCCCCTACACCTCGCTCTACTTTAACGAGATTTCGGGCGGCATCCACAATGCCTACGCGAAATACGCCCTTGACAGCAATTTCGAGGCTAACAAGAAAGCCAACGAATGGATGATAGAGTATGTCGCCTCTCATGACACCGGGCACTACACACAGCGGCCTGTGGTGGTGGCCACCAACGGCAACGCCGCCTGCCAACTCTTCTACCGCAACACCCCGAACATCCGGCTCGTTTTCAAGGACTACGACCAACAGGACAGCACATGGGACTACTACGTGGCCTACTGCAACCAAATCCCCATCACGCAACTGCGCAACAACACCTGGCCTCCCGACAGCACCCTGCACCAGATGACCTTCGAACGGAAGCCCATGGTCGCTTTTTACCGTAACGAAGAGCGATTCCGCGCCTGGAACCGCCAGGACAGCCTCGCCATGGCCGCCGATTCCATGCTCCTGGCGATCCAAGAGGAGTAAGACGACATTCAGCGAGCGAATAGCCGCGACACAGCCTCCCGCAAGCTCCAACTACCACGCCCAAAACGTTATCACCTTGTAGCAAGGCATGAGAAAAAAAAATGTTGCACATCAAAAAAAAGTGTATCTTTGCCGCCTGAATTTGAAGATATGGAAAACGCCACATTAGAACAGAAGGTCATCTCAATCATCGACCAAATCCGCCCCTACTTAGTGCAGGACGGCGGCGACATCGAGTTCGTTGAGCTCACGCCCGACAGCGTCGTCAAGGTCAAGCTCCAGGGCGCGTGCGGCACCTGCCCCCACGCCAAGATGACCCTCAAGAACGGTGTGGAACAGACTATCAAGCACTACCTCCCCGAAATCGACCACGTCGAAGACATTGTCCTCGGCTTCTAACTCTCAACTCTTAACTTCAATAACCAATAACCTATAACCAATAACCATTACAAATGGGCCTCAAATGCGGCATAATCGGACTCACGAACTCGGGCAAGACCACGATGTTCAACTGCATCTCCAACACGAAGGCGGAGGTGACGGACTTCGCGTACAGCACGAGCAAGTCCAACATCGGCGTGTGCGCGGTGCCTGACGAGCGGCTGACCCACATCAACTCGTTCATCCCTGCCGACAAGCTGGTCTATGCCAACCTCGACATCGTCGATATTCCGGGTCTGGCCAAGGGAGCCAGCACCGGCGCGGGCATCGGCAACAGCTTCCTCGCGGACGTGCGCCTGTGCGACGCCCTCATCCACGTGCTGCGCTGCTTCGACAACCCTGCCCTACCCCACGAGGAAGGCTCCGTGGATCCTGTCCGCGACATCGAAATCGTGGATTTCGAGCTGCAATGCAAGGATTTGGAACAGATTGAACGCAAGATCACCAAGGTGGAGAAAGCCGCGAAAGTCGGCGAGAAGACCGCCAAGCACGACCTTGCCGTTCTGTTGAAATACAAGGAACATCTCGAAAGTTTCCAGAATGTGCGCACCTTGGAGGTCACGCCCGACGAGAAAGCCGTGGTGGCCGACATGATGCTGCTCACCGAGAAGCCCGTGATGTTCGTGTGTAATGTGAACGACGACGACGCGGCCACCGGGAACGCCTATTCCGAGGCCGTGAAGAAATACGTGGAAGAACACGGCGGCGAGATGTTGGTCATAGCGGCCAAAATCGAGTCTGAAATCGCCGAGTTGGAGAGCGAAGAGGACCGCAAGGCATTCTTGGAAGACGTGGGGCTGGCCGAGCCGGGCGTCAACAAGGTGATCCGTGCGGCCTACAAGATGCTGGATCTCATCTCCTTCTTCACTGTCGGCGGCAAGGAGAACCGTGCGTGGACCATCACGCGGGGCATGTTGGCTCCGCAGGCGGCGGGCGTCATCCACAGCGACCTGGAACGCGGCTTCATCCGCGCCGAGGTCATCAAATACGACGACCTGGTGAAATACGGGTCGGAACTGAAATGCAAGGAGGCCGGCAAATTGGCGGTCGAAGGCAAGAACTACGAAGTGCAGGACGGCGACATCCTGCACATAAGGTTTAATGTTTAGGGTTTAGGGTTTAAGGTTTAAGGTTTAAGGAAAACCTTGTAAACCGACAGAATCCTTAAACCATAAACCATCAACCTTAAACCAAAACGCGGTAGTAGCTCAGTTGGCAGAGCGGCGGCTTCCCAAGCCGCAGGTCGCGGGTTCGAACCCCGTCTACCGCTCAAAGCACTGAAAAACAGCGATTTACAGCCGTAAAATCGCTGTTTTTTTCGTAAATCGGGACAGAAACGGGACAAAATGAGGTTTTATACTGTTTTCTATTGAAACATAAAACATTGAACTCCAACATGTTACAAAATCATTGTTTTCGAACCGCAGGCATATTGGTTCGAGGACCGATATTTTTGGGAGTTCATACTAAAAAATGAGTATCTTTGCGGCACAATTAGATGGTAACAATATGAATGGCAAGATGACATATTCGCAATTGGCCCAGCTGGAACTGATGAACGCGGCCGCCAACGTCAACTCGCAGGAGGATTTGGATGCGCTGAAGCTGACCATTTCGCTCTTCTTTGCCGAGAAGGCGCAACGAGAAATTGACCAAATGTGGGAGGACGGTACCTTTAACCAGGAAAAGCTGGACGAACTCCGTGGCCAACATTTGAGGACACCCTACATCATTCCATAATAAAATGGAATCAAATACCGACATCGCACAGGACTGCCGTTTTTGAGCGCTGGTTGCCAATGCGGCATCTCCTTGACTATGCGGAGTGCCTGCTTGTCAAGGTCAGGGAAAAGCGAGTTTTTGAGTTCAGCATTGGCAACACTCCCGTCAGCTTCGATGTCGAATTCCACCAGCACGACACCTACCACATCAGATTGTCCCACAACGGAATAATCCATGCGCTGGACGAGAAAATCATATAGACCTTCCGTTCCGCCAGGAAACACGGGTGCCTCATCAAACTCACGCATGTCTATGGGTATGGAATAGAAAAGAGATTTCTGCACCCCTTTGGAGATAGGTTTCTGCTGGATCAGTTCCACAATAACGCATCCTTTGAGATAAAAGAGATCCGCCTTATGGATTCTTTCACTACTGTCTGTATTGAGGGTCTGAAATATGGGATTCGGAATTCTGTGGGAAATGATGTCGTTGAGATACTTTTGACCGAAAAGAGTGTCAACGTAAGTGAAATATTCGGAAAGCCGTTTCCCCTGATAAGTAGTGTAAGCCAGGTTCTTCTCTTCATTGCTTTCACTGGAATATAGCAAAAAGTTGCATTTATGGCCAGGGTGTTCTTCCAGAAACTTCTTGAGCGGCTCCAAATAACGCGGCATTTCCCATTCCAACAAACGTCCATTCATATTCCAAGGCAGCAGGTCAAGCACAATCCGTACGGAGTCCGTGACATAATCCACATGGTTAGGAACTCCGACATAGTACTGGCGTTGCGGGTAAGCATTTGAAAATGTACAGAGGGAAATGATACCAGTCAACAAAAGAGGCGAAAGTTTCTTAATCATAGTCTTGATATTTTATGCGATACTTATTACGCGGCAAAAATACAACTCTTATTCAATGTGCAGCAACTCCCGCAAAATTTCATGAGTCTATTTCCCAGCTGTTTGGGACATTCTGGCCGCTTCCAGCATGGCCACCTGCTGTAAGGCTTCCTGTAGCGTAGCTCGTGACGACGGACACCCCAATAAGAGCCGAGCCTGCCTTGCAGAGTCCTGAATGCTCTTGTTGATTAAATCGAGGAAGGTCTGTTTATCCATTTTCTATATCGTTTACGAGTTCATCAATAAATTGAAGTGATGACGCTGTGAAGCCCCCATTCTCAATTGTTTGTTGTAAACCTATTGATGGTTAATCCAAATATCCATCGTTTCGGATCTGGTTTTCTACTGCGTCAAGAAAAGATATCGCAGTAGGCACTAACGGCGTAATATCCGCTTCTGTGACCACTTTCCAGTCATCATAATCACCCGTTTGTCTCAACTCGAACAATTGGCTGTAAAACTTCCCCAAATCTGAATCAATAAGGCCTGTCTTGATGAAATGTAGTCCGAAAAGGCCTATCGCCCCACCGTGAGTGTGAGCATTCAGACCGTTTTTAAGCAGCAATGCTGATACCATATAATAACAAGCATAATACATCCTGCTGGCAGCAGCATACCAATAGCCACCTTCAATGATACCTTTCGTCTCGTCCCATGTTTCGCGTGAGCGTCTGATTCTATTCAAAACCAGTGCTTTTGTTTCCTCGTTTGTCAGCATAGTACAACTCCTTCCCTGTTGATGTTTTCAAAAAAGGGTGAGCCTTTCCGCATCGCCCATTCGTCATACGTGTACACCTTCGGGCTGAAGTAAGTACCATACTCCCAACCTAATTGAACAAACGGATAGGCGTACATGCCAAATACATCGGCACTTCGATAGTTGTTCCCGAGCAATATCAGCAAATCCCAGTCCGATTCCGCGTGGGCATCTTTACGTGCCTGCGAGCCAAACAGGATAAGTTGTGCGTCCTTTGGAAGAACTTTCATCCCCAACGCCTTAATGGAGTTCAATATATTCTCTCTTGTTGTATTCATAACAACTTTTTTTCACACTGCAAAAATACGATATTTTT
>CAMHNQ010000102.1 GCA_946186495.1 uncultured Bacteroidales bacterium
CGTTCTGCGTGTAGCTTCCGCCCAGACAGATTTCGCCGTCCAGGGAGGTCGTCTTCGTCGGGCCGACCGTCAGGTGCAGCGTCACCACGCTGTCGCATCCGTTGATGCTATTTCTGTGAAAAATAAATTCGTTGCTTGTTGTTCCTGCTTGGAATGTTGTATCTCTCCAATTGTAGGGGAGTTCTGTTTCGCAAATACTTAGAGAAACATGGATGTCATAAGTGGGGTTTACTTTGACAATCATATTGGCACTATCTGTGACCGAACATGTTCCATTGTCATAGGTGGCCTGAAATGTGAATGTGTAGATGCCGGCAGTGTTGGCGGGCCAAGGAGATTGTGGACAACGATTGTTTTCGTTGTAATATCCATTTGGACCAATCCATTTTAAGTTGCTGATAGCACTATTGTGATTTGTGTTGGCACATGGTTTTATGATTGTCCCAACACAAGTGTCGATGTCAGCGACTGTGATAATTAATTCAGGCGTCACCTCCGTCACCCTCCACTCCTCCACCTCTGCGCAGCCGTTTGGAGGTGTCACCGTCACGCTGTAGGTGCCTGCGTTGCTTGCCGTTATCGATGGCACTGTATCCCCAGTGCTCCAGACATAATGGCACCCGCCGTCCGTGGCCGACACGCTTTCCACGAACGCCCTCGGGTCGAAGAGGGGTGTCGAGGCGTCTGTCTCGATGGTGATCGTCGAGGCGTGCGTGGCCCCGCCGAATGACAGCCGGTAGTCGCGGTAGGCATCGTTCCCCGGCCAGAAGTAGGTGGGAGTCGTCTCGAAACTGCGCTCCTGCTGCGTGAGCTGCCCCTTGTCAATCGTCACCTTCATCCTTGACTGCTTAGGCACCGTGCTGCTGCCCGGCACCGCCCCCCAGCCCTTGGCGCGTACGGTGACCTCAAAGGGGTTGGCAAGGTCTATCGGCACGGAGGTCATGCTGCCGGCCGAAGGATGCGTGGTGTTGCCCAGTTTCACCCGTCCGCCCGCAGGATAGACCTTCGAGCGGATCGGGAACATCGCCATAGCCTCCGCAAATGCGGGGATGGAATCCACCTCCCGGTTCCCCGGCCCCCGGTGGTCGTGCATCCACTGGTACCACTCGTCCCCGTATTGGTCAATGGCCCCGAAACCCTGCGACACCGGGCTGTTCGCATGCGGACAGCTGGCGTTCAAGGTGACGGAACTGCCCGCACAAAAGGTGGTGTCGTGGACAGTGGTGGCCGGAGCGTTGACCGTAAAGGTGATCGCCGTGTCATAATAACATCCACCAGAGTCGTAAAGCCGCAACGTGTCGGTGATGATGGTATCCTGGGTGATGTCGGTGGGGGCGTGGAAAGTGAAGGAGGAATCAGCCCCGTTGGGATTGTAGTAGAACTGGGCGTTCGGCCCTGTCATCGCCATGCTGACCACCGTGTCGCCCCCAGCGGAAGGCACCTGGTCGAAGACGATCTCCCAGTCGTAAAGGTATCCGAATCCACAGTCCTGGTCTTTATGCCCGTCGATGATTTCAAGACTCCAATTGCCAGACATGGGACATCCTATTAGGGCGTCGAAGGATTCGTCTGGTTGATAATAACTGGACGGATCGGCAATGTCTGATGAATTGTAGCTATCACCTTGCGGTTCGTTGTCGTTGTCGTATAATGAATGTTCGCCAATAGAGGACCAACAGTAATCCCAACCAACACCGATGGTCTCAGGAACGTCACATGGGTTTGTTAGTGAGCAGTCTTCTCCATTGGGCTCTCCCAATGAGAACCACCCTGCCATTTCGAAATTGTAGCGGTCCAGTGTATCAATGTGTTGTCCGCAACCATGATCGAAATCACCGTATCCACATTTCAGAATTGTCACCGCTTGGTTGTTTGGGCAGCGTAAGCGAATCAGTAGGTCGGTTGGATATTTGTGAACGATATTCAAACGGACGAATTTGATGTCGTAGGCTGATGAAATAACGTTGGAAGAATATCCGGTATAGTTGATTGAGGATGTGTAGGTGCATTCGGAGGATGTGTAGGTGCATCCGATGGTGTCGTTGGAATTGTTGCATGGTTCTCCATTTGGTAAAGGCATCGAGTGTTCTATTGGTGTCTCCGGCTCCCGTGGCACAATCTGGAAGTCCTTGTCTGAACCGTAGCCCACCGTGAAACCGACAGTTCCGCCAGCGCAGACATTCGTGGGAATACTATTGTTGTTTTGGATCAGATGGTCCACGGCGGGTTGGCAGTTTGTGATGCTGTTTTGCCCATGCACAGTCGTCGCCAAAGTCAGGAATAGCAACACCAATTCCGCAAAAATCCTTTTCCTTATATATTGAAAATGTCTGTATTTCATTAATATGTAATAATTTACAGGGGTATTTGACTGCAAATTACCATCAGACAAAGATATATTTTTTTGGGACAATATAGTATAATTGTATATATAATATTGTTGTAATGTTCTGTTATTCATTTTCAAAGTTCTTTAAATTTGTTTTCGCAGCAAAAATAGTATTTTTTTTAATAGGACGTTTTGTTTTTTAAAATAAAAAAGCAGAGGTCCTTGAAAAGCACCCCTGCATGTCGCGAATAGCCGGCGGCCCAAAGTCGAACCCCTATCCGTTCATCCTTCTGTCGAGTTCCTGGGCGATGTAGGAGGCCACATCGTCGGCGTAGGTGTTGGCGCCGAAGCCGGCGTCGTAGCCCAGCTCTTTGGCCAGCTCGTGCGTGATGCGCGGTCCGCCGCACACCACGATCAGCTTGTCGCGCAGGCCCTCCGCCTCCAGCATCTCGATCAGCTCGGTGAGGTTCTGGATGTGCACGTCCTTCTGCGTCACCGTCTGGGAGACCAACAGGGCGTCGGCGTGCAGCTCCACGGCCTTGGCGATGAACTCCTCGTTCGGGATCTGGCTGCCCATATTCAGTGCGTCGAACATGTCATAGCGCTCGATGCCGTAATGGCCGGCGTAGCCTTTCATGTTCATGATGGCGTCTATGCCAACCGTGTGCGCGTCCGTGCCTGTGCTGGCACCCACTACCACGATTTTCCTGCCGATGTGCTCACGGATGAAATCGTCCGTCTCCTGCATCGACCACACTGTCGATTCCACCTTCGGCACATGGATGGTCGTGTAATCCACCGTGTGCGTGCAGGCTCCGTAGCAGTTCACGAAAGTGAACCCTTCGGTGAGTTCTTTAAAATAGACGACTTGCGGGTTGTCAAAACCCATTTTTTTCATCAATTGCTTTGCAGCCTCCACGGCTTCGTCGCCGCAAGGTACCGGCAGCGTGAAACTCAATTGCGTCTTGCCGTCGTTCATGGTGTCGCCGTAAGGCTTCACCTTTGTTAAGTCTAAAGTCTGATCAAAGTCCTTTTGATCCATTGAATATAATCCGCCACTCATAGTATTCGGGTTTTAATTTGGTTGTTTTTTTTGTTTTGCAAATTTGTCCTTTATAGGGTTTACGTTAGAGAATGTACAATGTACAATGGGATTCAACGATAATGGCGCACCCCGTAGAGATGCAAAATTTTGCGTCTCTACTTCATCCCGACGAAGTAGTCTTCTTTGCTGTCAAAGAGCACGTTGAAAGAGGTCATGCTGCCATAGATGCGGGAAATGTACTGCTGGAGGTTTACTTTCTCCTCGTCGGTGAGCGAACCGCTGCTGTTGATGTTCTGTTCGAGCACGCGAAGCCGGTCGCGCATCATGACGATTTTGTGGAAGAAAGTCTCAACGGGCATCTCCTTGGATGCCAAATCCTTGTTGGCGGGTTGTAGAATCATGGTGCCGCCTTGCCACTTTTTGCCTAACTCGGCCTTGTGCTCTATGCCGTTGTAATGCTGCAAGATCTGGGTCAGAACCTGTTTGAACTCGCGGATGTTGAGCTTCGGGGTGTCGTCGTCCTCTGCATTGTTGACCTCGATAACCTCTAATGCCACGGCCGCCTTGGAGAACTCCAGTTCGCCGCCGCGCACAAAGATGATTTTGTAGGTCAGTGCGTTGTTCTGGCTGACGATGCCTTCGCCGTACTTCTCGTGATTGACCCGGGTTCCCACCGGGAGGTTGTCTATGTCGTAGTTTTTGTCCATATTTACTTTATGTTCTTGTGTCGCTCCCCCACGCTGTGCTTTGCTGTGGCCCCCACACTGCGCTGCGCTTGTGTGGGGTTAATTGCACTTTGTGCGTTTAGCCTCTCCGAGGCTGCTCAAGGGACGAAATCGCATTGATAAGGGATAGTCTGCGTATAAATTGCTAATTCCTAATTTCTCATTGCTAATTGAATTACCAGCGTTCCTTCATCATTTTTATGAACGGGTTGAAGTAGTTGTCGCCTTTGGTGACCACGCCGGCGAGGCCCTTGCCGCCGTCCTTCGGGCGCTTAACATCGCCGAAAATGCCTTTTTCAAGGGCGGAGAAGAGGCCTTCCTGGACGATCTGCTGCAGCAAGTCGATGGCGTTGTTGAGGACGGTCTTGGCGCGCTCGCGGCAGATACCGCCTTCGCGGAACTCCATTTCTTCGCCGATGCTGCGCATGTCGTTGAAGATGTAGCGGGCATTCTCAATGGAGAGGTAGCGGTCGCTCATGAACGGCGTGTGGATGGCCTCGGTGGGCATTCCTAACAGCTGGATGCCCTGGTGGGTCCAGATGCCGATGATGTTGAACAGCGCGTCCTGGATATGGCCGCGGAAGATGTTGCCGGTCATGAATTTCGTGGGAGGCATGTACTTCAGGGTGGCTTTCGGGAATATCTCGCGGGTCATCTGCGCCTGGGCGAGTTCTAAGAGGAAGCCGTTCTCCAATTGCGGGTCCATCTCGAAGGCGTGTCCCAAACCCATCTGCTCCTCGGGCAGTCCGGCTAACAGGGCCAGCTGCTCGTTGATGAGGTCGGAGGCAAGCACAGTGTGGGCAGCCTCCACGGCGTCGGCGGTGGTGAGGTAGTTGTCCTCGCCGGTATTGATGATGACGCCGGCGTAGCCGTTGATGATGCGGGAAAAGTACTGGTCGATGAGCGTGCGCTGCGGGTTGATGTCGCGGAAGAGGATGCCATAGAGGGCGTCGTTGAGCATCACGTCAAGACGTTCCAAAGCACCCATGGCCGCGATTTCCGGCATACAGAGTCCTGAGCAATAGTTGCAGAGGCGGATGTAGCGTCCCTGTTCCTCGCCGACCTCGTCCAGGGCTTTGCGCATGATGCGGAAGTTCTCTTGCGTGGCGAAGGTGCCTCCGAAACCCTCGGTGGTGGCTCCGTAGGGCACATAGTCGAGGAGGCTCTGCCCGGTGGTGCGGATCACGGCGATGACATCCGCGCCCTGGCGTGCGCCGGCTTGCGCCTGCACCACGTCCTCATAGATGTTGCCCGTGGCCACAATGATGTAGAGGTACGGCTTAGGCCCCTCCCCGATGGTGCTAAGGTATTCGTTGCGCTTGGCCACGTTGCCTTTGATGCGGGTAAGGCATTGCTCCACGTAGGGCCGTACCGCCGCCTGGATGTCCGATAGCGGGTGGAGCGGAAGGGAGGTGACGCTCAGCTCGTCGCGTGCAACGCGCTCCGCAATCTCCTGCGGCGTGGCCCCCGTCTCCAAGATGGCGTTCCCCATGAAGTAGAGCACGCCCTGACTCAGCACGCCGGATTCCAAGAGCGCGTCCACCACCCGGTTGGGCATCGGCACGCCGTTCTCGTCCACCCCGTCGATGCCGATAAGGCGGCACAGCGTTCTCTCCACCGTGACGGTCGTGTATCCGTCAACGAACTCTTGGACCTGGTCGGCAATCTGCTTGGCTAACTGTTTCGCCACTGCCACCTGGTTGAAATCAAGTCCGAGTTTTGATTTTTCTGTCATAGTTTACCTTTTATATTAACGTAATGTATCCTTTGTTTTTACCAAACTGCAAAAATACAAAAATATCGGATATGTCGGGCACTCCTGTTTGCACGTCTAATCGCTTGTCTCGGTGGAATAATGTGAATCTTTTGTTTTCCGAATGGTGTCGGTTACCTAAAAAAATGTATTTTTGCGGCTTGTTTTTTTACCGTACAAAAATAGAAGATTATGAATTTCATTGAGCAAATTATCGAGGAAGACATCCAGAATCGGAAAAACGATGCCAAAGTGTATACCCGATTCCCCCCGGAACCGAACGGCTATCTGCATATAGGTCACGCCAAGTCCATCTGTCTGAACTTCGGTATCGCTCAGAAATACGGTGGAAAGACCAACCTGCGCTTCGATGACACCAACCCCGTGAAGGAGGACACCGAATACGTGGATTCCATCAAGGAGGACATCAAGTGGCTGGGATTCCAGTGGGCGGAGGAGCATTATGCCTCCGATTACTTCGACCAGCTGTACCAGTGGGCCGAACAGCTCATCTGCGACGGTCTTGCCTATGTCGATGACCAGACACAGGAGGAAATCAGCAAGGGCAGGGGAGTGCCCACCGCCCCGGGGGTGGAGAGCCCCTACCGCAACCGCAGCGTGGAGGAGAACCTCGACCTTTTCCGCCGCATGAAAGCGGGCGAATTCCCCGACGGCAGCCGCGTTCTCCGCGCCAAGATTGACATGGCCTCGCCCAACATGCACTTCCGCGACCCCATCATGTACCGCATCCTTCACGCCGACCACCACCGCACCGGCAGCAAGTGGTGCATCTATCCGATGTACGACTTCGCCCATGGACAGAGCGATTCCATTGAGGGCATCACGCACTCGATCTGCACACTCGAATTTGAAGTGCACCGCCCGCTCTACGACTGGTTTTGCGAGGCGTTGAAAATCCACCATCCGCAGCAAATCGAGTTTGCTCGACTGAATCTCAACTATACCATCATGAGCAAGCGCAAACTGCTGCAACTCGTCAAGGAACACTATGTCAATGGCTGGGATGACCCGCGCATGCCCACTATCTGCGGTCTGCGCCGCCGTGGCTACACCCCAGCCGCCGTACGCAACTTCGCAGAGACCGTCGGAGTGGCTAAGCGCGACAATATCATCGATGTCTCTCTTTTGGAATTCTGCGCCCGCGAGGACCTCAACAAAACCGCTATCCGTACGATGGCCGTCCTTGACCCGGTGAAGCTCGTCATCGACAACTATCCGGAGGACCAGGTGGAGATGATGGACGCTGTCAACAATCCCGAGGACGAGACCGCCGGCACCCGTAAGGTCCCGTTTGCAAAAGAGTTGTGGATTGAACGCGCCGACTTTCGCGAGAATGCCGACAAGAAGTTCTACCGTCTCTCCATTGACAGGGAAGTGCGACTGAAGTACGCCTACATCATCAAGTGCACGCACATAGTCAAAGACCAAAACGGCGATGTCACCGAAATCCACTGCACCTACGACCCGATGACCAAGAGCGGTATGCCTGACAGCAACCGCAAAGTGAAAGCCACTATCCACTGGGTACCCGTGAAGCACGCTAAAGCCGCCGAGGTGCGCCTCTTCGACCGACTTTTCAACGTCCCTGCCCCCGATGACTGCGAAGAGGGCAAGACTTTCCTCGACAACTTGAATCCCAACTCGTTAGAAATTAAGCAGGCCTGGCTGGAAGAAGGACTCACTTACGAGAAAGCCGTTGCCATCAAGCACTTCCAGTTTGAGCGTATCGGCTATTTCTACTGCGACCCCGATTCCAGCACTGAAAAGTTGGTGTTCAACAAGACCGTCAGTCTGAAACAATAATGCCTTTGCCCAGAAACACCCTCCTTAAGCTGTCCCGGAGGGACAAGACGTACAACGTAGAGGCGCAAGATTTTGCGTCTCTACAATTAACCCCACACAAGCGCAGCGCAGTGCGGAATCAATATGAAAGATCATGAAATCCTTGCTCGACTACGACCCAAAAGTGCTGATGGCTTTCCTGAAAAGTCTGGAAGGCGACCGGAAGTTCAGTGATTTCCTGATGGACAACGGTTATCGCGAGTTGGAGGCACTGGCTTCCGCGATACATTCCAATGAAGATGCCCTTCGGTGGTTGCTCGACAACGGCTATCCTGAGTTCGCGGTGCTGAGCAATGCCATCGACAACGAGGAGAATGCGATCGCGTGGTTAGAAAAGTACAACTGCAAGTTTCTCTCGCTTTTCGCTGCGGCCTGCCGCAAGGAGGATGCTGCTATCAAGTGGTTTGCGGACAATGACTTGCGGATTTTTATTCTCATTATCAACGAAATACACCACATCCTGCTGTATCAGTCGTGGGATGCCAGCGACTTCCACAAGCTGCGAAGATCATGATTGTCTGGTTTGATTCTTTACA
>CAMHNQ010000103.1 GCA_946186495.1 uncultured Bacteroidales bacterium
GAGTGATGTTCTCACATAAGTTTTCGACAATTCTCCAAGGTTCTTCTGCCTCCATTGGGAAGGCCGTCGGTCGTGTTATGTATGATTCAACCATAAAAATTCCGATTTACCTGTTACTTATCTATAGATTCTTTCCAAAAAACTCCGCCAGCGAGTCCCACGGGATGAAGTTGCCCTCGCTGCCGTCGTATAGGTCGCAGTGGGTGGCGCCAGGGCGGAGACTGGTTGAGATTACGATTACTTTTTTCATGTTGGTTGGTATTTTATTAGTTGTTTTTACTTGTTTTTCAGCAGCATGTCCGTGTTTGCCGCAGTTGCTCCTTGCGGGCCGAGGGGACGATTTCCTCGTGGTAGAAATAGTTCACCACCACGGGCGGTTCGCCGTGCTTGGCGCGCACCGTGTCGTCGTTGCGGACGTATAAGAACCCCTTCTCAGCACAGAATCGGCGCAAGTCGGTGTCGAGTTCGCTCCAATAGGTGCGGTCTTTCTTGGTGTAGATGTCGCGGTAGAGGTTGTCTAACTCGGGATGGTGCTCGTGCACCCATTGCAGGATGTGCCCTTTGTAGTCGCCGCGCAGGTTCAAGTTCTCCAACCATACGAGGTTGCACTGCCCTTTGGCCCTTTCGATGATGGCCTCCACGTCGGTGATGCCGGGGAAAATGGGGGAGATGAAGCAGGTGGTGTCGATGCCGGCTTCGTAGAACTGCCGCATGGCCTCCAAGCGCCGCTCGATGCTGACCGCGCGGTCCATCTCCTTGCGGAAGTCCTCGTCCAAGGTGTTGATGCTCCACGATACGCGTGAGCCCGGAAACGACTTGATGAGGTCGAGGTCGCGGAGGATGAGGTCGCTCTTGGTGGAGATGCTGAGCCGGATACCCGTGCCTTGCAGCTGCTCCAGCACTTTCCGCGTCCGCTGGAACTTGGCCTCGTGTGGCTGGTAGGGGTCGGTCACGGAGCAGAAGAAGGCCTCCTTGCCGGCGTATTGCCCGCGATTGCGAATGTCGGGCCAGTTTTTCACGTCGAGGAACTCGCCCCACGGCTCCGGATGGTTGGTGAAACGCTTCATGAACGAGGCGTAGCAATACTTGCAGGCGTGCAGGCAGCCCACATACGGGTTCACGGCGTAGTCGGTTACCGGCAGGTTGGTCTTGGTTATAACCGATTTTACTTCGATTTCTTGTATATTCATACTGTCAAGTTGCAATAGGTGAGTGTTTTATTTGTTGTATGAGGTTTTGTATCGGTGAATGTCGTGTCATACTTTGGGATGTGGGACCCCGCAGATTGACGTAGCGCATTTTCTTCGCTTCAATGTCTCTATGACTTGGATTTAGCAATGCAGACGATGCAAGCAACAACGGCTGCCACGAGTATCACCGGCTCGGCGAGCATGAAAACGGGCATTTTTCCCGCCGTCAGTGTAACCATGGTTGACAAAAGCACGACCAAGGCGATGCCGGAAACAAGGATGATAAGTCCCGTCTGCAGTCTTTTCTTTCTTTTAGCTATCAAATAGGCAATCAGACAGATAGCGGCACTAATCAGCGGATAGAGGACCAGCATTGTACGTGGCATGGTTCCGCCGGCATTGCCCTGAAGGTCGAAATGCGCGGGCATCAGCTCCTGCAAGGAACTCCAACGCACAACGATGGCAGCAGCGTTTGCAGCCACTATGAGCAGCGGAACAATCCAGCCTCTGCAGCTCTTTTTCTCTGACGAGTCGTTGTTTGTTTGCTTCATATTTTTAAGATTTGTCGGTTTACAGATTTTTCTTGAAGAATTCCGCCAGCGTGTCCCACGGGATGTAGTTGCCCTCGCCGCCGTCATAGAGGTCGCAGTGGGTGGCACCGGGGATGATGAGCAGTTGCTTGTTGTCGGGGTTGGGATTCGGCTTGCCGATGAAGTTATAACCTTCGGCTTTGCCATCCACCATGTAGTGGTAGGCGGCCTCGCCGAAGTAGCGGCTGTGGGCTTTCTCACCGTGCATCACGAGGACGGCGGAACGGATTTCGTTGATGTAGTATAGGAAACGTGCGTTGGCGTAGGCCTGTGTGCCGATGACGCGCCAGCCGTCGTTGCTGTTGCCGCTGCGCTTGTGGTAGCCGCGCGGGGTCTTGTAGTAGGCGTGGTAGTCCTTCACGAACTGCGGAGCATCGTCGGGTACCGGGTCGATGACACCGCCGGCCATCGCCAACGGGTCGGCGAGACGTTGTTTGCCCATTGCTTCACGTGCTGTATGGCGCGACTCCTCCTTGTCCTCGCTGTCGTAATAGCCGTTGCCGCTGATGCGGGCAATGTCGTACATCGTGCTGGCCACGGTGGCCTTGATGCGCGGGTCGGCAGCGGCGGCGTTCAGCGCGATGCCGCCCCAGCCGCAGATGCCAATGATGCCGATACGCTCGGGATCCACATTCTCTAACTGCGACAGGAAATCAACGGCAGCCATAAAGTCTTCCGTGTTGATGTCGGGCGAGGCGGTGCGGCGGGGCTCACCGCTGCTCTCACCGGTATAGGACGGGTCGAAGGCCAATGCCACGAAACCGCGCTCTGCCATTCGCATGGCATAGAGGCCACTGCATTGCTCTTTCACGGCGCCGAAGGGGCCGCTCACCGCGATGGCGGGGAGTTTGCCGCTGGCATCTTTCGGAGTATAAAGGTCGGCAGCCAACGTCAGGCCGTACTGGGTTTCAAACGTCACCTTGCGGTGGTTCACTTTTTCGCTAAGGGGGAACACCTTGTCCCACTCCTGCGTGAGGTTCAGTTCTTGTTTCATATTCTCGTTGTTTTTTGTTTGTTGTTTGTTTGAGCAGGCGGCCATCACGAGTGCCGCGGCTGCGATAAGGATTATTTTTTTCATATTTTCGGGTTTATATTATTGTTCTTCTTTTTCCCCAATCACCCACTGGCCTGTTTTGCTGGAACCCTCGTAGCGCAGGCCGTGTTGCTCTTTCAGAATGCGAAGGTCATTTTGTATGGTAGTATGCCCAACACCAACAGTCTTGGCGATTTCTTCACGAGTGATCAACGGATTATCTTTAACCAAAGCTATAATCATATCCAATCGCGCTTGAGGGGCCAACTTTTTGGGGCCAACTTTGGGGGCACTTTTGGGGTCACTTTTGGGGGCAGTGCCCTCAAACCGTTGGATTGGGAGCACCAATGCGACCTCATCCACCTCCAAACGGTTTTTTTCCACAATATTCCTTAAACACTCGTGCAGGCATAGCTATGCCTTTGGCGGCATTTTGGTCTATACCGTATGTGAAGGATGATGTTAGCGGTATGTATTGCCCAAGTTCAAGTCTGACACGATAAGGTTTATCGTAACCTGTATAACGTTTATCTCCACTCTTTTTATCTTTATCCAGCAGTTCTTTGGTATCAATCACAGCGTATGCGGAAACTTTGAAATAACCCGAAACCTTATGGTCAATTATCGCAGCGAAATACTTGATTTGGCTGAAGTCAATCCCTGCCAACAACGTAGAATAACCAGAAACGAAACAAGTGGCTGTCCCGTTGGCAATTTCATTAACATTCTTATTAACGTGTGTATCAATAGAAGAAAGGAAATAAGGACCTCTTCCTGTTCCTTCCTCCACATATTCCAATCCTTTCTGAGGGATGGCTGTCTCAATTAGCGTTTGCATGGCATGATCGTCATTCAACCAAGTCTCAATTTGATGATAAAGAACGTCTTCCGACGATGCCGGGTCTAACAACAAGTCGTTGAAATCGCCGTTCTCCTTGAACATTTCATGCCAATGGCCACCCGGTTTTAGCGGAAATGCACCGATGTTCACCTCGTCAACGCTTCGCTGATAATACGAGTTCACAAATTGTTCTCTGGTCAGGTTGCCTGGATAGAGCACATAACCACCTATCACTTCACGTTTCAGTTGCTCATCGCTGGAATGGGTGTAATAGATGGCATCACGATAGCGGTGCATTTGGTTGATGGCATCAACCGGTGGCACTTCCACTCCGTTGCGCGAGGGAATAGTAGTGTCGCGGATACGGTATTTGGCATCAAAAAGATAGGTATACAATATGGCATCTTCTTTCTTGCTCAATCTCAACACAATATCAGGCCGCTGTTCTGTAGTCTTGGAAGTCGTATCTGCTATGTCAGTATTCTTGTTAGTGTCCGACTCATCGGTAAGATGTTCCTCATCGTCCGTGGTGGCGTTATACATCACCGATGCCAACTGCACTTCAGGGTCTTCATTCTCCCAAAAAGTGACTTCAGATTTGCTGCCTTGAATCAATGATTTGACAAACTCACCTTCTGTTTGGCTTCCTACTGTTTGCATCGTGGCCTTGTCACGCAAAATGTGTTGCACCATGTTTTTCACTTTGATGAAGCACCATATCTCATAAAGTTCCGATATATCCTTCACTTCCAATTGCATTACGCCTTCCTGCAGGTCATAGCCGCATTGAAGTATAATCCACTGTTCATATACATCGCGGTAGCCTGCCGCCTGCTTCATCACTAACGAGTCTTGGGTAAATCCCTTGAATGTACCAATCCCTCTGAAAAACGGGTCTGACACCAACGAGGCTAATTCCTCGTTCATCCCATTGATTTGGCTTCGGATGTCCAAATTGTCAGCTTTCAGCACATTCATGACATTGCGCAACACCCGTTTGAAACGGTCGGCAATGTTGTTGAGGGCGTATTTCAGAAAACGATTTTCTATGGTGTCTTTGCTCAAGTACATCTCCTCCATACGGTAGAGGTGCGCTGGCTCGTCTTTGAATTCCTCGTATTCGTTTTCCAACTCAGCTGGCATGTAAGGCATCCGTTCCGCCCTCTCATAACGCACGGAGGTTTGTAATCGGCGTTTAGGATTGCTGATAATCAATCGGGCGGCTTCGGTGATTTTTGCGAAACAATCCCTGAAAATCTGCCACCATATTAAGTCGGTCGAATCATGGTCGGAGGTATGGAAAGTAAGATAGGTTTCCTTAAGAAACGAGTAGCTGAGCATGGCAAACTCTTCCTCAATGTCGCGTATCACATTGCGCATATCTGTGCGGTAGTCCATCTTGTAGCTCAGCACCTCTGTCGTAAAAGCGAGACAATCTTCGTGACCATCTTTCTCATAGACCACCCGAATGTCGGTGCGCCCCACTTGGTTCTTGTAGTTGACAGACCCGAAAATAAGCGTATCTTCGGCCGACACATGTTGGCTCTGCTCCTTGCCGATGGTCAGGCGAAGCAACTTGATGTCAGGTGCATTGGTTTTTACATGCAACGGATAGTCGGTATTCTCAAAAAAGAAGGCATCCCAACCTGTAGTTTCCGCTTCCGCCACCCAATCCGAATCTTCATCAACAAACGTAGCCCATTTCCTAAATTGAACATTTTCTGATGACTGGCCAAAGAAAGCCTGTTTTCTGACCAACGTTTCTGGTTTCTCGTCAACCACCATTAAGTTCTGAGCACACTCGTTTATCCTCCTGCCATAGTTGGGACAGGTGAAGCAGAGCGTCACATCGCCGTTGCGAATTTCAAGGTGTTCAATGAAATCTGCCATTAGGTCCAGTAAGATACAAATTGTTTGTTCTTGAGTGTCTCAGCCATTTTCTCAAGTTTCTCGTTAGATTTAGGATAATCGTTGGTGATTACCTCTTTCAACTCGTCTAACAGGTTTCCAATTGACCGTTTGTCGCCTTCGATGCGGGAGAGGATTTTCATCATTGTAAATTCATCCAATGCAACATGGATATCGGCATCAGGATTGAACTTGTAGGCGGCACTCACATAGAGCAATGCTTCATTGGCGGCACGGTAGCCCAGTTTGAAAGGTGTGTCGTTCAGCTTCTCATTAATCTTCGTCAAGTATTCTTTAACGGCATCGGCTTCGTTGTTCTCTGCTTCAAGGCCACGGATAGGACTGTCGATGAGCAGGTTTCTTGTGGCATCGTCCATTTCTGCCACATCGTTTTCGGTGTTCCCATCGAAGAACCCTTCATAGTCCACCTCGTTCATCACTACCGACATGGCACGGTCGAGCACTTTGCGCGAGAACGAGAAGGTAGTCTCATCCATGTTCACGGTGCCCATAACCAGCAAGTTCTTTGGTAAAGTAAGACCTTTCTCATAGAACTGTACAGCCAACGGATTCTTGTCGATGGGGTCGGCCTCGCCAAACAATTGTTTAAGCATGGCTTTCCCCTCTTTTTCGCCAAATTTCTTGAATGGCTTGATGATAGGATCGGTCACATAATTACCATCAGCATCAAAAGAACGTGATTCGATTGCACTCAGGAACTCTGCAAAATATTGTTCCACAGGGGCAAGGTTCATTTCATCCAAGCAAAGGAAATATGGTGTTTCTAAATCTTGCCAAGCTTTCACTATGAAATCGATGAAAGGCGGGAACTCGTATCTCTTGGCAACATTGGAATAATATCCCACCACATCCATTGAGTTGTGCCAATTGGGTTTCACTTGGATTAGTTCAAAATTCTCTGGACGGTTGTCTTTCCATCTGTCCTCCGTATTCTCGTATTTTTGTGTTGTGGAAGCTTGCGCCAGTTTCCTCACAATGCGACTTTTGCCCGTGCCACTGATACCAGCTAGCAACATAAAGGGCTTGGTGCGGAGGGCAGATAAATAATTCAAATGCGAATTATGACTGTCATTTATTTCTGATATTCCAGATGTCATTGACACCTCTCTAATGATGTTAATCTGTAATTCATCAATTAACTTTTTGGCAATTTCCGTCTTCTTTTGATAGATTATACCTGAAGCAACTATAATTCCATTACTTTCTACAAAAATCACAATATTGTCGTAATGGGCCTTGCCCCTGCCAAGAAATTTTTCACATGTCACCAATGCGCTATTAGTCAATTTTTCTACATTTTCTGGATCATTTTTATCATCAATAATGAATCCTAATCCAACTGTAGTATGTGTTGTGGCTCTAACTCCTTGGGATAATCTAACTTCAAGATTGCCTGGACGAGTACCTGAACCTGTAGCATATACTTCAACCACAGGAATATCAAGTAGCTCTGCTATCGCAGATACAATACCATCAAACTTTTTTGTAGATGTATTACTTAAACCTCCTTCGTAGTTTTCCAACATCTGTTTGTATAGATCGTTCATTTTATCTAACATAGTCGTATTGGTTTTTTAAATAAACAATTATAGATTCTTTGAATGATTCTGGGTATCTTATTAAAGTACTTTCTAAAACCCTCTTTTCAAACCCTAACGTTGCTTTTAAAGATAGAGGTTTTAATGGATACTTTAGAAATTCCATAATGGGGGTGTATTTCACTCCATTAGGATAGAAACTTGCCTTAACTCCCATGATACTTCCGTTGTAACTTATTGCAGCTTTAGGCCATGGTTTAAGATTTGTATGGAAAAGACGTTCTTCGGATAGAGTATCTTGAATTCCTTTTTCAAGTCTATTTCCAATCCAATTTGAGACAGTTGTATTTACAGCATTACCCAATAGTTTCCATCTCTTGTTATCTTTGTACCCACAGCTTACTAATACGTTTGTCCAGTTTTCAGGAAAACCTTGTAGCCGTTCAGCATCTTCAATAGTCGGAGTTCCAAAAAAATTGTGTTGAATGTCCCAAATGGCAGGTGATGATGGAAGACCTAGTGATGATCCACACTTTAGTGGAGGTATTGAATCTTTTGCCCATCCAATTCCGATTTTTCCTTCTGTCCAGTAAAAGCCATATGCTCCGGCAGCTGTTTCATCGCTATAAAGTTTATCGTCAATATTTGCATCAACATCCTCATCCATTGGAAACAAGATGTCTTTAGGGTGCATAATATCTGAAGCAAGAAAGATAAATCTTGGTCGTCTTTGTGGAATGCCAAAAGAACGTGGGTCTACCAACCTATAAGCCCACTCATATCCAAAGGCAGATAGTTTGGCTGTTATTAAGT
>CAMHNQ010000104.1 GCA_946186495.1 uncultured Bacteroidales bacterium
CTTTTGCAACCGTTTTAAAATGAATCTATGACAGTCAAAAGAAAAGTGAAATTTGAGGGTGTCCCGTACGAAGGGAACCTGGAGGAGTTAATCATACAGGCACTGATCGAGAAGCAGGGCGTTGATATCAAATGCATCAATTTGAAGAAAATCAACCATGTCTATTTCGACTATTTCGTCATCTGTTCTGGCAACTCGAAACCGCATGTGGAGACACTTTGCGACTTTGTCCAGGAGCAGACCCAGCGCGTGGCAGGGGTCAAGCCGCTTCATGTTGAGGGAACGGAGAACAAGGAGTGGATATTGTTGGATTATTTCAATATCCTGGTCCATGTTTTTCTGCCGGAAGCTCGCGAATATTATCAGATCGAGTCTCTTTGGGGAGATGCGGAAGTGCAGTCGTTTTAAGTGACGTTTTTCAGTTTTCAGTTTTCAGTTTCAGATGAACGAGAATAACCAAAATAATAGCAAGGGAAGAGGAAAACCCGACTTTTTCGGGGGTAAGGGGGCCAACGGTGGCAAGCCGAAGTTCAGTTGGTCTTTCTTTTACATAGTCGTAACGCTTGTGCTGGTGGGGGTCTATTTCTTCACCTCCGGTGACACTGCCCGGGAGGTGAATGACATGGAGTTCTATCAGATGGTGAAGAATCAGGATGTTGAACATGTAGAATTTGTTAAGAAAAATTCGCATGTCAACATTTTCCTGAAAAAGCAGGCCCTGGAGCAGAATCCGGCGTACGAGTCGGAAAAGGGCAACCCTGTCGGTCCGCAGTACTATCTGGTGGTGACAGACCTGCAGGTGTACAACGAGAACCTCCGCGATGTCAAGAACCAGTATGTGCAGGAACGGTTGGCTGAGGACAGTACGTTGGTGGCTAATGAGATAGCCAAGGAGTATGACTTTCCGATGAAGCAGGACAACTCCCAAAGCTGGGGTTTTGAAATCATCATATGGTTTGTGTTGCCGTTTCTGATGATTTTCCTCCTCTACTATTTTTCCATGCGTTCCATGCGCGGGGGTGGGGGAAGCCCTTTTGGAGGCAGCAACATATTCAATATCGGGAAGTCGCGTGCGCAGGAGTTCGACGAGAAGTCCGGTCAGGTGGTCACGTTCAAGGATGTGGCAGGCCTGGAGGGCGCTAAGTTTGAGATTGAGGAGGTGGTGGATTTCCTGAAGAATCCCCAGAAATATACGGTTTTGGGCGGCAAGATACCGAAAGGCGTGTTGCTGGTGGGTCCTCCGGGAACTGGAAAGACCCTGTTGGCCAAGGCCGTGGCGGGCGAAGCGAAAGTGCCGTTCTTCTCCATGTCCGGATCCGACTTCGTGGAGATGTTCGTGGGCGTGGGGGCCTCCCGCGTGCGCGATCTGTTCCGTACCGCCAAGGAGAAGGCTCCTTGTATCATCTTTATCGACGAGATTGACGCCATCGGGCGCGCCCGCGGCAAAGGGGCGTTCTCGAATGCCAACGACGAGCGGGAGAGCACGTTGAACCAGCTTCTCACCGAAATGGACGGCTTCGGCACGAACGCCGGGGTCATCATTATGGCGGCAACCAACCGTGCCGACATTCTCGACCGCGCCCTGCTCCGCGCCGGGCGTTTCGACCGGCAGATCCAGGTGGAGCTCCCTAACCTCAACGAACGCCGCGGTATCTTCGGTGTCCATGTACGCAACCTAAAACTCGGCCCCGATGTGGATCTCGACTTTTTCGCCAAGCAGACACCGGGCTTTTCCGGTGCCGACATCGCCAATGTCTGCAACGAGGCGGCGCTCATCGCGGCCCGCCAAAACAAGCGGCAAATTGAAAAAGTGGACTTCCTCTCTGCCGTTGACCGTATTGTCGGGGGACTGGAGCGCAGAGGCAGTGTGATAACCCCGGAGGAGAAGAGGACGATTGCCTACCACGAGTCGGGACATGCCTGCGTGAGCTGGATGTTGCGCTATGCCTCCCCGTTGGTGAAGGTGACCATCGTGCCTCGTGGCAAGGCCCTCGGCGCGGCTTGGTACTTGCCGGAAGAGCGACAGCTGACCTCCTATGACCAGATGGTGGATGAGATGACTGCCACACTCGGCGGCCGGGCCGCCGAAGAGGTCTTCTTCGGCAGGATCACCACCGGCGCCCTGAACGACCTCGAACGCGTGAGCAAACAGGCTTACGCCATGATTGTCTATTACGGCTTGGATGAAAAAATCGGCAATGTGAGTTATTATGACTCCACAGGACAGCAGGAATACAGCATGACCAAACCCTACAGTGAAAAGACGGCGCAGGAGATTGACGAGCGCGTCCATTTGCTGATCGAGGGGGCCTACCAGCGAGCGAAAAAGATTCTCACCGACAACTATGACAAGGTGGAAAGGCTGGCGAAGCTGCTCCTGGAACGGGAAGTGATTTTCACGGAGGACGTGCGGGACATCCTCGGGGAGCGTCCATTCCCGACGGAAGAACGGGAATCTGCCCCTGCTGACACCGCTCAGCAGCCAAATGATGAATCCCAAGTCAACTAAATAATCGTAGAACAATGGTCCAAAACGACGTCAATTTCATCTCCGACAAGGAGTATATACGGGGTGTGATTCGCAAGAGCACCGTCTCGCATGACCACATTCCGGAAGGAGACCCCTCCTTGAAATGCTTTCCCGCGATGAGCAATGTCCAGGTGGAGTTCTGGCAGAATTTCCAGGCCAACGGAGGCAAAATCCTGCGCTGCTATTCCCGACAGGATCGCCTGAAGTACCTTCAGATGCTGGCGCAAGACAAGCAGTACAACGTCGTGCTGAATACGCACAACAATCTCAGCGCAGACTTGGAACACCTGCAAATCAACTACATCAACTCCATCTCGGTGAATATGCCCATCGATGCGGTGGTGGCACTCTCCACCTGCTTGGTGGCGCGTACGGGCAGTATCGGCTTTACGCAGCCCGTTTCCCGCTTCGTCTCCATGCGCAACCTCGCCTGTGATGTGATTGTGATTTCCCGTCTCACGGATGTCGTGGCGGATATGGAGGATGCAGTGGCCCGCAATCTGAAGTTCACCAAAGACGCCGGGATAGAGTTCATCACCCCCACGCCGCTACCCAAGGTGGACGGCAAAGAGATGCGAACCTTGAAAAATCCGCGCTACATTCTCCTTTTGTTGGACGAAAACCGACCGAAAAATGCGTAACCTATTGACCAGAACCGCTTCTGGAATCGTTTATGTTGCCCTGATGGTTGCGGCGGTGTTCACCCCCTGGGTGGCCGTGCCGCTGGCTTTCTTTCTGGCCCTTGTCGGGGTTCGCGAACTCTACAAGATGTATGAGACGCCGGAATTGAAGCAAGTCTATCCGTTCACCAACATAGCTGCGGGAGTGGTAATGTTGGCGTTCTTGAACTTGTCCGTCCAGCTTTTTGAGGCTTCCATGGCGCGGGCTTTGCCGCACACGGGCGAACCGTCGCCATATTTCATAGGATTTTATCTGATGATGTTAATTGCGATAGTTTCCGTCTTTTTGCCTGTCCTGTTCTGCAAACAGGTTCACCCGGTGCAGGTAATCGGCATGGGGCTGCTGTCCATTGTGTGGATTGTCCTGCCGTTGTGCGTGCTTTTTTTCCTGTGGCCATCCCATAATCCGGCGCAAATGCTCTCTTTCTTTATTCTTATATGGGCTTCCGACACGTTCGCCTACCTCGGCGGGTCGTTGTTCGGCAAGCACAAGTTGGCACCTGACATCTCGCCCGGCAAAACTTGGGAGGGTTTCCTCATCAGCTTTGTGCTCACGGTCGGGCTTGCGGTCGGACTTTCATTCATTCCGTTCTTCAAGTCTTGGGGCCTCCTTTGGTGGCATTTGATTGTCATAGCCCTGCTCACACAAGTTTTTGGACTGTTGGGCGACTTGACGGAGTCGTTGTTCAAACGCAAAGCAGGGGTGAAGGACAGCGGCAAGATTATCCCTGGGCACGGCGGGGTTCTCGACCGT
Source organism: uncultured Bacteroidales bacterium (assembly GCA_946186495.1). Classification (GTDB taxonomy): domain Bacteria; phylum Bacteroidota; class Bacteroidia; order Bacteroidales; family WCHB1-69; genus F23-D06. The sequence continues at coordinate 3,965 of CAMHNQ010000104.1, forward strand.
GTCGATTCTATACTCTTCGCCACGTTGCCTGTGATGTTGTTCTGCTGGTTGATTGTACGTTGAGTGTTGGGGGTGTGACAAGCGTCCGTGACCTTTTGATTATTGTAATAAATGCTTAGATATGAAAAAGATTTTATTATTGACACTTTTGATGGTGTTTGTCGGGATTTTTGGCTTCTCCCAGACCAAAAAGATCACTGTGGAGGACATCTGGGATAACTTTTCCTTCTATCCGCGCGGAGTGGCCGGCTACACCGCCATGCCCGTGAGTGACGACTACACTGTCCTCAAGCGCGCCGGTATCGAGCGTCACCATTTCAGTGATGGTTCTGTGGCTGGCATCATCCTGTCACACAGTGATTTGAGCGATGCCTCCAAGGGACGGCTCTCCATCGCCGGCATCAGCGACTACGCCTTCTCCTCCGATGAGAAGAAAATTGTGCTCGCTTTCGACCAAGAGAGCATCTACCGACGTTCTTCGTTAGCTCACTATTACGTCTATGATATTGAAAACAAGCGGCTTATGCCTGTCTCCGACACCGCCCACCTGCTGCGCTTCGCCGAACTCTCCAAAGACGGAAGCAAGGTGGTCTTCGCCCGCGACTGCGACCTCTATTACCAGGACCTGACCTCCGGCAAGGTGGTACGCATCACGAAGGACGGCAACCCCAACCATATCCTCAACGGCTTCGCGGACTGGGTCTATGAGGAGGAACTCGACATGTCGCAGGCCGCCTCGTTCTCGCCCGACGGCACCAAAATCGCCTACCTGCGCTTCGACGAGAGCCGCGTGAAAGAGTTTACCATGCCGATGTACGACAACCTCTACCCCACAGAGTTCAAGTACAAATACCCGAAGGCTGGCGAGGACAATTCCCTTGTCGAGGTCCACATCTACGACCTTGCGACCGGCATCGACACCAAACTCGACCTTGGCGACAACTCCAACTGTTACTTCCCGCGCGTCTATTGGCTGCCCAACAGCCGAGACGCCGTCGTGCTGAAACTCAACCGCCACCAGAACCAGCTCGACTTCATCCGCTACAATACCGTCACCAAGGCGCAGGATATCATCTACACCGACAAAAACGACAAGTGGTTGGACGTGACCGACAACTACTATTTCCTTGCCGACAACAACTCCATGATCGTCACTTCCGAGCGTAACGGCTTCAACCACATTTACAAACTAATGTTTGGCGGCGCCCTCGTTCAACTCACCTCTGGAGAGTGGGAAGTCAATGAAATCCAATATGTTAATGAAGCAAAAAAGCAGATTTACTACCTCTCGAATGAATCGGGCGTGCTCAATCGTGACCTCTACGTCATCAATTATGATGGCAAAAAGCAAAAGAAACAGCTTCTGACTGCCGGCAACGGTTGGGCGAGTACGGAGTTCTGTCCGAACGGCAACTACTACCGCTTGCAGTATTCCGACCTGAACACCCTGCCGAAATACACCATCAACGACAAAACGGGCAAGGAGTTGCGCGTGCTCAACGACAACCAGAACATCCAAAACGTCATGAACGACTACGGCTTCGTGAAGCGCGAAATCATCAGCTTCACCACGAAGGACGGCGTGACCTTGTACGGCTGGATGATGAAGCCCGCAAACTTTGACCCGAGCAAGAAGTATCCGGTGATGATGAACTGCTACGGCGGCCCCGGCTCGCAGCAGGTGATGAACGCCTACAGCAGTGCGCAGGACCTCGCCTTCTACCAGATGCTGGCGCAGCACGGCTACATCAGCGTCTGCGTTGACGGGCGCGGCACGGCCACCCGCGGCGACGCCTTCAAGAAGGTGATCTACCAGCAGATGGGCAAGTACGAGGCCATCGACCAGATTGCGGCGGCCAACTGGCTCAAGACCCTGAGCTACGTCGATGGCGACCGCATCGGCATTTGGGGCTGGAGTTTCGGCGGCTACCTCTCCGCGCTCTCCATGTTCCGCGGTGACGGTGCCTTCAAGATGGCCATCTCCGTCGCGCCCGTCACCAACTGGCGCTACTACGACAACATCTACACCGAGCGTTTCATGCGCACCCCGCAGGAGAACCCCGACGGCTACGACCTCAATTCTCCGACCACTTACGCCAAAGACCTCAAGGGCAAGTACTTGCTGATCCACGGCACCGCCGACGACAACGTCCACTTCCAGAACGCCATGGAGTTGGTGAAGGGCTTGAACGAAGCCGGCATCGAGTACGACCAGTTCTTCTTCCCCAACAAGAACCACTTCATCATGGGCGGCAACACCCGGACATATTTGTACAACAAGCTGGCGAAGTACATCTTAGAGAACCTATAGTATCCGCTGCTTGGAAGCGTCGCATAGGAGCCGACGCTTCCAAGCGTCGCAAAGATGGGATAGATGTTAAAGTGTTTAGTGAAACAGAAGAAAAAATCGAAATTGATAGTCGGCCTGACAATCAAGAAATGACAGTGTGTGGAGAAATCCCTATTGGAGCAAATGTCTATGCTGTCGAAATTGATTTTAATCCGTATGGTGTAGAAAATTATGCCACATTCACTGCTGCAAATAAAGTTGAAACAGGATGGATTAACTCCCCTGAAGGAAATTCTTTCTCTTATGATTTGGAAGTTGATGGTGCAGGTTCAATAACGTATTGCATACAAAACAGGCTCACTGATAAAAGACAAGATAATTGGAGTTTCACAGTAACCTTGCGCTCAAGAAGATTGGATATAAGATCTGTGTTGAGGATTTCAGATTATCGTACTCGCAGAAAAATTGTTCGCAAGAGATGAATCGATTGGAGAAAAGCAGACAGAATATGAAGAAACTATTGTTGCTTTTGGGGGTCTTTCCAACCTTGTTGTTCGGGCAAACCGTGACCGGTCTGTATGACGCGCACAACCAACTTGTGGGCGGATTGCCGCACGGGAATTGGTTCGTAATCTCCATGAAGGTCGATAACGATACAATTCTGGTGAAAAAGACGGTGTATGAGATGGGGCATACGCTATCCGACACCAGCTACAACTTCAAGACGGGTAAACTCATTCAAACCATCAGCTACAAAGAAGGTTTGGAAGATGGCGTTTCAAAAGAGTACTGGCCTGACGGCCGGTTGCGCGGAGAGGTTCCTTACAGACAAGGCGTCGCAGACGGGGTTGTCAGAAGCTATTCCGCAAGCGGAGAACTATTAACGCAACTTTTTTACGTGAAAGGTGTAGAGGAACAGAACTATCCGGACAGGTATCTTTCGGACAAAATCGAGCATGACACCTCCTACGTGGGCTTTAACCAGCCCATTTGGAAGTACTATGCAAAATACGATACTCTAATAGATTCCACTTATTGTTCTTTTGACAGTTTGGTCCAATACTACAAAAACAACACCTTGTACAAAGAAAACGTTTACAACCATCGAAGGATGTTAGAGATGTCAACGCTATATACAAATGGCGTGAAAGACACCGTATATGACTTCTATACGAAAAAGCATTACAACGGTCTCCAATGCATCCGTTATTATCAGGCGGGCAAACTGACAAACGCCGTCTATTATGACACCAAGGGGCGGATTTTCAAAAACCAGAAACGTGGCGAACGGAAAGCTCTTGGTTGGAGTACATATAGGTTCATAAGAAAATGGAAAAGGAAGCAGGCTGGAGATGTAAAACGTGATAATTCCACCCCGAGAACAGTTAATTGATGGGACTTCTAATTATTTCTTCCTGATTAACAGCTTCTTATGAGCTGAAATCCGCTGAAAACGACACCTAAAATCCCCGTTTCGGTCAACTTGCGACAGATGAACCTTTTATGGTGGAAATTTCTTGCAAACAATTGTTATTCAAAGAATTATTTGTGTATTTGCAGCAAATTTGAATGTACAATGAAAGAGGCCAAACCGACATACAAGAAGCAGGGCAACATCACCCTTTTTGACAACGGGGAGGA
>CAMHNQ010000105.1 GCA_946186495.1 uncultured Bacteroidales bacterium
GAAGGACCTGTATACCCAGTGGTATGAGGAAGCCCAGAAACGGGCCGACGAGCTGAATTTCGAGGTCTTTGCCGTGGAGGTCAACGACGACTACGACCGCTGGAAGGCCTTCTCCGAGAAGCACGGCCTCGGCGACTGGGTCAACCTGAGCACCTCCATGGGCGAAACCAGCGTCGATTACATCGAATATTTCGACATCGTCACCACGCCGGTGATTTTGTTGATAGACAATGAAAAAAATCATGCAATAATCGCACGGCAAATTTCGTTAGATGAGGTCGTGAGATTGATGGAACGTAAACAATAATCCGTAGGGGCGTATCGCATACGCCATGCATCGCATACGCCAATTGTGTTAGAAACGATAAAAACAATATAAATAGAATGAGAAAGAACGTTATTTTTTTGTTGATTTCGGGTTTGATGTTCGGTTTTTTGATGATGTTTGCCAATGCGGTATTGGCCCAGAACAGTCAACCCAAAAACTTGCAGAAATCGAGGAACAACCCGGCGAACTACCGTGACGCGGACGGCCACGAGCTGGTTTTCAACATCAAGGACTCGAAAGACACGCTGGTCTATCTGGTGATTCACTACAATGAGAAGCTGATACTGAAGGACTCCGTGAAGCCTTCCGGCAAGGGCAAGTTCGTCTTCAAGGGCACCGACCGCTACGACGACGGAATGTACTCGCTGGTTTCCATGGACAAGAAGCTCTACCTGAACTTCATCCTCGACAACAACCAGCATTTCGAGTATTTCCTGGACACCACGATGAACGTTGAAAACGTTTCCGTGAAGAACTCTCCGGAGAACGCCGAGATGCTGCGCTTCCAGAAAAAGACCGCCCAGGCCTCTAAGGATGCCAACACATGGGCCAAGAAGCGCAAGGATTTCGAGGCGGCGGGAAACACCGACAGCGCAAACTACTACAAGGAGAAACTGTCCGGCCTTAACGAGGAGATGACGGCGTTCATCAACGACTTGATAGCCAAGAACCCCGACTACCTCTTCTCCAAGATGCAGAAATCCTACCAGAACATCGACATCCCCGAGTACAAGAAGGAGGATGGCACGCCCGACTACCAGCGGCAGGCCGCCTACTACCGTCTGCACTATTGGGACAACCTCGACCTCGGCGACCACCGCTTCATCTACATCCCCTCTTTCGAGCCGAAGATGAAGGACTATTTCCTGAAGCTGCTCTACCACCAGGAGTCTGACACCATCAACAAGTATATCGACATTTTCCTGGCCAAGGCCGCGAAAGACACCTTCATGTTCCACTATTGCGTGGACTGGCTCTCCTACCAGTTCGAGACCAGCAAGATTATCGGCCATGACGCTGTCTTCTACCATATTGCGAAAACCAACCAGCTGCAAGGCAAATGCTATTGGCTGGACGAGGATATCATTGCAAAATACGAAAAGCGCACGAAACGGCTCGAACCGATCTTGATCGGTAAGATCGCGCCTGAGCTTTTCATCCCCGACACTTCGATGACGGACGACATGACCAAGTGGCACTCCTCCTACCGCATGAGCAAGCCCTACACCATCCTCTGGTTCTACGACCCCGACTGCCCGACCTGCAAGAAGGAGTCGAAGAAGATGCGCGAGGTCTATGACTCGCTGCAGGCCATCGGCAAGCGGAACTTCGACGTCTATGCAATCGCCAATGACTCCGACATCGACCGATGGAAAAAGTACGTGAGGGAGAACAACTATCCGTGGCTTCAGGTAGGTGGCAACAAAGGCAATCTTGACTATCTCGAGTATTTCAACATCTATGAGATGGGTAATCCGGCCATGTTCATCATGGATAACAAAGACCACAGGATTATCCTGAACAAGCGCATTGATATGTCGAGCATCCCGCAGTTCCTTGAAGAGTATGAGAAGATAGAGGAGGCGAAGCGGAATAGGAATTAGTGGTTAGTGGTTAGTGGTTAGTGATTAGGGGGGCTTAAGGGAGGTTCATAGGCAAACGAGATAACAAACCAACAAATAGCACAGTAATGAAAGACATTTTCGAGAGAATCAAGGAGTCATCCGGTGGCCCGATCGGGCAGTACCGTGAAAAGATAGATGGATATTTTGCGTTCCCGAAGCTGGAAGGCGAGTTGGGGCCGCACATGCGTTTCAACGGAAGGGAGGTGCTCTGCTGGAGCATCAACAACTACCTCGGGTTGGCCAACCATCCGGAGGTGCGCAAGGCCGATGCGGAAGGCGCCGCCCGCTGGGGCATGGCCTATCCGATGGGCAGCCGCATGATGACCGGCCAGACCGCCCTCCACGAACAGCTCGAACGCGAGCTTGCCGATTTCGAGCACAAGGAGGCCGCCTTCGAGTTCAACTTCGGCTACCAGGGCATCATGTCCACCATCGACTCGCTGGTGTGCCGCCGCGATGTCATCGTCTATGACGCGGAGGCCCATGCCTGTCTGCGCGACGGCATCCGCCTGCATCTCGGCAAGAGCTTCAAGTTCCGCCACAACGACATCGTCGATTGCGAGCGCATCCTCGGCAACGCATGCAAGATTGCCGAAGAGCAGGGCGGCGGCGTGCTGCTGATCACCGAAGGCGTGTTCGGCATGACCGGCGCACTCGGCATCCTCGACCAGATCGCGGCCCTCAAGAAAAAGTACCCCTTCCGCATCCTTATCGACGACGCCCACGGCTTCGGGGCGATGGGCCCTCACGGGCGCGGCACTTCCGAGCATTTCGGCGTGATGGACGACATCGACATCTACATCGGCGCCTACGCGAAGTCCATGGCCACCATCGGCGGTTTCGTGGCTTCCGAAAAAGGCATCATCAATTTCCTGCGCTATAACATGCGCTCCCAGATGTACGCCAAGTCGCTGCCGATGCCCATCGTGGTCGGCTGCCTGAAGCGCCTTGAGATTATCCGCAGCGAGGAGGGCGACCGCCTGAGAGCCCATCTGTGGGAAATCACCCGCGCCCTGCAGAAAGGTTTCCGCGACCTCGGTTACGAGATCGGACCCGCCGAGGCGTGTGTCACCCCGGTGCATCTGCGTTGCGGCATCAACGAGGCCGCCAACATCGCCGTCGATCTGCGCGAGAACTACAACATCTTCTGCTCCATCGTCACCTATCCCGTCATTCCTCCCGGAATGCTCATTTTCCGCATCATCCCCACCGCCGCCCACAGCATGGAGGACGTGCAGCGCACTTTGGAGGCTTTCCGCGACATCAAGGAACGCCAGGCCCGCGGCGAATACGACAAGCCGATTCCGGATATGGCGTTGATTAAGTAGGGACGTATCGCATACGTCCGCATACGTCCGCATACGTTCGCAAAAAGCCCGGGGTGAGTCAGACTCCGGGCTTTTTGTTGGAGGTAAGGGAAGCGATGGATTAGAGCAAAGTAAGACTGGTCAATCCGCCTTTGTTGCCCATCACGAACAACTCCGTATTGCCGTCTTTGGTCAGCAATTCCACATACAGCGGCTGGTTCAGGGTGAAGCGTTGGCACAGGAATCGGTCGCCAGACTTCAGTTTGGCGTTTTCAGATGTTATGACTTCAAACAGACTGTTTCCCAGATATTTGATAAGGCAGCTCCGGTTGGGGTTCCAGCAAATGTTCACTTGCTTTCCGGCATCCAAATCTTTGGAATAGAGCGAAGGCGACACCACGCGGTGCGACGACTGTACACTCTCCACCTCGCAGTAGTCTGACACGAAGGTCTCCCAGTCGGGAAAACCCACGAAGCGGGCGAGAATGTCGAGAGTGCTGGGGCGCACCGAGGCATAGCCATCCACATAGCCCCAGAGCCGCTTCAGCGTGGAGACGCTGAGGTTTTCATTCAGCCGTCCCCGGATCTCTCCCGACAGGAAGATGAAGTCGTTGGAGGTTTCAATACGGTGGTCCGCCGACTCCTCCACGAGTTGGCGCAGCAGGGTGATATGTTGCAGGTTAACAGACATGTTCGTTCAAATTGCAGGTGCAAAGATAGCAAACATTCGGATATGCGGAACGGGTTCTTTTTCGGTTCTTTTCCTTATCGTAAGGATTATTTCTTGTCGGCATCTTGCACAAGCCGCACGCTGTTCCCGTAAAGCCTAAAAGAACGGTTTTGCGGATGGATGCCTAAAAGGCCATTGCCAAACCCCAAGTCGTATGCACAAGAGCTGTTACAAGCGGTTGAACACCAATAATGTCCGCTTCCGGGGAGCCATTCCAAGCCGCCCCTGACACCCGCCTCGGGAAGAAACACGGCACCGGCATTCTCCATCTTTTTCCATTGTGACGCACTGTAACAGCTTGTGTATTGTGCTGTGTCGATGTTGATTGTTTCCGGCAAAGCGATGTCGTCGGGATGTTTGTATTGGTCAGGGAAAAGGATGAGGCCATTCACGTTGTTCACAGAGGCTTTGGCAAAACGTGCATCGGGGATGCCGTTCACCGTAGATGCCTTCCTTGCATGGAACAAATAGGCAGCCTCGTCTTTTGTCAACGTACGCCATCGTCCGGGCGTGTCTCCTCCGTTGGATATGGCGTTGTATAGTCCCCAGTCGGCGAGAGCGCAAGAATCTGTCAGTGAATTTTCCCATTTGCCGCCAGGATAGTAACCGATATTTTCAATTTCCCAATCCCAGGGGTCATAGCTCGTCGTACCGCTGTTCTATCCGCTCGTTCCGAATCCGAAAAGGTCGATCCACTCCTCATAGTTGGGGGAAGCATTGGAATTCGGCTCACCGATGATGTCATATTGGTTCTCGGCGAAACGCCAGGTGCCTGGGGCAACGCCATCGGCTGTGCGATGTTTGCCGTGGGCACAGTATTGGAGATTGCCCTGCGAGAAACGCACCTGCCGGTCGGGAGCGACGGAGAACAGACCGCTTAGTGAGCCGACTGTCAGGGATGGGTCTCCTGTGGAATGCAGAATCCTGTAGTCCTCTATTTTGCCTTTCACCCATGAAACAGGTTTTACGGAGGCGCACAAGGCAGTAACGAGCACAAGTGTTATGAAAGCCACGGGCGGAAACCATTTCCGTCTGAAGTCCGCTTCACCTACCGCCTGCATCACAGCGTCAGCACTTTGAAAACGTTTTTCTTTAAGAGGTTGAAGACATTTGCGCACCACATTGCCGTAGCGCGAAGGGAACAGTTGCTTCAGAATCAGTCCAAAGGCGTAAATGTCGGTGCGGTTGTCGACCTCATCGCCGGACAATTGTTCCGGGGCGGCGTAGGATTGGGTGTAGGCGGGCTCCTTGAGGATGGCGAACCTTCTGCTGTCGGAAAGTCCGAAGTCGATGATCTTCACATGGTTGCCGTCATGGGTAATCAGGATGTTGGAGGGTTTCAAGTCCTGGTGTACGACCTGTTTGCGGTGGAAATAGTCCATGGCAAACAGCAGTTCTTTCACCACCAGTTTGCGAACCTCCTGGGAGGGATTTTCCTTGAGGAAGTCGTCCAGCGTTTGGCCGTCCACATATTCCATCACGATGCAGTCGCCGACCACGGCATCCTGTTCGTGGTTGAGGGCGCGAACGATGTTGGGATGGTTGAGTTCCACCGTCAGGGCGAATTCCTTGGCAAGCATTGCGGTGTATTGCGGATCGGCGGCGTATTCAGGCTTGAGGCCTTTCAGCATGTACCACTGTCCGTAGCGTTGAGCGCGGAAAAGGCGGGAGTAGCCGTTTGAAGGCAACTCCTTATAGCCGGTGAACTGGTTGGAAATGTTCACGTTCTGTGGCGCAACCGGTCCTGATGTGGATATGTCGTCGTTGAATTTCATTCCGCAGTAAAAGGCCTTATTCAATCCATGTTCTGCAAATACTCCGACAGATAGGGTACAGCAAACACCAACTCTCCACGACGGGGGGATTCGATAACTCCCGCCTCGATGAGACGCTTGCGCGACCCGACAGGCTCTTTCAGCCCCGCCATAAACTGTTCAATCTCGCTGTCGCGACCGATATACTGTGTCGGACGGTTGCCGAATGTAGGCTGAAACAGTTCCTGAGCACTTTCATAAAAATCCTCTTTCTTTCCCATTTACTTTGTTTTATTCTTCTATATTCTCTTTTATTCTTCTTTATTTTCCTTTATTCTTTTTCCGAATGCAAAAATATGAAAAAAATCTTTGCAGTTCGAAACCTGGAAAATTTCAAATGCAATGCCGAGAGGAAGCTGAAGATGCTTGCGGTTCACAGCCGTGAGCTTTCTTTGTTTAGCATTGCAGGTTTTTCCAGGACCTCGAACTCGAAACAATGATTTTTTTGTTCTTACAAAAACATACAAAAATAATAGTACTTCTTTACCTTAGATTTTGATTGAAAATTTAAGGTGGCGTCTGAAACACTCAACGATTTAATAAAGCAAACCGAAGGTCCACAAAGGCAACACCCGACCGAACCCATATTCAATATCATCTTTTACGATATGCCCGTTGGGAACATCCTCAATCTGCTTGCCACCCTTGTTTTTCCCTCCGACCTCGAACGTATGTTCTCCGATGACAAAATCTGACACTTTTGATGAAATGACATCGCTGACGGCACGTGTCTGGTTGTAGAAAAACGTCTCACGCAGATTCCCCGTGTTCGTGTCTGCTGTGCCCAACGCATACATGATGTTCGTGTTGTCCACAAACACCTTTTCCACTTTCCCGAGGCTGCGAATACCGCCTGTCTCATCGCGCAGCTGGCCAATCATGCCCGCTTTTTCCATATAGAGGAGATAGTCCGGCAACACATTCCGGCTTATACCCAGTGCGTTGGCTATGCTGGAATAATCAGGCTTGAAAGGTGCGCTTTTAGCCACAATAGCCATCAGACGCCGGAGTTTCCGTCCGGTAGCTACGGACATGGAGGCATATTGGGTTATGTCTGATTCCAGGGTTTGTGTAACTATCTGGTCTAATCGCGAGAAAAACGCACCTTCTTTGCTGAACGGATAGTAACCGTCGCGCAAATATTGCCTGAATAAGGGCAGAGGGTGCGGTATCAGGCTGTTATCCACCTTGTTGGCTATAATTTCGTCAAGGGAATACACGGGCATTTTGATTTGATGAAACATCTCAAGATATTCCCGGAACGATAGCCCCTGCATGGTGAACATCACCGCACGGCGGCTCAGATCGGCTTGTCCGCGAAGCAGGTCGAGCACAGAAGAACCTGTGAAGAAGACCCGAAGGGAAGGGTGTCCGTCGTATATCTCTTTCAACTCTGTTGACCATGACGGATACTTGTGAATTTCATCAATATAAAGATGTGTCCCACCCTCCTTCACAAATTCGGATGCCACTTCAGCCAGCGTATGTTGGGCAAAATAGCTACGATCCGCAGAGATATACAATGCGTTTTGCGATTCTTTCTGCTGTAATATATGCTGTAAAACCAGAGTCGATTTACCAATACCTCTCGGTCCGACGAGTCCCCCCATCCGTAAATTCCAGTCTATCTGATTGTACTTGTAGCGAATGAAATCAAAGCGAACCAGTCCGAGTTGCTCCTGCATGAATTCCGTGAGAACCGTATCAATCATAACCCCTTTTTTTCTGCAAAAATACACTTTTTTTTTTGATGTGCACAAAAAAAAGTGCAGGATTTTAAAATACTGCACTGAAAAAAGTGCATATTATACAACTCGCAGCTTCTGTGCCTATTTGCGAAATCTTCGGAGCAAAAATTGCTTTTCTGCGTCCGCATATCTTTTTTCCCTAACTTTGCCGCTGTGCCATTCGAAATGTGGCACAGAACGGGATTATAAATTGTTGAATAAGATAAAATTAGAACCTAAAAAGAACCTTTTTATAAATACATAGCAGAAGTGTTTTCGCTTTTATCTTTGCAAGTTCGAAACCTGGAAAATTTCAAATGCAATGCCGAGAGGAAGCTGAAGATGCTT
>CAMHNQ010000106.1 GCA_946186495.1 uncultured Bacteroidales bacterium
GGTCGCTCTGCCCGTCGGCCACCACCACGGTCAGCACGTAGGTGTTGGTGTCGAAGACGGCGGTGGCGGCGAGGGCCACGTTGGTGGTCAGGGTGGCGTTGGTGCCGAGGGTGTCATTGCCGTTGGTCCAGCATACGAAGTGGTAGCCGTCTGCGGGGGTGGCCACCAGGGTGCTGGTGCTGCCGCCCTGCGCGGAGGCCGTGGCGCTCTGGCCGGCGGCGGTGGTATGCGGGTTGCCCTGGACGTCGGTGTAGGAGATATGCACCATGCCCCTGCCGCTCTGCCCGTCGGCCACGTCGGCGGAGACCTCATAGCTGTTGATGCCGAACATCGCCGTAGCGGTGGTGTCGCCGGTGACGGTGAAGGTCAGCGTCGAGTTGGCGGGGAACATCATCGTGGGGTTGGTGACGAAGTAGTTGCTGTAGGTGGCGGTGGCCAGGTCGTTCCCGTTCTCGTCCTTCCAGCCGGCCACGTGATGCAGCTCGGTGGCCGTGGCGTTGACGGTGACCACCTTGCCGGGGACGACGTAGTAGGTGCCGTTTTCGAGGGCTTTCACGCTGTCGGTGGTGCCGGCGAGGGTCACGCTACCCCAGTTGGGCTCGTTCTGGGCGAGGGTGAGTGTGCAGGGGGCGAGGACGTTGAGCACGTAGGCGACCGAGTCCTCCTGATAGTCGTTGTCGCCGTCGAAGACGGCCCTGATGGTGGTGGTGCCGGGGGCCACGAATGTGACGATGCCTTCCTCGTTGATGGTGGCTGCGGCGGGGTTGGTGCTGACGTACCGGATGGGACTCAGCGTGTGGGGGGTGTGGAGCGCGGGGAACGCCGTCAGGCTCTCGAACCCCACGTAGCCGGTCACGGGGTCTTGCACCGGGGTCTGGGTCTGCGCCTGCCGCCAGGCCAGCTCGGGCAGCGCGTAGTAGTTCACTCTCAGCTGCACGTTGCTCGCGGGCATCTGGAACGTCCACTGGTTGCCTTGGCTTCCGGCGGGGGCCACATTGACCTGCGCCCATGCGCCCGCCGCCACCATGAACAGCGCGGCGAGCGTCATTAGAATCCTTGATAGTTTCTGTTTCATATTGTCTGTTTTTTTTTATTGTTACTCTTTGTTTTTTTGTGTTCCTGACAATGGCTGAGACAAATCGGACAACGCACAGTTACCCTTGGAAAATTCCCCACTCCCCACTCACTAATCACTAATCACCAATCCCCACTCACTAATCACTAATCACCACGAAAAATATCCGCTTGTCTCAGTATGCCAAAGAACGATGTCGCGCATCAAGCGCATTCTTGCATCCTACTCGGCCTCGCGCACCAGGCGGACACTGTGCCCGTAGGAACGCGGGGAATTTGAGGAATTTGTTGCTGGGTCCAGAGAACTATTCCCGAAGTACACCTCTATGCCGTAGTCGTTCGATTCTCCAGGAGTACTCGACCAGTATTGGCCGACTATGCCTCCCGGGATGACTTCACGGAACACATCCGTAGTAGTCCGGCAGCCGGCAGCCGGCAAGAACACACAACCTGCAGACTCCATCTTAGCCCAATCCGCAGTGCTGTAGTTGTTGCTGGTATATGCGCCATTGGATTTATTGACATTGTCAGGAGCCGTCACGCCGTCGGGATGAGTATAGGTGTCGGGGAAGAGGATAACGCCCTCCACATTGTTTACCTTAGCCTTGGCATAGCGGCCGTTGTCGGTGCCGCCCACGGTTGATGTGCTGCGGGTGTTGAACAGATATGTCCACTCGCCACTTGTCAGCGTGCGCCAGCCTGTGCCGAGGGACGTCTGCAGCGCACTGTTACTGCCCCAATCGACAAAGGTGCCGTGATAATCGCTATATGTCGATGAGGTGCTCATGCCGTAATTGGTGGCAGTCGTGCTCCAGCCGAAGTGGTCCCATGCGTTTGCGCTGTAGTTCGTGTAATAGTCATACTGGTTGTCGAAGAAGCTCCAAGTGTTCGATGTGTAGCGCAGATTACCCTTTGAGAAATACACCTGCTTGCCGTTGGCGTTGACGCTGAACTTTCCGTTGATGGCGCCTTCAGGAGCCGCCGGTGCATCCTCCACCTCCACCACCTCGATGCTCTTCACCTTGCGGGTGCCTGTGTACTTCACGGTGACGGTCTGGCTGGCGGTCACGCCCTCCAGAGGGAATTCCCGGAAGTCGGCGTTGCCGGCCTGGGCTTGCCAGTGGGCGGCATCCACGTCGCCGTCGTCAAGGGTGACGGTGTAGGTGTGCTCCCGGACGGTCACGAGGACCGTGTCGGTGTTGGAGCGGGCGAGGTCGTCGTTGCCGGCGAACTGCGCGGTCAGCGTCACGGGTTCCGTACTCGTGGCGAGGAACCTGATGCTGTCCAACTTGCCCGTGGCGGCGTGGCCCGTCCCGAAGGCGATCACTGCCGTGTTGTTGCTCTTGTAGATGACCTCCGGGTTCGCCACGGCCTCGTTGTTGGCGGTCACCGTGGCGGCTAACGAGTCGATGAACGCCGCCTCGTCGCCCAAGTAGGTCGTGACCCCCTGCGTGGGGATGGCCTTGTCGTTGTAGGCCAGCGTCAGGACCGTCTCCGTCTTGTAGATGATCCGCAGCTGCACGTCACTCGCGGGCATGGAGAAGCTCCACTCGTTGGGGTTCCCCGTCGGGGTTGCTGTGTTTGTGTTTGTGTTTGGGTTCTGCGCCCATGCGCCCGCCGCGAGGAGAACCGCCGCGAGCGTCATTAGAATCTTGGATAGTTTCTGTTTCATATTGTCTGTTTTTTTTATTGTTACTCTATATTTTTTTGTGTTCCTGACGAGGGCTGAGACAAGCGGACAACGCAAAAAGCCGAGGCCATCCTTGCGGAGGTCTCGGCGGATATTTCTCTTTCTCGGGGGGGGGATCAGAACAAGTCTGTGTGCGTGCCTGTCTCGAGGAACAGCAGCGTCAGTTCCCTGTCGTGCTGCTCCCATGTCATCAGCCAGTCGGGCTGGATGTGGCACTCCCATTGCCCTCTGTGGTCGCCCTTCAGGGGGTGGGGGTGGTATTCGGCGGGCAGCTTGCCAGACCGGGCAAGCAAGTTGATGACATTCTGGATCAATTGTATGTCCAGGCCGCGCTTACGACACCGCTGCAAATCCTTTTTGAAGCGGTTGGTGTAGTCAATGCTGTACATTTCAACCTAAAATTTGCTTGAACATCTCTTCCACGCTGTCAGCATGATACACGCGCCCGTGCTTCACGTCGTCCATGGCCTCCTTGTAGCCGGCCGTCTTGGTGATGTCATGCTCCTTGGGCTTCAGCACCTTTACCGATGCCACGCCCATCAGCATCTTGCAGGCCTGCTTCACTTTCGAGACCAGGCTGTCGTCAGGGACTTGTAATACGATTGTTGCCATACCTTCTTGCGTTTTACGTTTCACGCCGCAAAGATACAACTTTTCCCCGAACGGCGCACAGTTTCCCTTGGAAAATTCACCACACACCACTCACTAATCACTAATCACCACGAAAAATATCCGCTTGTCTCAGTATGTCAAAGAACGATGTCGCGCGTCAAGCGCACAGGTATATTAAGGTGTCTTTATACACCAGCGGCTACGGGATCGCCGTGACCGTGAAGAAGTTGCCGTTATGCCAATCGGCGTTCGTCATCGAGGGGTCTACGTAGAGCTTCGGAGATGAGGCTTGCGTGCCGGCGTTGGAAAGCCAGCTGTTGAGGCATTGGTCTGCACTGATATTGGTGGCCCTGCAGGTTACGGAGCTGAGTTTCGAGCATCCGTTGAACATGGATTGGTAGCAGTATCCGGTCAGCGTGGTGGCGGGTAGCACGGGGGCGCTTGTCAGGGATGTGCAACTGCCGAACATGTAGCTATAACAGCCGTAAGTCAGCGTGGTGGCGGGCAGTTCGGGCGCCGCCGTTAGTGCTTGGCAACTGTAAAACATTTCTGCGTAGCAGTTTTGAGCCAATGTGGTGGCGGGCAGCGCGGGGGCAGTGTTGAGGTTCGTACAGCTGTGGAACATCTTGAGGTAACAGCTCGGAGCCAGTGTTGTAGCGGGCAGCTCCGGTGCCGCCGTCAGGCTGGTGCAACCATAAAACATGGAGTTGTAGCAAGAACTTGCCAGTGTGGATGCAGGCAACTGAGGTGCTGCCGTTAGGCTGGTGCAATTACGAAACATGGAGAGGTAACAGCTCATAGCCAGTGTTGTGGCGGGCAGCGCAGGTGCTGCTGTTAGGCTGGTGCAAGAATTGAACATGCTGCTGTAACAGCTCATAGCCAGTGTTGTAGCGGGCAGCTCCGGTGCCGCCGTCAGGCTGGTGCAACCATAAAACATGGAGTTGTAGCAAGAACTTGCCAGTGTTTCGGCGGGCAGCAGCAGGTCGCTCGCGTCTGTCAGCTTCCCATTGTCCTTAAAGAGACTGGAGAAAGCATTGGATGCCGTCAGCGTGATGGCCGTCGCGAAGTTCTCCTCGTCCACCAGGCTCATGATGTTGCCGTAGGCTTTCACCTCTGCGGTGCCGCCGGCAATAGATGTGCTGTCGTATGAGGTGATGTTGGTGCCGGTGCCGAAGAAGGCCACCTTGTCGCCGGCGGCGACATTGATGGCGTCCGTTGTGACAGCCGTTTTCGTGCCTCCGTTAAGGCTATATTGCATGCCGCTCTTTGGTTGGTTCACCTTGATGGTGCCGGCGGTGAGGGCCTCGAGGGTCAGGGGGGTGGCGAGAGTGACCTCGTCGGCAGGGGTTGCCTCCTCCACCACCTCGATGCGACTCACCTCGCGGGAACCCTCGTACTTCACGGTGACGGTCTGGCTGGCGGTCACGCCCTCCAGTGGGAAGCCCTGGAAGTCGTCGTTGTCGGCCTTGGCTTGCCAGTTGCCGGCATCCTCGGTGTTGTCGGCGAGGGCGACGGTGTAGGTGTCGGCGGGCCCTATGATTTGCACGGGGACCGAGACGGCGTTGGAGCTGGCGAGGGAGTCGTTGCCGGCGAACTGCGCGGTTAGTGTGGCAATGTCTTTGGAGAGGAACCTGATGTCCGCTAACGCGCCCGAGGCGGCGTGGTTATCCCCGAAGGCGATCACTTCCGTGTTGTTGCTGGTGTAGGTGACCGGCAGGTTCGCCACGGCCTCGTTGTTGGCGGTCACCGTGGCGGCTAACGATTGCTTGAACGCCGCCTCGCCGTTAAAGTTGGCGGTGAGGGCCATTCCAACGGGGTCCTCTGTGTTGATTTCCTGGCCGTAGTAGGTCAGCGAGAGGGTTGTCGGTGTCTTGTACTTGACCAGCACCTCCACGTCGCCCGCGGGCATCCGGAACGACCACTTGTTGGGCTGGTTCGGGACGGGGGCCGCGTTGATGGTGTCGGCGCTCTGCGCCCACGCGCCCGCCGTCGCCATGAAGAGCGCGGCGAGCGTCATTAGAATCTTGGATAGTTTCTGTTTCATATTGTCTGTTTTTTTTATTGTTACTCTTTGTTTTTTTGTGTTCCTGACAATGGCTGAGACAAATCGGACAACGCACAGTTACCCTTGGAAAATTCACCACTCACCACTCACTAATCACCATGAACAATATCCGTTTGTCTCAGTATGTCAAAGAACGTGGGTTTGTGTCAGCCGCCCATTATCCGTTGCCGGCCGGCTGAAACGGGTGATGGGGTTAGAATGCGAGCGCGGCGCGGACATGGTTGTTGTTGTTGTCACTATCTTTATGGAAGTTGATGACCCCTTCTCCAGAAATAAACGCGATCCAATGCCCAAGTTGACTCTCGGTACTCGAGGCTGTCCAATAAATTCCTGCGACCAAGGCTGTGCCTCCGGCATTGCTGATTGCCGTATTCAGGCCGGTGCAGCTTGCATTGTTGCCACCGTTGGCATAGAACATAGTATTCCATTGATCCTTACTGGGTAACAGCCATGCGGCATCTGTAATTGCGGTCTTGCCCTCGCAAGTGCTTTTGGCAGTGCTCCAGACCATTGAACCCTCGTCGCTGAGGGCGATGGCCAGGCCGTGGGTGTAGGTGTTGTGGCCTGTCACGCTGCCCACGTAGGCGATCATGGCCACGGCAGTGGTGCCGGCATTGCTGGCGGCCAGCTGCGTGTCATAGATGTTGCCGTCTGCGCCGACGATCTTGCCCAGGTCCTCGGCGGTGGCTTCGGCCAGCGGGCGGGCCGGGGTAGCCTTCTTCACCACCTTGACACTCATCACCTCGAGGTTGCCGTTGTACGCCAAGGTCACGGAATCGTCCTCGGCCACGTCCTGCAGGGGCAGCCCGCTGAACGCCTCGGCGTTGCCCACCTTGGCTTTCCAGTTGGCGGCCTCCTCGGTGTTGTCGGCAAGGGCGACGGTGTAGGTGGCGGCGGGCTCGGGGCTATAGTCCTTCGTTGTCCATCCTTCTGGGATGCCGCTTATGCCAGTCCCCCAATTGCCCATCCCCGGGGCCTTTGTGAATGTTCCGGTTGCTGCGACGGCGTCCAGCCAATATTCTGTAGAATACTCCGCAGAGATATCAGTGGCAAGACAAGTCACGGAGTTCAGTAATTCGCAGCTTTTGAACATAGAATAGTAGCAATATTCTGCCAGTGTCGTGGCGGGCAGCTCGGGAGCAGAGTTCAGTAATTCGCAGCCATTGAACATATAAGCGTAGCAACCTGCAGCCAGTGTCGTGGCGGGCAGCTCGGGAGCGGAAGTCAGTGAGCTGCAGGCTGCGAACATAGCATAGTAGCAAAATTCTGTCAGTGTTGTGGCGGGCAGCTCGGGAGCCGAGGTCAGAGAGCTGCATTCGTTGAACATAAAAGCGTAGCACTCTTCTGCCAGTGTCGTGGCGGGCAGAACCAATTTATTGGTAGGGTGGTTATACAGATTTTCATTACCATCAAATAATTCAATGAAAGTATGCGGCTCTGACAGCGCAGTCGCAGTGGCAAACCCATTCTCATCCACCAGACTCATGATGTTGCCATAGATATAGCACTCGGCATTGCCGCCCTTGATATGGGTTCCACTATATTTGGGAATACTTATTCCGTCGCCATAGAACTGCACTTTGTCGCCTACGGCAACATCTATAGTTATAGTTTGCGTTGTCGTCATTACTGTCTTCGCTCCGCCGTTCTTGCTGTACTTCATGCGGTTTTGGGGATGTTTCACCTGAATTGTCCCGGCAGTCTTGGCTTCGAGGGTCAGCGGAGTGCCCACTTGCGCCCATGCCCCCGTCGCTGCCACGAGCAGGAGGGCGAGAATAGATAAAAGTCTTGTCTTTCTCATAAGATTCATAATTTTATTGTTTGTATTTTTTTGGAATCGGCCTGGCGTGAAGCGGGAGAGCGCATAACACGGAAAGCCCGCCCGCTTGCGGTGCAGGCAGGTGGGGAAGGGGGAAAAACGCGGGGGAAAACGCGGGACAGAGGAGGGAACCAAATAATCCTCTAATGTAACGGGGGGGGGTAATTATTTGATTGTCAGTAAATTCCGGAAATACACGTTTTAAAAACATGGCGCAAAAGTACATATTTTTCCATATTCGAGTGTAGCTCCAGCGGTACGATTTTTCAACAAAAATTTAAAAAAATTGTTGATAACCTATAGGGGCTGACGCTTCCAAGCGTCAGGGAGGGGCGTTTCCCCGGACCTCGCGGACCTCGCGGATCTCAAGGAATCAATGTTTTAGAAGTTGAAAAGGACTCGCTGTCTCAAACAACATTTAACGGGTTTCACAGTTTACCATTTCCATGACACCAGTGCCTCTTCACCTCAGGGCTTACGCATCAACTTTTTTATTTGGGCGAGCCAACGCGGGGTAGGGGCGACGCTTCTCTTGTGTTGACCGTTTGATACGTGTCTGCGTCCTATTTGCACCCTATCAGAGCAGCAGCAGGCATACTATTTCTC
>CAMHNQ010000107.1 GCA_946186495.1 uncultured Bacteroidales bacterium
CAGGTTTGTCAGGGTGTTGTAGGCCGCCCTTCTTCACCCATCGGGCATCCGTGTCCTTCTGCCTTTTCTTGTTGGCTTTGCGCCTCTTCTCCTCCTCGGTGTCGCCCTCTTCCGGATTCCACAACTCGCCGCCCCTGTCTTCTTTGATTATTTTGTTCTCTTCGCGTGTGTTGTGCTGGCGCGGTGCCTCCACGAAGCTCCCGTCAATCATGGTGCCCTCATGCATGATCAGGTTGTTCTCCTCAAGGAAAGCGTAGAATTCATTGAACAATTGCCCAAAAAGACCTTTCTTTGTCAATTCCTCCTTGAAAGCCCATATTGTTTTCTCGTCGGGCACCTTATCGCCGCTGGCCAGTCCGAGGAAGTCGCGAAACGAGAGCCTGTCCAAAGGGTTGCCCAACTTGTTGAGTTTCTCCATTGTCTCGTCGCTGTCGAAAAGCCCGACGTTACCTTGCTGTTTGTATGTTGGTTTGGTCTGATTCATTGTCCTTCCTAATTTGCGGCAAATATACAAATAATTCTTTGAATGACAATTGGTTGCGAGAAATTTTCACCATAAAAAGTTCATCTGTCGCAAGTTGACCGAAACGGGGATTTCAGGTGTCGTTTTCCAGCGGATTTCAGCTCATAAGAAGCTGTTAGTCAGGAAGAAATAATTAGAGGTCACCTGTATTAAAAATCTGTTGGCAGTCAGAAAAAATTGGCAACACCGTCTCAATTATGATCTAATGAATATTACTATTAAATAGACGATAATAAGCATTGGCAAGTTTGTTAATATTTCTCCCCAACTCCAAGGAGAGCCAACCGTTCCTCCAAAAAAATGCAAACCAAGAACAACAAATAAAAAAACCAAAATATTAAGAATAGTATTAATGAACCTTTCTCTCACTTTACAGTTTTTATTATTCATCCCCGCCTCCTTTCTTTGTCCCTGATTTTTGATCGTTTATAGTGCTTCCTCCAGAATATATTGTCGTAGTTTTGTTAGTGGCATTTAAGGCTTTTTCGAAGCCTTTTGGTAATGTAACATCAAACAATTTTATTGATAATCCAACTAATGATAAAGCATATAGTCCAGAGACAACTCTACCAAAGGTACTTGATTGGTTTCCATAAATGTCAGATCCCGAAAAAACAGTCTTAATGTCATTCGGAACCCCAACCAATGGAATAGCTAACACAAGACCTTGAAGATATGGACCTGCTCCATCAACAAAGTTCTGCTCGTCAAAATGCACCTTTTCGCCTGCAAGCTTAAGTCTATACCCAAATTTGTCCACTCCGCTACTTTTGGAAATTTGTTCCCTGTAGTATCCTGCCATCGTGAAAGACTCTTTGTAGTCTCTAAAATCTCTTCTCTTGAAAACCACTTTGTCTGGTTTATCACACGTTATTACCGGGCCTCCCTGATCATTCGTTCCGCCTCCATAAGAATACTTTGTCTTTCCTTCACCATAAATCCTAAATGCATAGTTAGCCTTGCCTCCGTCAATTGTATTATTGAACACATCACTCACCCTATCTTCACCGTATCTTTTCGCAGCTCTATCCCGCACCCTTTGGGCCCGTGATTTTCTATCGAACATCCCGTTCGGATCCACCAAGATAATAGGTTTATTTCTACAGTATGCGTATGGGGAGGTTGAAGGATATTTCGCCGCCATCGGGTCCACGCTCAACCAAATGCTCAGATCAGATTTGTAGTACCGCGCCCCGAAATATGAGTACCCCGTCTCCGCATCCTTTTCCTTGGCACTAAAGGTGTAAATCCAATTAGGAATCAGCAATGAAGAATTAGGAATTGAAACAGACACCGCGTGTCGAGCAAGGAATCTCCGCGTATCTCGCGTATCCGCGCGGAGAATCTCTGCGGAAATCTGCGCGGTCTGCGGGAGACATGGGCAATATGGCTGAGTCGGTCTCATCTTTTTTCCACGGAGCAAAAGTACAAAATCTTTAATTCCGTAAACCAATTTCAATTTCAACTGTCTATAAATCAGCAAACCATTGTTAACAAACAAATTGGCAACGATTTGCTATTCTCGTATTTTTCGACTATTTTTGCGATTGCTTAAGTCAACAAACTTCTTTGGGACAAAAAATGAAAACAACGCGGCAACTGATGGGATAATTTTGTACTTTTGCCACGGATATGTCTCAGCTTCTTCACTTTAGTTCCCGACATCGCAAACCATTTTGCCGGTGCTTTTTGAACCTGATTTGTATCCTGCACGTGGTTGACAATCACGTATCACTTTGAACTCATGGTGAAGTCTGTGCTTTTCTTTCCAGGATGTCGCTTGGGAGAATGCGGATTTCCGGAGCCTGCAGTGATTTGCAACCCGGTTGCGAGAAGTATTCCGTACTTTTGCACCCGAAAATCTTCGCAGGAAGATACGGCGATGTCGAATAGATAATAGTAGCAAAGATATGGAAAACATGCATCATTGTCATCACAAAAAAGAGGCCCATGGCCATGAAGGCTGCTGTGCGCATGAGCATCATCACGAGCATCACGAATCGTTGAGGGGCCAGATCGTGAAAATTGCCGTTGCGGCGGTCTTTTTGGCAGTTGCGATGCTGTTGGAACGATGTACCTCATTGCCAACATGGCAGTTGTTGCTCGTATATCTTGTCCCTTATCTGCTTGTTGGCTTTGACACGCTCAAGGAGGCGGCGGAGGGGCTGGCGCACGGGGAGGCGTTCAACGAGCATTTCCTGATGTCGGTGGCCACGATAGGGGCGCTTTCCATAGGGTTTCTGCCTGGTGCCGAGACACAATTTCCTGAAGCTGTCTTCGTAATGCTTTTCTTTCAGATTGGGGAGCTTTTTGAAGGCTATGCGGAAGGCAAAAGTCGCGAGAGTATCTCCCATCTTATGGACATCAGACCCGATGTGGCGCAGGTGGAGCGTGACGGCAAGCTATTGACAGTCAGTCCTGACGAGGTGATTGTCGGAGAAACCATTGTCATCCGCCCAGGCGAGAAAGTACCCCTCGACGGTGTCGTCGTGGAAGGGGGAACATCCCTTAACACCGTTGCCTTGACTGGCGAAAGCCTACCCCGTAAGGTCGGTGTGGGGGATGAGGTGATCTCCGGGTGTGTCAACATCTCCGGACTTGTCAAGGTGCGGACCACCAAGAACTATGGTGAAAGCACAGTGTCGAAGATCATCCGACTGGTGGAGGAAGCCAACGAGCATAAATCTCAGAGTGAGACATTTATCAGCCGTTTTGCGCGGATTTACACTCCTGTGGTGGTGTTTGCGGCATTGGCCTTGGCGCTGGTCCCGCCGTTGTTTTCCGGCCAATTTGCGGCCACTTTCCCCACCTGGCTCTATCGGGCCCTGCTGTTCCTGGTGGTCTCCTGCCCCTGCGCCCTGGTCATCAGCGTGCCGCTGACCTTCTTCGGAGGCATTGGGGGCGCATCACGGAACGGCATCCTGATTAAAGGGGCCAACTACATGGATGTGCTGGCCAAAGTGGGGACGGTGGTTTTCGACAAGACCGGGACGCTCACTCATGGCCGCTTTGCCGTGGAGGCCGTGCATCCCGAACGTCTCGATGAGCGGCAGCTGCTTCACCTTGCCGCACATGTGGAACATTTCTCCACCCATCCCGTTGGCGCCGCGTTGCGCGCTGCCTTTCCCGATGAGGCTTCTGATGGATGTGAATTGTCAGACGTGCAGGAAATAGCCGGTCATGGCATTCAGGCTTGCGTGGAAGGCGACACCGTCAGCGTCGGCAATGCCAAGATGATGGCGCTCGTGGGCGCCCAATGGCACGACTGCCATCTGACCGGAACAATCATCCACGTGGCGGTAAACGGGGAATATGCAGGACATATAGTCATCAACGACACCCTGAAGGAGGATAGCGCAGAGGCCATCTCCCGGCTGCGGGACCTTGGTGTCCGCAAAACGGTCATGCTCACTGGTGACCGAAAAGAGGTGGCCGATATGGTGGCGAAAAAGCTTGGAATCGACGAATATCATGCCGAGCTGCTTCCCACCGACAAGGTGGCATATCTGGACAGCCTGATCAACCTCCAAACCCCAGCAGACAGTCTCCGGTTGGCTTTCGTGGGCGACGGCATCAACGACGCTCCCGTGCTGGCCCGCGCAGACGTGGGCATAGCCATGGGAGGGTTAGGCAGCGATGCGGCCATAGAAGCCGCCGATGTGGTGCTGATGGATGACAAACCGTCAAAAGTTCCCCTGGCTATCCGGATTGCCCGCCGCACCCTGCGCATCGCCCGGCAGAACCTCTGGTTCGCCATCGGCGTCAAAGTGGCAGTGCTGCTCCTGGCCGCATTCGGACTTGCCACGTTATGGATGGCGGTCTTCGCCGATGTTGGCGTCACTGTACTGGCAGTCTTCAACGCCATGCGGGCCCTTCACATAAATGCCGCACATGCAGCATTACCAAACACCGAAAGGTCAGAGATTAACAAAAAAGAATCATGAGTGCTATCGACGAACAAACTTTAAGGCAAGCCGGTGTCCGGGTGACGGCAGTACGGTTATTGGTCTGGCGGACCATCCTCCAGGAACTTGACGGGATTTTCAACCTCGCCGATTTGGAGGAAAAGCTGCCAACAGTGGACAAGTCAACGCTTTTCAGGACCTTGAACTTGTTCAGTGACAACCATTTGATAGACACTATTGATGACGGCAGCGGTTCTCAGAAGTATTGTCTGCGCAATGCCGACGACCCGCTTTCGAAGGTGCGTCACATCCACTTCAGCTGCCGGGTGTGCCACCGGACGGTCTGCCTCACCAACATTCCCCTTCCGGAAGTCACTTTGCCGGAGGGCTTTGAGGTGGAGAATGTGGAGTATGTGGCGAAAGGGGTATGTCCGTCCTGCGCCCGCCATCTGAATGGTTGAATGACAAAGATAGACATCTGCCGCGCAAGATTGAGGTGGTTGAGACACTCACCTCAGAAGTCGCAATTTCTTTAAAATCGTATATTTGCAGTTGGATAAGTGAACCTTTTTTTGTCTGCAAATAATTGATTTTCAACATAAATGAAAAATAACATCTTTCAGTATGGAGAGTATCTGTCCGCCATCTGCCGCGAAAGGCCCGGCACTTCTTGTCCTGTTCCTCATTTTCTCCCTTATCACGATGGCACAAATCTCCCCGCTTGATTTCGGACTCAGGGAGGCCCAAGACGGCATCAGCCGCTACAACGCCCTCTATAGCGCCCATGTCGAGGCCGTCGCCCATGGACTGGAGGTGAGCTATGAGGGCATCGACACCTTGGAAATCACCCTGCCTCCCGACTTCCAGAGCATTCCGCTCCCCCCGCGCACAGACTTTGGCGGGCTTGTCCTGCATGTCACCAACAACGAGCGGCACGGCGCCCTCTTTGCCATGCATAACCCTACCCAGACGGTGGACATCTCCAAGCAGACGGTTGACTGCGGCGATTACAAATCGCATCCCGAGCTGGCGTCTGGCGACAAGCTACTCATTCTCAACGACCAGAATCCCTGGACGGAACGGATCGGATATGGATACAAAGTGTATCGCCAGGATCTGATTTGGATTCATGACGGCCAAGGGATGAACACCCCCATAGCCCCTTGGAATAGCGAAACCACCCTAATCAGCGCATCTTTCGCCACTGTGGACACATGCATGAAAGTCTTTCGGGGACTCACCCTGCTGCGCACTGCCGAGTCACAATTCAAGACCTATTGCCTCCAAGCGAGTGCACAATACAACCTGTTGATAGAGGATGTCCATGTGACCACCCCCCGGAGTCGGATGATTGCCGACGGGGTGTTCGGGATAGCCAACTCTGCCAAGGTCGCTTTCCGCAATGTCACCGTCAATGGCACCTATTCCGGCTACGGACGCACGCGCAACTACGGTTACGCTTTCTCCCTGAACAACCTTTGGGGCACGACTTTCGAACAAGTCGTCGCAGATGGAAACTGGGGTGTATTCGGCACCAACAACTTGTCAGACACCAAATTGACCGACTGTGACATCAACCGTTTCGACATCCATTGCTACGGGCGCGACGCACTGCTGACCAAATGCACGCTGCGCCAGCGGCAGACCCAATTCTCGTCCATGTACGGCACCGTGACTTTCGACTCCTGCCGTTTCATCGACTGCATCCCCGTGCGCATCCGCTCCAGCTACAATGCCTACACCCCTTTCGACATAGAGGTGCGCAACTGCACTTTCGAACTCACCCCGCGCTATCACTCTTTGGTCAACGTAATGCTTTTGGACACCGCCGACAATGTCCGTGAGGAGTTGCGTGCAAAATGCTGGCCTAACTTGCGGGTCACCAATCTTCGGGTGGTGGTGCCGGCATTGGTCCGCAACTTGCACCTCTATCACCCCACCGGAACCCTCAGCGAGCTGCGGAAACCGGTCGGCTATATCAGCGAGGTTTCGGTTGACGGGCTGGAGGTGGTGCGACCGAACGGAAAACCGGCTAAGGTGCAGGTGCAACTTTCCTCACGCGAGTTCTCGACGGTCAACAAGTTGACCGTGGAAATAAAGCCATAGCCTGTGGTCGGCTGATTTAGGAAATTGTGTACTTTTGCCTCCGATAAATCTATGGTCCGAGAGAAACATCGTTGGATAATACCAGCCGTACTGGGTTTTGTCTTGCTTTTGAGCATGATGATGGCTGCCGGCATCGGGGTGATACGCATCCCGATGGAGGTGGTCGTGCAGAGTGTAGGGCAAAAGCTCGGTCTGTTCAGGGATGTGGAGATTGCCGAATATTACCAAGTTACCTTGTGGCAGCTTCGTATTCCTCGCATCGTGATGAGCGTGCTGGCGGGTGCGGCGCTGGCCATCTGCGGCGGGGTGTTTCAGAGCATTTTCAGGAACCCGGTCTGCGACCCGTATATCCTCGGCATCTCCTCAGGGGCGTCCATCGGGGCTGCCGCAGCTTTTATCCTGGGCTGGGACGCTGTGGTCTTCGGTGTCACAATGCCGGCACTGGTCACCGCGCTGCTCACCCTGCTCCTCATCCTCGGCATCGCCCGGTTCAGGGGCAAGCACGACACCAACACGCTGCTACTCATCGGAATCGCCCTCAATTTTCTCATTTCCGCCCTAATCACCCTTCTGGTGGTGATGAACCAAAAGGAGATGCACAAGATCTACTTCTGGACTATGGGCAGCCTCACCCATGTCTCCTGGATTGAAATTGCATGGCTGGTTCCTGTCATGGTTATCTGCATCATCATCCTTTTCTACCATTCCAAAGCGATGAACATCATGCAGGTGGGCGTTGAGACGGCGCAGACGCTTGGCGTCAACACGGAACGGACGACCCACGTCGTATTGGTCACATCGTCAGTGCTGATTTCCGTGGTGGTCTCTTTTTGCGGTTCCATCGGCTTCATCGGGCTTATCATGCCGCATGTGGCCCGTCTGCTTGTGGGCAGCAACAACCGTCGCCTGTTCACCTACTCTCTCTTCTTCGGAGCCTTTTTCCTGCTCATCGCCGACACCTTGGCCCGCACTATTGCCGCCCCCGCCGAACTCCCGGTCGGCAGCATCACCGCCTTGGCCGGCGCCCCCTATTTCATATATCTGGTGATGCGGAAATAACCGGCCACGGGCACGAGTCCCGATCCCGGAACCTGCCCGGAAGGAGCCTGCCATCACCGGCGTTCGTGTCTGTGACAGGGCTTACGCATCAACTTCCAAGGACTCCGACTGCACGGGGTTTTGAAGTGTG
>CAMHNQ010000108.1 GCA_946186495.1 uncultured Bacteroidales bacterium
GCTGATCCCTGCTCGTTCCGCCTCAAGTTTTGCCGTGATATTCCGGCGCAGACGCGCCAAACGGATGTTTTCACCGAAAATGCGCAGGAGCTCTTCCGCCTTCGGCAGTACGATTGCAGTTTTCTTCGCCATGTCAGCCTCCGAATTTTGATGTCATGAATCCGATAACACATATTAAAATAGCATCGCATAGCCAACAAGTCAAATCTAATATGGTGTTATGCCGCGTTTTTTTTTAATTCGCAGGGGCAGGCCGCACTTTAGACTCTCGCTTCCAATCGACGGTCATGCCGAAGAGCGAGACACCTAAGTAGCCGCGCATTTTCAGTGTTTTGCCGCCATCCACGATGCGTATGTATGAGCGGTAGGTGCCTTTTTTCCCTGGATATTGGATTTTCCCGTTCTGGTATTCGTTGTCTTTTGCATTGTATGTCAGCCCGCGCATGAACACCAAACCGACCTGATCTTGACCTTTCGGGTCGTTAGTCCAGACCACCTTGGCCTCGTAGGTGCCGTCCTTGGCCTTGTAGATTTCGGCCTGTGACTGGCTTTTCGAAAATGGGTCCACACAAAAATAGATGCCCAAAATGTCATCGGCCTTCTGGGCGTAACTTGCCGCTGCGAAAGCGGCCAGGATGATTACAGTTGTCAGTCTTTTCATTATCATTTGTCCTTTCCTGCCCCACACTGCGGCTTCACCTTGTGTGGGGTTATTTGCGCTTCGCGCGATTTGTCCCTTCGGGACTGTTTAATGAATTATGTTTATTAAATCAATTATTCCTCTGGTGCGAACAACGGATCCCATGCAGGCAACATGATTGGTTTTTGGTCGAAAAGTTTAAGGGTGGCCGACGGGATGTATTTGGCCTCAACCACGAGGCGGAACATGTACTCGTTGAACCATTCGTTGGTCATGATGAGGAAGCCGTTGTGGCCGCGGTTGCTGCCCCAGCTGTTCTCCACCATCCATTTTGTGGGTTTCCCGTCAGCATCGAGATCCACGCCACAAAGGGTCATGGCGTGAGATGAACCGCTGGCATAAGTGCTGACACGCTGTTTCTTGTCCATACCGAAAGTGGTGCCGAACAGGGAACCGTAGTCATAATTGTTCACATCCATGTAGCCTTTGTCACGGTCAAGGAACTTGGCGACATCGCAGGAGAAGTACATCATAGTGCTGTCCTTGATGCTGGCAATGGCCATCTTCGCGATCTCATTCATCGGCAGGTTCAGGTATTTCCAGTTTTCCCCGTCATACACATGGCGGTCGTACTCAATCTCATAGACCTTGTAGTAATCACGGGTCGGGTCATTCATAATCATGTAGTAGTTCGAGAAATCCTCGTTCACGAACTTGTTGAAGAATGACATCGGTGTGTACTTCTCGGTACTCACCACTTCCCCTTTGCTGTTCCGCTGCGTCCAGGTGAATTCAGTGGGAGGTTCGCCGAGTGTATAGGCCAGCATCCGGTAGATGGTTTCCAGCATTGCCATCTTGGTGGCCTGCAGCTTTTGCTCGGTCACGCCTTTGTTGTTGGCCATCTCGCGCAGCGCCAAGCCGTCCTCGCGGAGCTTCAACTTGATAAGTTCCGACATCTTGGAGGTATGGTTGCTGTTGTAGGTTTCAGGCATCGCATCTTTGGGCACCACCCCGTACTTGGTCATCAGATTGGCCACACCAGTGAACTGACCGCCATCGCTGAGCGGGTTCTTGAAAAGCCACTGCACGGTCTCATCTTCCATGGGTTTGGCACGGTTGTCGAGGATGGCCTGCAGAAAGAGATTGGACTTTTCCAGCTGATCCCAGAAAAAAGTGTAGCACTGCGAAAACTGGAAGTCAGCTGGCAGATCAAACTTGCGTATGGTCTTGTTACGCAGCACATTCATGCCCGTGAACATCCAGCAACGACCCGATGATTCCTGATTGGTGATGGCTTTGGAAGGCACTGTGTTTGAGAAATGCGCGTCGAAAGCCGTGTTGTTGTCATAATTAACAGCCAATTTGTTGATGTCATTGGCGTTGATGGCGTTCCGCAATGCCTTATTGGCGGGGTTCGCTTGGTAAGAGCCTCTCAACTGGCCGATCTGCTGTATGGAAAGGCCTCCGTCTTTGCTGACATTCTGTGCCGGAACTGTCATCAGGCAGGCTGTTGCACAGAAAAGGAGAAATAATTTCTTCATTTTGATATGATTTTGTGATACAATTCCTCAAACAGGCGGCAAAGGTACACAAAATATGGATATGTGGTTCACATTCGTTTTTTATATACTTTTGCGCCGTTTTGCCACAGCCCTGTCCGATATGCCACTTGTCATCAAAAGATTGTTAATGTTCAGCTTGTTAGGAGTTTCCTTATGGCTAAACTTGTCGACTGTCGGATTTGCACAAGTCTTCGACTTGCGTTGCGACGGTTTGGCCGAGCCACTCGGCATCGAGACTGCCACTCCGCATTTCAGCTGGAAAAACAAGCTGACTCACAATGGGCAACGACAAACAGCCTATGAAATCCAGGTTGCCTCCACACGTTCAGCCCTTGAACATGACGAGGCGGACTTGTGGAGCAGTGGCCGGATATTCTCCGACGAGCAGACGAACATCCTCTACGGAGGGCTAATGCCGCAGGCGAGGCAGCTTTGCCATTGGCGTGTACGCACGTGGGACGAGCGTGACAGTTGCTCAGGATGGAGCCGGCCGCAGCGTTTTGGTGTGGCACCATTTTCCGGAATCATGGGCGAGTACATCGGACACGCACTCCCCGATGGGAAAATGGACGAGACCCCTATGCTGCGCACTTTCCTCACCTATGACCGCCCCGCGCCAAACCGCTCCGTTCTGGCCTACGTCAATTCATTAGGATACCATGAACTGTATGTTAACCGACAGCGCGTCGGCGATGAGGTGCTGCAGCCTGCCGTGTCCCAGCTTGACAAACGTTCGCTAATCGTGGTTTACGACATCTCACCCTATTTGCAAGAGGGAACAAATGAGATTCTAATCTGGGCTGGTCAAGGCTGGTTTCGGGATGTGATTTTCGACATCCATGCGAAATCGGACCTCGGGAGAGGGGGAAATGCGTGCCGTGGCATGTCCCCGAAAAGCGTGTCCGGACCATTGGTGAAAGCCGAGGTCTGTGAGATTGAAGGGAAAAGGTGGCGCACAATCGCAGTAACCGACTCCACGTGGGAGACCTCTCCAAGCGGATATGGCTACACTGACATCTGGTTGTCCGACATGTTCGGTGGTGAACGGTATGACGCGAATGTGACTCCTGACTGGACACCAGCCGATGTCTTCCACGTCAGTGGGACAGTGACTTCGGTGCAACAGTTTGAAGGCAACCATATTCTTGACGAAATTAGTCCGCAACGCGTATCTTTACAAGACGATGGGACGGTCATTCTCGATTTTGGGCGTGTGGTCACCGGCTGGCTGCAGGTCGAGTTCGAGCCCATCCCTCAGGGTACCGTAGTGACGATGGAATACACCGACCATATCTTCGAGGACGGAGTCTTCCAATGCCAAGGGGAACGGGACTATTATGTGGCAGGAAAAACGGATGAGAATACTGGCATGTTCCTGCCGGCGAACACTTTCCGCAACCGTTTCCATCACCACGCTTTCCGATATGTACGGATAATCGGGGCTAAGGCCGTGAATGTCAAAGCACTACGAATAAGCGGCTTGAATCCTGCCGAATCCGCCTCATTCTGTTGCAGCGACACGCAGCTGAACCATATACATGACCTTGTCAAATACACGCTCCAGTGTCTCACTTTCAGCGGATACATGGTTGACTGTCCCCATA
Source organism: uncultured Bacteroidales bacterium (assembly GCA_946186495.1). Lineage (GTDB taxonomy): Bacteria > Bacteroidota > Bacteroidia > Bacteroidales > WCHB1-69 > F23-D06. The sequence continues at coordinate 3,807 of CAMHNQ010000108.1, forward strand.
TAGAACGCATGGGGTACGGTGGTGACGGAAACGCTTCGACGATAACGCTGCAGACCATGTACGATGTGTTGCCGACCTATCTCAACTGGTTGACAGCATGGGCGGATTCGCAGGAGGAAGACGGGGGGCTGGCATATGTGGCCCCTTCGTATCCTACGGCAGGAGGCCCCTATTGGAGCGGTTTCATAATCAAGGCCCCGTGGCGTACGTGGGTGAACTATGGCGACCTTCGCATGGTTTTCCGGCTATACGAACCCATGAAGCGATGGCTGAATTATGTGGATGGTTTCTGCGAAGAGAACTTGCTTCAGCCCTGGCCAGACACGCGCAAAAGGAAAATGTTCCTCGGGGACTGGCTTGCACCCGAAGGGGTGGACTCCGGAGGGGAATCCCCGATTTTTGTCAGCAACTGTTTTCTCAGCGAGTGCCTGTCCGACATGTCCAAAATGGCGAAACTACTTGGTTACAGCGATGACTGCGATTTTTTCACTGAAAAGCGGAAACAACTCAACACTGCAATCCAAAACCAGTTCTATCATCCTGAAAAGCACGCCTATGCCAACGGCACACCCCTCGACCAGGCTTATGCCTTGCTTCTCGGTCTTCCGACTGACATCAAGATGAACGAGAATGTAGAACAGCAAATGATCAGGGATATCCGAAGCAAGTACAAGGGGCATATCGCCATGGGGTTGATGGGGATTCCCGTTTTCACGGAATGGGTGACGAAAAATGGGCAGGCGGAACTGATGGCCTCGTTGCTACGCCAACCTGACTACCCGGGATACCTGAACATGATTGCACGGGGTGCCACGACCACTTGGGAATCATGGGACGGGGAGCGCAGTCGGGTCCACAACTGCTACAACGGCATTGGCTCATGGTTCTACCAAGCACTCGCAGGCATTATGCCGGATGAGGAGATGCCTGGCTACCGGAACTTCTTTCTTGCCCCGCAACCCGTGAGCGGCATAGACTGGCTTTCTGCAGTCAAGCCCACTCCTTATGGAGAAATTCATGTGCAGATAATGGGCAGGCAAGGCTGTGTGACTGTTCCTGTCGGGGCCACTGCCACCCTGAATCCTTATACACCAAACGAACAGACTCTCCCTGCAGGCAGGTGGCATGTCGAATTCAAAGATGGCGAATGTATTGTATCGGACCGTTGAATCCATCAAAAACGGGTTGTCAATTCTGCGTCAAGTTGGACGGACAAACCCAGACAAGGACTCTTTTCCTCGCCAAGCGGCAGCTACTCATCAAGGATTTGTTCGAGGAGAGGTTCTTTTGTGGAGGAGGCGAAACTTCTTTTGAAAATCAATAAGTTGCGTGATTATTCTCAAAGTGTCAAGGTCAGGAGTTTTCAGAATTTCCGCAATTCATCCCTCTTGAAAGGGTCGATGGAGAAGATGTCGTCGCTGTTGATGCGGATGACGAGCAGCCCCTCCTTGTGGGCGAGTTCAGGGACACCTTTCTCGTAGTTGATGGCTGCCATGGCGGCATATACTTCTTTGCCGTCGTATTCGGGGAAGAGTTGCCTGAAATGGCCCATCTGATGCAGGAACCGTTTCACATCGGCCTCCGTGCAGTTGGCTTTGACCTCGACAGGGACCGCCATCTCCTCGTTGCTGAGCAGGACGTCTACCTCCATCGCGATTTTTTCTGACGGAATGCTCCTTTTCAGATTCCGGCCGCTGTTGTGCAGTTCGAGTCCGGCCTTCTGAAAAATCCTCTTCGTCGAGGAGCTGACCAGACCTTCCACGATATGCCCCGTAGTGCCGCTGAGTTGGCGGGAGAGCCGTTTCACTTCCAAGGCGGTCTCCTTCAATTGCTGGTTGGTCTCTTCTTTCAGTTCCAGAAATCTTTGGTTGGTCTCCTGCATTTGCTTGGCAGTCTCTTTGATCAGCCTGTCGGTCTCCGCAAACTGTGCATCCAGTTCCCGTTTCCGCTTTTCTTGCTCCCTCTCTCGTTCCTGTCTTTCCTGCGCCCGTTGTTGTCTTTCTTGCGCCCGTTGTTGTCTTTCTTGCTCCCGTTCCCGCTCTCGCTCTTGTCTTTCTTGCTCCCGCTCTTGCACTCGTTTCTGTTCCCGCTTCTCCTGCTCAATCTGCGATTGTTTGGTGATTTGCGAGATTTCATCCAAAGTCTCCCTTATGTGGCGAATCCAGCGGTCGTGTTCTTTGCGGGAGTTCTCCAACCATTCGTAGCGTTCGGCGGCTTTGCGGGCCTGTTCCATGTTTTCCTTGCGCATCTGATTGATCATCAATTCATTTCTGTTGATTTTCTCGGTGTTCTTCTGTACCAGCTGCCTCAACTGCGGCATGTCATAATCCATAAGTGCTATTTCATTATTCATAGTCATTGGTTTATATTAAAAACATGCCGCAAAGATACAATAAAAAACAATTGCTTTTCAAGATTTTTGAAAATTTTTATTCTGCTCAATATCAATACATTATAATTTTATTTGTAATAATATTAAGAATTTATTGTTAATATTTGCTTTGGATTTGCATGAAAAATCGTTGTGTGCCAGAAAAAAAGGACGCAACCGAACCGGCCGCGTCCTGATTCAGTGATTGGGGATCGTAATAGTTCAATTGCGGAGGCAGCGGACGGACACAGCCCCTGTCAAACCACAATATTGATCCATATAACATTCACCACTGAAGTAACCAATACGTAATCTTCTTGCTCCTTGCAGGTTCGGGTATTGCGTTGCACTAATGAAGTAAGCGTTGGTTCCAAAATCGTGATTTGGCTCATTACCCCAAGCCTCACCTGCAGGTAATGCGGAAAAACCGGATGAATTGTTCGTTGATAAATCTGTCCCTACCGCACACTCATTACTGCTAATATCCCAACCAGTTTGCGCTGATAAGGCTTTAGCCACATAAGAAGTTTGGTCATCACATAAATACATACTGTAATTCCCTAAAAAATCCACTAATTGTTGCCATTCCGCCATACTTGGTATATGCCATCCATCAGGACAAATACCTTGTATTCCACTGGGAGTCAAATTGTTTAACAAAGACGTGTCGTCGGTTCGGAAAATCGCTTCATAATTGTATAAATAGCCGTATGTGGCCACATTATCGATATCATTGTTGGGCTTGAGTCGGTTCGGACCGTATGGTCCTGGGTTATAGTAGTAAGAGATGTTGGTCGAGGAGGGTATCAGTGTCCCGTCGGCGTAGTGCCATGTCCGAAGGTTCTCCTTCATCCAGCATTGCGAGCCGATTTTCACCGTGTTATAGACGTTGCCGTCCCAATCAAGCAGGTAAGGGGCCTCCGGACAAGGGCCTGTGGAAAAGACACTGTCGTGCGACACATGCTGTCCTGGGATATGATAGACACTGTCAATGTATTGTCGTCCAGTCTCTTCCGCAATGCTGTCCAAATAGTGGCGCATGGCATCGGAAGTCAGTTGGCTGATGTATTGCTGAAAAGTGACGGAAGAAATACTGTCTGCATATTGCTGCATGGCCTGCAAAGATTGCGCGACCATGTTGCCAATCTGCTCAGGGGAGAGCGTCTCAGGCAGTTTCACAAAGCTGCCGCCCGTCAAGAAGAGGGTGTCGTGGCTGATGCTCAGCACCTGCTGTTCCGTGTAACCCGTCAGGTACCCCGCGTCGTTCGTGAACGCCCCCACATTCGTAGGCACCGTCGGGATATTCGGCTTGTTCGTCAGATCGTTGTAATTGCCGCTGAAAAGTGTAGGTTTGTTGAGGATTTGCGCCGCGCCGGCAGTGGCGTTCCAGTCGGCATTAACCTGCGCGGGAACTTGCGACAACGTGATGTAGTTGGCGTCATTTTGGAATGCAGAGACATTGGTGGGAATATCTGGGATAGCCGGCACAGAGTCCATCGTG
>CAMHNQ010000109.1 GCA_946186495.1 uncultured Bacteroidales bacterium
CATCGCCAACAATACGATAGTGGCAGCAAAAAGCTTTTTTCTGAGATACTTATGAATGATTGGAAAACAAACATGCGAAACTTAAAAAATTTTGAACTTTTTTTCAGTTGGGCCGTCTAAAGGAAGAATCATAAGCTATATAGTAGTCTCACAAATAAGGAAATCAAGTATGGAACGGAAATATTGGATAATGCTGGCTTTCAGTGTTTTGGTGCTTTCTGTCGTGCTGCTGTGGTCTCCGAAAACCCGGGAGAGGCCGTTGCCGACAAAAAACGAGATCATAGGCCTGCTGCAGGCGCAGTCTCAAATTGCCTCCACCGAAGTGACCATCCGAAAAATGGGTATCTACGATTCCGAAACCAAAATCTCCACGCTGAATCCGGCGAAATGGAAGCTCGGACGCAGGCTTTGTGTCATCCCGGTGGATGTCACCATCCGCTACGGCATCGACCTTGCTGAGATGAAGGAGGAGGATTTGACGTTCGTCGGAAAGGATACCTTGCGCATCAGGCTGCCAAAGCCGAAAGTCATCGACAAATCCTTCAACCCCGTCACCAACCCCGAGGAGATCGTGACTTTGTCAACCGGCCTACGCGACAAAGTGGGGGAGACCACCATCCAGCAAATCAAGACGATGGCTTTTGAGGAGGTCGTGTCCAAGGACCAGGACATCCAACAACAACTTGCCGATGAGCTGACCCACAACACCGAAGCTGTCTTCACCGCTTTGCTCACTGCTGTCGGCATATATCCCATTTTCATATGACTGTGTTTTTTTCAAAAGCAGCTTCGGAGAGTGTCAATACGAGCGGCGCTGGGTATCACGAAAAATAAACCAAGATATGAGCAAGAAAATCGTCACATATGCCACCGTCATCATCCTGATAGTCGCAGGAGTCGTGCTGGCAAGCAAAACCATCCATCGTCAGGAAGAGGGGGACCTCCAGCTGAAAGGCACCCCCAGTGTTATAGAGGCGACACGGCCTATAGGGATACTCTACCTGTACACCACGGTCACGGAAGACTACGCGAAGGAGAGCTTCTGGGGCAGCGGTATCGGCAGTTCCGTGCTGGGCAGAGGAAACGGCGTGCTCAAGCGCAAGCACGACTGCGTGCAGATTCTGCGCCAGCAGGTGAACCTGACCATTGACCTCGACAAGGTTGAGTACCACCCCGTTGAGGGTACCGATACCGTGCGCGTCTGCCTGCCTGAGGTGGAGTTCACGCAGTCCACCCTGTCGTCCTGGTTCCAGTCTGACAACGAGGGCGAGGAACATGCGGTGCAGTACGATGCGAAACCGTTGATACAGCGGGTGGAGCGTAAGATCGCGAACCGCTACAATACACCCGAGAACAGAATGAAGGCGGAAGGGAAAGCCCGGGAGGTCGTCTCGGAGTTCCTCAAACAGTGCGGGAAAGTGGCCGTGTTCTAACCTCTTGCTGCGATTGTCCATAAAAAGTTGATAACTTGTTTGGCCGACAGTTGCCGATTTCCAACGAAAAATTGTATTTTTGCCCTCTCAAATATGATAGTAATTTTATAAACAATTGAATATGAAAAAAATATCTACATTTATGGTTATGCTCGCCTGCATTGCCCTCCTTGCATCCTGCAACAAAAAAAAGACGGAGACCCCCAATGAGGAGTCCAAGAGCGAACTTCAGCAAAAAGTCGAAGAGTACGCTTATTTCGACCTCACCGCCGACCTTTCGAAGCTGACCGAGAGTGAGAGGAAGCTGCTTCCCATTTTCTTCGAGATCGGACAGATCATGGACGAGCTCTTTTGGGAGCAGACCTTTGGAGACAAGGCTCTCTTGGACACCATCACCGACCCTTGGATGAAGGATTTCGCGATGATCAACTACGGTCCGTGGGATCGTCTCGATGAAGAGAAACCCTTTGTGCCGGGGTATGGCCCTCGTCCTGCCATGGCCAACTACTATCCTCAGGATATCACCCGCGCCGAATATGACGCTTTCGAAGACCCGCTCAAGGCATCCCACTACACGGTTCTGCGTCGCGACGGTGAGGGAAAGCTGGTCACTGTCGGCTACTACGAAGCGTACAAGGAAAAACTGGACCGCGTGTGCGAACTCCTTGACCAGGCCATCGAAATCACCGACAATCCCACGATGAAGAAATACTTGGTGGAACGCAAGAAATCCCTGCAGACCAACGATTATTACCCCAGCGACATGGCCTGGATGGATCTTCGTGACTCCAACCTCGATTTCGTATTCGGCCCTATAGAGAATTATGACGACGCGTTCAACTCCGTGAAGACCTCTTGGGAGGCTTTCGTCCTGGTGAAGGACGTTGACGCCAGCACCAAGCTCGACAAGTTCGTGCAGATGCTCCCGCAGCTGCAGCGCGAGCTCCCTTGCGACCCCGCCCATAAGATGTATGTCCCCGGCACCACCTGCGACATGAATCTCTACGATGTGGTCTTCTATGGTGGCGACTGTAACGCGGCCGGCAAGACCATCGCCATCAACCTGCCCAACGACGACAAAGTGCAGGCCCAGAAAGGCTCCCGCCGCTTCCAGCTGCGCAACGCCATGCAAGCCAAGTTCGACAAAATCATGAAGCCCATCGGCGAAATCATCATCGAACCCTCCGAGCAGGGCAACATCAAGTTCGACGCTTTCTTCTGGAACGTCACCTTCCACGAGGTGGCCCACGGTCTCGGCGTGAAGCAGACCATCAACGGCAAGGGTTCCGTCGATGAGGCCATGCAGACCGAGAACTCCAGCTGGGAAGAGGCCAAGGCTGACATCATCGGGCTGAACCTCGTCTGTAATCTCATCGAGAAGGGCGAAATCACCGACATCACCGTGGAGGAGGCCATCACCACCTACATCGTCGGCCTGTTGCGCAGCGTGCGCTTCGGTGCGGCGGAGGCCCACGGCATCGCCAACATGATGTGCTACAACTACCTCTTCGAGAACGGCGCCTTCACCCGCAACGGCAATGGCACCTACCACATCAACTATGACAAGGCCCGCAAAGCCATGGAAGGATGGATCTCCCTGATACTCAAGACACAAGCCGAGGGCGACTTCGCTTTTGCTCAGCAGTACAGCAAAGACCACGGCAACATAACCCCAGACCTTCAGAAAGATCTTGACCGCATCAACAAGTCCGGAATCCCGCGCGACATCCGCTTCAACCAGGGACTTGATGTGCTGGGAATTAAATAATTAGCAATTAGAAATTAGGAATTAGGAATGTAGAGGCGTGCCGGGCTCGTCTCTACATTTCTATTCGTCAAATACTGAAACCATGTACCTCAAGCACATCCACCTGACCAACTTCAAGTGCTACGACGAGGCGGAGTTCACGTTCAACAGCAACGTGAACGGCATCGTGGGGGCGAACGGCAGCGGCAAAACCAACCTCTTGGACGCCATCCACTATCTGTCGTTCGGGAAGAGCTGCTTTTCGGCCAAGGATGTGAGTTCGATGCGGCTGGGAACGGAATTCTTCGCCCTGCACGGCGACTTCGCGGATGAGGAGTCAGGCAACACCACCCAGGTCAGCTGCGTCTATAAGAATGGGTCCAAGTCGTTGAGAGCCAATAAAAAGGAGTACGATCGGCTGAGTGACCACGTGGGGCTGTTTCCCGTGGTGATGGTCTCGCCCTACGACAGCGACATCATCAACGACGGCAACGAGGTGAGACGGCGCTTTTTCGACAAGGTCATCTCGCAGTTCGACAAGACATACTTGCAACATCTAATCCATTACAAAAAACTGTTGCTTCAACGGAATGCCGTGTTGCGGCAGCAGTTGGAAACCCGTCATTCGGATTATTCATTGTTGCAGGTAGTTGACTATCAGTTGGTGGAGGATGGCGTATTGTTGCACCAAAGACGGAAACGGTTCATCGAGGAGATTCGCCCGATGTTCCTCGGCCATTACCGGCAGCTGACTCGGGGTGGGGAAGAGGTGGACATCCACTACGAGTCGCAGTTGGAGCAGACCCGATACGATGAAGGGCTGGCTAAAAGTCTTCCTGCTGATTCCAGATGCGGATTCACGACTTTCGGGGTGCACAAGGACGATTATGATTTCACGATCAACGGACAGCCGGTGAAGCATTTCGGATCGCAAGGCCAGCAGAAATCGTTCTCGTTGGCGTTACGGCTGTCGCAGTTCGACTATGCATTTGCCTACAACAAGCGCAAGCCGATTCTTCTGTTGGACGACATCTTCGACAAACTGGACCGTTCGCGCATTACGGAACTGCTGAACATGGTGGGGAGAGAGCATTTCGGGCAGGTTTTCATTTCCGACACGGATGAGACGCGGGTTAAGGCGATTTTGGGCGAGCATGGAATTTCACACGAGATTTTCGAAATCAAAAAACAACGATAGGATAGGGGCGTATCGCATACGCCCTATCGCATACGCCCATCGCATATGCCCCATTGTACTCCTGCAATGTGAAATTTAAGGCGTGGATTTGCGAAAAAAAAGCGCGTTGAAAACGAAAATACGAAAATATTTTGTGTAATATTTTGATTATCAATATAATAAAATCGAATAAGGGTTAATAGGCGATAACGAAAAAAGTGTATCTTTGCCGCCGGAAAACGGGATATAGCGTAGTCCGGTTATCGCGCCTGCTTTGGGAGCAGGAGGTCGCAAGTTCGAATCTTGCTATCCCGACAGGGCGAAAAGCCTTCGGTTCCGTAGCTCAACTGGATAGAGCAGCTGCCTTCTAAGCAGCAGGTTTTGCGTTCGAGTCGCAACGGAATCACAAAAAAAGCCTCTCCGAATGGAGGGGCTTTTTTGTGATTGAAAAGTTATCGTCTATACGTAATAGTGCGACGAAATCGACGTGTTGTCCTCGACGCTCAGGATGATTTCCGACAGCAATTTGGCCACGGAGACGACCTTGACCTTGGCGCAGGGGCGTTTGAGCGGGATGGTGTCGGTGACGAGGACCTCGTCGAGCACGGAGTTCTCGATTTTCTCGAGGGCGTCGCCGGAGAAGAGGCCGTGAGCGCACATGGCGCGGACGCTGAGGGCGCCCATCTCCTTGATGCGGGCGGCGGCTTTGCAGAGCGTGCCCGCCGTGTCGATGATGTCATCCACCAAAATCACGTTTTTGTCTTTCACGTCGCCGATGATTTGCAGCGCGGCAACCTCGTTCTGTTTTTCGCGCTGTTTATAGCCGATGGCCAGCTCGCAGTTGAGGGCTTTGGCGTATGTGGAGGCGCGTTTCGTGCCGCCTGTGTCGGGGGAGGCGATGCTGATGTTCTCCCAGCCACTGTTCTTCACCATCGGGATGAAGACGTTGGAGGCGAACAGGTGGTCGACAGGCACCTCGAAGAAGCCCTGGATCTGGTCGGCGTGCAGGTCCATGGTGATGACGCGGCTCACGCCGGCGGTGGTGAGCAGATTGCACATCAGTTTGGCGCCGATGGAGGTGCGGGGCTTGTCTTTGCGGTCCTGTCGAGCGTACCCGAAGTAGGGGATGACGGCGACAATGCTGCGGGCCGAAGCGCGCTTAGCCGCGTCTATGGCAATCAAAAGCTCGATGATGTTGTCTGCCGGAGAAAAGGTCGGCTGGATGATGAAAACGTCGCGTCCGCGAATGCTCTCGTTGTAATAAACCTGGATTTCCCCGTCCTTGAATTGGAGAATATCTACCGACAACAACGGTTTGTGCAGACAGGCTGCAATCTTCTTTGCTAATTCAGGGTTTGCCCGACCGGCGACCAATACGTAATCGTGATTCATAAATTACTGATGTTTAATATGTTGATTAATTCCAGTTTTGATATGCAAAAGTAGTCACTTTCAGTGGATTTCCCAAAAAAAAGATATGATTAGTTATTAACAGCACTCTGGCGTTCAGGGGCGGGGGTGGAGGGTAAAAGGCTGGTTAAGGGTTCCCCTCTTCGCCGGGCGCAATCGCCTGTTCCAATTCCGTTTCGGATTTACCGAGGAGGGAGAGGTATTGCCGGAAAACCGGGGTGAGTGAGTCGTTGGGGTAGCGGTTGATGAAGTCGCGGTATTCGCTTTCCGCGCTGCGCCAGTCCCCGAGGATGTCGTCATAGACGATGGCGCGCTGCCAGTAGCAGAGCAGGGCCTGTTCGTGGTCGGGGTATTGTTCCTGATATTGGTTGAAGATGGCGAGGGCGCGTTTCGCGTTCCGGGCCCGGAATTCCGGGCTGTCGGCCGACTTTGCGAGAATCATGCTGCCCACGCCGGCACGGTAGAGCATCCCCGGGGCCAGCGTGTCGGCGGGATGTCGGTCTGCGAACGCCGTCGCCCTGCCGATGAATTCCCCGAACGCCGCCGTGTCGATGCGGCCGCAGACTGCGTAGAGTGAGTCCGCATGGTGGTACGCCGCCGTCAGCGAGTCGGTCTCCTGCCGGAGTTCCTGCAGTCCCGCCTGCTTCCCACCATGGCATCCCGCTAACAACAAAAAAGACAGAATTGCCGCAAAAACTTCCCTAATCCCTAATCTATAACCCATAACCTATAACCTATAACCTATTTTTTGGTTTTGTATGCAGGGTGCACCTTGCCGCTGGCGATGTCGTTGAGCTGGCGTTTGAGCACCATCTTCTTGATCTGCGAGAGATTGTCGGTGAACACTTTGCCCTCCAAGTGGTCGTATTCGTGCTGGATGATGCGGGCCAGGACGCCGTTGATGTCGCAGTCGTGGTATTCGCCCTTCTCGTCGTGGTAGGTGATGTGGATGTCGGATTTGCGGATGACATCCTCGTTGATCTTCGGGAGACTGAGGCAGCCCTCCGCGAAAGGAACGTCGTCGCCGAAACGGTCGGTGATGGTCGGGTTGATGAAGGCGCCCTTGAACGGCTCATGGTCGGGGTAGATCTCTTTGTAAGGGGTGGAGTCCACCACGAACACGCGGACGGACCTGCCCACTTGCGGGGCGGCTAAACCGACGCCTTCCGCATGGTACATGGTCTCGAAAAGGTCGTTGACGAATGTCTTCAGCATTTCGTCGTTGAGGTCAACTTCCACGGCGGTTTTGCGCAACACCGGGTTTCCATATAATACAATAGGTAATATCATTGCTCTGAATTTCTTGAATTTATCATGTCCTGTTGCTCCAGATAGGATTGCAGAATGATGGCCGCGCTCATCTTGTCGACCAGCGACTTGTCGCGTCGGTCTTTCTTCTTCAACCCGATGTCGATCATGGTCTGGAAGGCGATGCGTGAGGTGAAACGCTCGTCGATGCGGGCGAGTTCGGTGCCCGGGGAGATTTTCGGCAGCACCTTGCGCAGGCGGTTGACAAACGGCTCGATGTAGCGGCATGACTCCGACGGGGTGTTGTCCAGCTGCTTGGCTTCGCCCACGACCACCACATCGACCTTCTCCTTGCCGAGGTAGTCTTTCAGAAAGTCGAAAGCCTGCGCCACTGGGACGGTCTCCAGGGCGTGCGCGCAGATGCGGAGCTCGTCGGTGACGGCGAACCCCACGCGTTTCTGTCCGTAATCAATGGCCATTACTCTACCCATTCTCTGGATTTTTTTCGGGGCGCAAAGATACAAAAATAATGGTTATTGGTTATTGGTTGTCTTGCGCTGAAAAAAGTTGACACAAGCGTCAACAAAAATGAACAAAGAAAC
>CAMHNQ010000110.1 GCA_946186495.1 uncultured Bacteroidales bacterium
ACGATGCGGCCAGAAATGCAGCACAACAAGAACTAATCAACATGGTAAAAAAGAATGAAAATGAATGACTTTATGAAACAATTGATAATCTTTATAATCCTCTCGTGTGTTTTATGCTCATGTGTAACTGTTGGATATGATTTGGTCAATAAAGAGGATAGTTATGATGTGTGCGAAGCCGTACCTATACCTGGTATCGACACTTCCCTAACTGCGCATAAAACCGCACTCGCAAAATTTGGTTTTACCGGAAATTATGATGACATACTGCAATACAATTCTCCTGAACCCAGATTAATATATTGTTTCGATGTTATTGCGCGTATCGAACCCACCGTTAAACTTAATTCTTTCTCGTTTACAGATGCCAAAGGAGACACCATCCCCTCTGTTCTTTATTGCAAAACCAAAAACAGAGGGGTGTATATAATTGATACTTTGCCAATTGTGCTCACGGATGAGATTGTCAAGGAAAAAGGGATGTATGGTCCTACGATTATTGCCGAGTGCAGCCATTCATGTAAATCCATTAAAAAGTTGTATGTGAATTATGATATAGAAGTTGGCGACACTCATTATGTAAAGAGTATAAAATACAAAAGAAAATGGTTCTTGGACATTCGGCCAAAGTTTTGGTAGATTTCAGATAACAAATTTTCAACCTAAATCAAAACATGAGTAATAATTATCGTACTTTTGTGCTGCCGTTTGAGAGCCAAACCTACACGTTCAATATGAATTTCGAGTACGACAGTTGGAAAATTTGTGCAAGCCGAACGAAGAGGAAACTTGTTTTCTTTTCTGAGGCGCAGCCAAATTTGCGCGAAGCGAACCGCATTCAAAATATCACCTATCCCGATGGTGAGAAGGTCTCGTATGACTATAACCGTGGCGGGATGCTGAAAAGTGTTATTGGAGACAAAAACGGGGACACGTACAAGTACATTGGAGAAATCCGATACAATCCGTTTGAGCAGAAGGAAGCAGTTTTTTACGGCAACGGCACAAGAGCTTACTATAAATACGACGTGTTGCTACGGCTCAGCCATCTTCATTCCGTGTGTGCCGACGGCACGATGCAGGATATCGACTACGACTATGACGAGGTGAGCAATATCAGTAAGATTGTCAATTATGCAGGTATGCTCCCTACCGGCCTTGGCGGAACCTACGGCAGCCAGTTCTCCTACGACAACCTCTACCGTCTGGCATACGCCGACGGAAACTGGCAAGGCAATGATTCCCTGTATTATGAGACTTCACTGGAATATGAGAAGAACGGCAGGATTTCAAGAAAGGTTTTATATGCGGACACTTGGCTTGACGGAAATTACGCCACCGAGAATTATGACAACCGATATTACTACGCTAATTCCAGCCAGCCCAACACGCTGTCATACATCAACGACACTCCTCAACAGTCCTTTGGCTGGGATCAGAAAGGCAATATGGTGTTCCACCACAACGCTCATTCAGGCTACGACCGCAAACTCTGTTGGGATGAGCAGAACCGCCTGCTTTGTGTGAAGGACGAAGGGAAGCTGCTTTCATACTACCTTTACGACGCCAACGGAGACCGCACCTACAAGTTCACGGGCGAATATACAGTCCAGAACCAGAGCGGGCAATGGCATTACTATTATTTGTTGAACTGTCCAACATTGTATGCTTCCCCTTATTTGGTGACCAGCAAGAAAGGCTACACCAAACACTATTATGCTGAGAGTGAGCGCATTGCCAGCCGGATTGGCGGCGGCGGCTTAGAAGACTTGCACAAGGGGATGGAGGAATATCCGGAACTGGCTAGCCGTCTTAAGGAAAAATCCTACAATCATTTCGGCAAGGTGATGGACTGCCTTGACGCGGATGCGCTGCCTCAAGAAGATGCGCTTAAGTATCTATACGAATGGCTGGAGTTCGTAGAGGAGGAGAAAGACTGCTACTGGTACCACCCCGACCATTTAGGCAGCAGCAGTTGGATCACCTACACCGACGGCACCGCCGTGCAGCACCTGCACTACTTGCCTTGGGGAGAAGACTTTGTTGACCAGCGGAGCACCAGCTGGAATGCGATGTACACGTTTAGTGCCAAGGAGAAAGACACGGAGACGGGGTACTCGTACTTCGGCTCACGGTACTATAACTCTGACTTAAGCATCTGGTTGAGCGTGGACCCAATGGCGGGGAAATATCCGTCGCTTTCGCCTTACGCATACTGCGCGGATAACCCGGTGAAGTTGGTGGATCCGAATGGGGAGGAGATTGGCAATTTTTTCGATGCCTATGGCAAGTATTTAGGAACCGACGGAATTGATGATCATAATGTATATATTGTAACCAACTTGGGGAATCAGCAGAAGATACGGTCTCGCGATAGAAAGAATCTCACAACAGATCCTTCCCAAGTGGAGATCACACTGTCAACTACAAAAGAAATCTTAATGGAAGTGTGTGATGTCTACGATAGGACTGAGAAGAACGGTGGAGACAAAGAAGAAGCTACCACGTACAATATGTCAGGCGTGAGAAAACCGTATCCTACAGGAACACGAACAATTGATGTTGACAAAACAGGCAGTGTTTGTATTCATTCTCACCTGCTGACTTTTCAGCTGGGAGAAGATGGAAAGACCTATGATAATGTTCAAACTCCAAATAATTTGAGTGGCGATGATCGAAATACTTTTAAAGGTTACGATTTAAATATTGTTGTAGGTCTTTCTAATTGTGATAGTTCATTGCCCGCTTCTGTCGGATGCCAGGGACGAATACCTCAGGCAGCATTTTATAACAGAGATGCACATGAAATAATTTCGATGGATTTGTCTGATATACAAAAAATCATAAATTTCACCCCTAAATGCAAGTGAACATGTGTTATAAGAAAATACAATTGTTGTTGTGTGTTGTATTCGTTTTAAATAGTGTTTATTCACAGGAACAACATGGAGGTGTCAGCAAACAATACACCTATGCTTTTTTCTCAAATAATAACGATACGACATTTTTTATCCCAATTGCCTTTGCGGTGAACGGAGATGTGGCTGAGTTTGGTACTGTGGAATATGTTTTACCTTGTCAGAATGATAAATATGATACAATTCACTGTTATTATAGTTTTGGACGGATTATTCTTGAAAAAAAAGATTACCTTCGTATAAAAAACTTGCCAGACACAACCCATCTCTCGATGATTTTTAAATATCAAACAAGAAACAAGAACAAATCAGTCAATACCTATCACTTTCAATGGACAATCTTATCGAATCGACTTTTCAATGAATCCCCGCGAATATACCGCATCTCATACAAACCGAACAATGAGCTGTTTTATACTACAATACATAGCGAAACAGGCCACACGGCCAGACCTTTTCATCAAAAGTTAAGAAAAACGATTAAATAGACACTAGTCAGCAATTCAAACCCAGAATAATCATACTTGCCACATCAAGGATCCTATGACAACTTTCCGTGCATATAACTCGCAGGCTATGCAAATCCCCGCAGACCCTCTCTGCGGATTACTAATTACTCATTACACATTACTCATTACACATTACTCATTACTCATTGCTCATTGGACTTACACGTTCTCCGCCAAAGAAAAGGATGTTGAAACGGGTTTATCTTACTTTGGATCACGCTATTACAGCAGCGATTTGAGCGTGTGGTTGAGCGTGGATCCGATGGCTGCGAAATATCCTTCGCTGAGTCCGTATGTTTATTGTGCGAATAACCCGGTGAAACTGGTGGATCCGAACGGGGAGCATTTCGAAGTTGTGGTTGAGGGAAATACTATCACGATTAAGGCGACATATTATGCAGCGAATGATGACAAGCAAGTGTTACAACAAGGGATAGATGTTTGGAAGCAACAGTCTGGTAAATATTCATACGTTATGGAAAATGGTGAATCTTATACAATAATGTTTGACTTATCTGTAGCAGAAGGAGAATACACTACATCATTCGATGCCAAGTCAGCGGTGAAAACCCAAACGAGTATGAATTATTTTGAAATATTATCAGATGTTATAGGTAAAGACAAGAATCCGATAAGAGGTAAGTGCAATGAGGGGTTCGGGATTGAAGTTTCAAGTGATAACACATTGTCCGGTTACAATCCTACGAGAACCGCTGCTCACGAAATAGGACATACATTAGGATGTGCAGATACTTTTTTGCAAGGCGACTTAATGGAATCAGGAGGTACTGGTTCAGCTGTTGGTATTAACGATATTCGTGCAATAATGTTTGAGGCAGGATTCGGTGTTAAGGGTTATGCCAATATTGGCGAAAATAACGGAAAATGTGTTAACAGTAACGTATCTATCCGACATTTCGGGGATGTGTTTAAAAATCAGTAATTAGTTTGTTATGAATAGATTAATAGTTGTTATTGCATTATTCATGCTATTCAAACTGTCCTTTTCACAAAGTAATGATGACATATACGAATACGAAAAGTGTGTGTTTCTATATGAAATAAGGCACATTGATACCCTGATATTTGTTGAAGAAGACAGCGTATCAACCACAATATGCATAGAAAAGAAATACCTGTCAGAGTTCGAAGATAAGTCCCCAGCCTTCTATTCTTACTGGGAAGTTTTGCCCCATGCATACCATTTGATCATGCCAGATGATGCGTTCCGTTTCATTACCCGATATGTAATACCCTCAATTTCCGATTCGAGTATTGTTTCGACACTCAAAAATGAATATTTTGAAAACGGATTATCCAAAAGTGGGTTTGAGGATATTTGGGGCAGTCGTACAGGCCGCAATCCTATTAGCCACCATAATCTCACATACTATCACCTGAAGCCCTGTTACTATGTTGTCTTGATAATGCCGTACAAATTCTACCGTGAACATAGAGGTGAAGGTGTCAACTATAGTTACGCCACCCCATTTGGACAAGAGCCATTACCACCATATTTGTTGAGGATGCCTTTTGCCGATGGCCTGTATATAAAGTTACTATTCCCGTTATCCTACTATCAAGATTCTTCTCTTAAAAGCATTTCTGAATAATTACGCACCTTGATTCGTCACAATCATGCCCGCCACCCTCACATATAGCCCACATCCATTCCGCCACACCCCTTGCCGTTTCTGGCCACAGGAGACACCACCCGTGTGGCGGAACCTCGGACAACACCCACACCGTGACGAATCTTACACCTTCTCCGCCAAGGAACGCGACTCCGAAACCGGCCTATCCTACTTTGGTTCACGGTATTACTCCTCCGATTTGAGCATCTGGCTGAGCGTTGACCCGATGAGTGACAAATATCCTTCGCTTTCGCCTTACACGTATTGCGCGAATAACCCGGTGAAGTTGGTGGATCCGAATGGGGAAGACGAGTGGGAGTTTGATGAATGTGGAGTACTGAAAAATGTTATTGTCAACAATGATGTCGATGTTGTACACATAGTCAATGAAAACGGAGCAAGAATAGCAACTTCCGAACGATTTACATATGGCACATTATTTAATGAGGAAGATGACGCTGCATACGAAAATGATTATTTTCCATCTCTAACATTGTTTCAAGTGTCCGATTTCGAATCCACAGAGGCAATTTATAAATTTCTTGCAGATAACACTTCTGTAGAATGGGGAAATGTTTGTGCAGAAGACGTGGAAAGAAATTGTCTGTTTTTTATAGGGAGTAATCATGATGAATCAAGCACTAATATCCGAAAAACCATTTTTGAACGAGGATACACAATAGACCGTGATGTTCATAATCATCCGAGTGGCAACCCGGAATTGTCCGAAAGAGATCACAAAGGGGCAGTGGCGGCTATCACTAATAATCCTTGTGTGCAATTATACCTATATGTGACGCCCTTGTTGAACTTAAAACGTTACGACAAAGGAACCCAATACTGGGACAACGAAGGCGTTTTACAAATTCCCGCAAATAAACGATGAAAAGCATTTTCAAAACCATTCTGGTGGTCTTCTGCATTGGTAATATGGGTGTTTCATTGGGGAACACTATTCAAAATGTGGATACTACTCGTTATAAGATTTTTGACACAACTCTAACCATGACGTTTCTGGAAGTCTGTGATTCAACATTATTTGATGTGATAGACAGCGTGATGGAGGCAGAAATGAATTGCAACTACTATAGCGATAGTACATGTGTTCTTGTCAGTCTTTTCAAAGCCAATGACTCTCTGATTGAATGTTGTTATGCATTTTGGATGTATAACACAAAAGAGGTTGATCTTTTGGATGTTGTTGGTTTTTTTCAGTATGGTGGGGTTTACTGTTTCGTCGAAAAATTTCCTGATGTTGATATTTCCGAGTCCGTTTTTAGAGAGAGTGTGGGGTGCAGTACTTTCTTTTATCATTACGATGAAGAATTATTTTGGAAGGTGGATGACAGTCACTCGTACAACATATACATTTATCACAACAACAGTTTCTATCCTGCTAAAGTTGCTCCCTGTTATTGATAATTTACACAGCAATTTGTAATCCACTCTATTTCGTTTGTTTTCTATACTGGCCTCAGATTAATGCGAGGATAACAATTCCCGAATCTCAAACAGCAAATTAAAACCAACATGAGCATAAAACCGACAAACATCCCCAAATGCCATCTGCGGAAATCTGCGGATTCTGCGGGAAACTTCTCTCGTCACGGAAAGCTCGGCGAGCTTACCGAAAATATTCGTACTTTTGCGCTTCCTTTTGAGAACCAGACCTACACCTTCAAGATGCAGTACGAGTATGACAGTTGGAACCGCATAAAGAGCATGACCTACCCGGACGGGGAGGTGGTGCGCTACGGCTACAACAAAGGCGGGATGCTCAAGAGCATGT
>CAMHNQ010000111.1 GCA_946186495.1 uncultured Bacteroidales bacterium
CCTCTAAGTAAAGCACCGACTTGGGGATGACGGTGTGCTCCTCCAAGCGTTTCATAAACAGTTTCGACCCGCGGATAAGTCCTTGCAGGGTTTCCTCGGAGGGTTCAATGGTTACGCCGAGCTGTTTCAGGTAGTCGGCATCGACAATCTGGGGCTTGAAGCCCTTCAGGTTGTAGGCATCAGTCTCATGCTCGTAGAGATTGCGCATTTCAATTGGTTGTTTCATTTTACTAATAATTATAAGTTTTCTTTAACGTTTATATCAACAAGCTTGCTGGTCTCCCTTAAACATTAGTTTGACCGTCATCCAGAGGATGCGCAGGTCGAGCCAGAAGCTCCAGTGCTGGATATACCAGATGTCGCGCTCCACACGGCTCTCCATCTGCCACAGCTCGCGGGTTTCCCCACGGAAACCCGTCACCTGTGCCCAGCCGGTGATGCCGGGCTTGACGAAATGGCGCACCATATACTTGTCTATCAGTCGGTCGTACTGCTCCGTGTGGGCCAGCATGTGGGGGCGGGGCCCCACGATGCTCATGTCGCCGCGTAACACGTTCCAGAACTGGGGCAGCTCGTCGATGCTGGTCTTGCGTATGAAGTTGCCGAAGGGAAACTTGCGTGGGTCGTCCTTGGTGGCCTGCTGGCTGTCGGCGGTGCTGTTCACGTGCATGGAACGGAACTTATAGCAATAGAATGGATGGCCGTCAAGGCCTGTCCGCAGCTGCCGGAAGAAGATGGGGCCGGGACTTTGCTTTTTGATAATCAATGCGATAAAGGGTATCAGAAATATCGTGGGTATCAGAAATAGAACGGACAAAAAGATATCCGCTAATCGCTTGATTATTATGTTCAGCGGATCTTCCAACGGACTGGTGTAGGTGGTCTGCACTTCGATGTCATCGACCAAAAGGGTCTGCAGGCCAAGCTTCTCCTCGGCAACCGGCACGTAATAGAATTTTGACATGAAATGGTTGCACACGCTTGCCGTTCGCACGATCAAGTCACGCTCTTTGCTCGACACGCAGAGATAAACCTCATCGCCCAAATGCAGTGACTCGGGGTGGGACAGCAGTGTTTCGAAATCGCCGACTGTCCCGTCACTATGCAGTCCTTCTATATAGCCATAGTTGCTGCTCACTCTGTAGCCATACGAAGCGTTGCTGACAAGCTTATGATAGATTCTCTGCAGCTCCCGGTCTGAACCCACCAGCGTGACACTGCGCGTATTGTAACCCTTTTGGCGCAGACACTTCAATATCAAACGTTCTATGAATCGCAACAGGATGAGCATCAGCAACATGACGATGGCCGCACAGAACAACTGCCATCCCAACTGGAAGGTGAAATGGATGGCACGCAGCATCAGGTACGAGAGCAGCATCTGCGTCATGACGAGGAAAGTGCAACGCTGCAGGATGTCATTGGCACCCACAACGCGTTCGTGGATGACCGTGGGAAAACGCCATTCCGCAATCAGCATCGCAACCGTGCAAACCATCATAAAAACACGCTTCGTCCCTTCACTCCAGGTCTCGGAATTCGGAATGAAACGGACAGTCACGAGAAGGAGTGCCCATAAAACAACAAAGTCGCTGGCCATCACCAGCAACTTGACGAGTCGGTTGGTATAATTGTTATTTCTTATTCTCACTACCATGGTTCACCATTTTCCACACAATTCGTGACAGTCTCCATTAAACCATCCGAGGCCGCATTTCCTGTAGTGCGCAAGGGATGCGGATCCAGCCATCTTGTATAAGCACGCGATACAGAACGAAGCACTACGTGTATACCTACAAACAACTGTTTGCCGTGGTTATTTCAGAATGTTAAAGATCAGCGTTGCGAGGGAGATCAGTATTCCCGTTGCCGAAAGCGCCATGGATGTTACCTGGCCGATCGTGGCGTTCTGGGACTTCACCTTGTTGGGCTCCACATACACCACATCGTTCTGCTGCAGGTAATAGTAAGGCGAATTCACGATGTTGGCGTCCGTCAGGTCCAGCGTGTGGATCTTCTTCCGACCTTTGGCGTCCTCGCGGACCAGTTTCACACGGTCGCGCACGCCATAGATGGTCAGGTCGCCGGCCAACGCCAATGCCTCAAGGATGGTGATCTTCTCGCGGGTCACCTGAAAGCTGCCCGGACGGGTCACTTCGCCCAACACCGAGACGGAATAGCTCGTCATGCGCACCGTCACGATAGGGTTCTCGTTCTCATTAAGATAGGGCTTGATTCTGTCATGGATGAGCTGTTCGCAGGCAGACTTCGTCAGGCCGCCGACCTGCAGTTTGCCCACCATAGGGAAATCAATGCGTCCGTCATTGTCAACCAGGTAGGCTTGCAAAATGGGTTGAGCGGTCGAACTGCGGTTGTTCTGGTTAAAGGCAGTAGGAACGGACAAGTTGAAAGGTGCCGCTGCCTCGGGGTCGGTCGTGCTCACCGTGATTGTCAGCACATCCTTGGGCATGATGTGCGCATCGTACAGCGAATCGCTGACCTCGTAGGCGATGTCATCGCTGTTTTGCAGGTAGGCAATCTTCTTCGTGCTGGCGCAGGAGGAGACCAGCACAACGGTGGCGAAAAGGAGGATGGTAAGATATGCGTTCTTCATATTGTGGTTGTTTTTAATCGAAATAGGGTTTGAACTTCAAACCTGTCAGCTCTGCCACCACCTTTTTTTCTTGGGCGGAGTTGCACGGGCGATGTCCGATCCGGAAACAGCCTCGTCAACGACATCCTGCCACGATTGGCGGTGTTTGATCATCCGGTATATGGAACCCCAGTCGGGGAGTCCGCCGAGGTTGCGGTCGTCGATGAACAGATCGGCCTTCAGTTTCCGGGAAAAATGCGGGTTGTTGCCCGTTGTCTCTTCAGGGTAGTCGCGGTTCACGGCGTAGAACTCCAGGCCGCGGTCGCGGCACCATTGAACTGCCGCGTCGAGCAACTCGCCTTCGCGGACAGACCACAGGATCAGCTTGTGGCCGTCGTTGCGGAGCATTTTCAAAGTATCAACGGCAAAAGGGATTTCTTCGCCGATATTCGGATATTTGTGTGTGACGATGGTCCCGTCAAAATCTACTGCAATGATCATGAGGTTAGGGGTTAGGATTAAGGGTGGAATGGTTAAGATGCCATAATAGGGTTCCTTGATTTCTGGTTTCATACAGGTCGGATATCCTGGACGGATATTTCCGTGAGGACATAATGCCTTTCGCCCATCTCCATTTTCAGGACGATGTAGGAGGTGTTCTCGATCCGCACCAGCTCACCCCGGAGGCCTATCAACGGCCCCCGCGTGATTTCAATCTCCTGTCCCAAGGATAGCTGTTCGGTGGTGATCGTCACCGGGTTGGGGGCGTTGTCGAGGACATAGCGCAACTGTCGCATCTCCTCGTCGCGGACATGAGCGAAAACCCGCTTCCCCCTTTCCTTGTCGGAGGCCGCCCTGTTAATCATGAAACGGTAGATGCCGGGAAATTCCAACAGGATCTCCCAAAGATGGTCTTCTGACGTGCGGATGAAGATCTTGCCGGGAATCATGATCTTCTCCACCACTCTGCGGTTTCGGCTGGCGTAAACCTTGGTCTCTTTCAGACTTGCCACATAGACATCGTACTTCTTTTCAAGTGATTTACGGATAGTACGCTCCCTCGTGGGCTTGCACTCGGCGATGTACCACTTTTCGTCAGATGTGGGAATGCAAGAACCTCCATGCAAGTCTGCACAATTCTGACCAGTGTTTTTACCCCCCCCATTTCCTGAATTTTTAATAAACATTATTGGGAATTCAATAATAAGTCCGCTTGAAAAGTTAAAATTGACGATTTTTTGCGTGCAACACATCGACAATCAAATATTGATTTTAATGAAAATCACTTTTTCAAGTGGACTCTATTAGTCTATAATACAACATCAGATCTGTCGCTTAGGGAACGCTTTTGATTATGTCACCCGTTATGTCAGGTACGGCAAAGCCTGAGCCTTTATGCAGGATTGCACGGCTCTATCGCTGTTTTTTCGGGCGCAAAAATACAAAAAAATTCCACAGATGTTCTCCAGTAAAGTAAAATGCTTCTGACCAAAGTGAGGTTGCGCACAACGTCTCTTCAGCGGCAATTTGACTTGTTTGTTTATATCCACTTGACTGCTCCACCAAGCTCTTGCCCCAGACGGGATTGTTCATGACGGAACAAAAAAACATATTGAATATCGTACATTATCCCCCGAATCCCCCCTCCTTAGCACCCTGGCGGGCGCTTCCATCCAAAGTCGTTGTTCTGCATGTCGAAGGTGTGTTTCGAGGAGCTGACAACCAGTGTGTTGTTGACAAGCAGGATGAATCCCGATGCCCGGAATTGTTCAATGGCAAAAAATCCGCCGAAACTGTTGATTCTGTCGTTTTTGATTTGTAATTTTGCTGCCATATTTCTCACCAATTGTTTGCCGAAGTATGCAATCGCAAAAACAGGTGAAAAATACAAAAATTACAAGTTATTGCTAATTTATTTATTAACAATGACTTGCTGATTTGTCAACAGCTAAAATTGAAAGAAATTCACGGAATTAAAAATACTATCCATACTCGAAAGTTTTTCCTGTTTTCTATTAAAGACGGGATTTCCCCGCAAGGTGACAGTTTGCGGATGGATTTTGTTTGCCGGAGCCGGGTTCCGGAGGTGGTCTTCGAGCGTGATGGTGTCGTGTCGGTAGAGCGTGTCGTGTACGCAAAGGGTGTCATAGACGGGTTCCTCCTCGATCACATACAGGGTGTCGCGGTGCTGCGCGGAGAGAGGCAAGGCGACAAGGGCGAGGAGGACGGTTAGGGTCAGAGGCACTGCACTGCGTTTGTAGTCGTAGCCCCACACTGCGCTGCGCTGGTGTGGGGTTATTGGCGCTTCGCGCATCTTGCCCCTCCGGGGCTGCTCAAGGAAGGTGTTCTCGCGGCTCACGATGTAAAAGTCGTTCAGACCGTGAGCGTTTGCCTGTGCCTTCGAGGGAAATTATCTCTTTGTTTTATTTTTATGCGAAAGTCACGCTTCCACCACCTTCCATCTCTCAATCCTGCGGGTCTCGCTGGAGAAGTTCACCCCGATCTTGTAGAGCTTGCGCGGGTCGTGGGCGAAGGGCGCGGCGTACTGCTTCTCCTCAATCTGCGCCAGTGCCTCCTCGACGGATTTGTCTAACTTGAACTCGAACAGGTAGATGTAATCGGCGGTCTGCACCACCATGTCCATGCGGCCGTCGGCGGTGTGCCGTTCGGTTTGGGTGTAGAAGCCCAACATCTGGAAGATGAGGCTCACGGCGTTGTGGAAATAGAGCTCGGCATCGCCGGCGATTTGGTAGTCCTGGTTGGCGAACAGGGATTCGAGGCGTGCCATGAACTTCAACGGCTCCCCCGCCTCTATTTCCTGCACGAAGTTCATCACGAACAGGCCGGTCTTCTCTTTCGGGAGCGGAACGTAGTAAGGGAACAGGAACAAGTTGAACCCGCGTTCAACCTCCTCGTTCGGGAATCCGAGTTGGTAGGTCCGGAAACGCTCGTTGTAGCTTTTGATGGTCAGATAGCCGCTCTGGTAGAACAGAGGGATCGGGGAGGTGTCGATGGCGTCCAGGCTCCCAAGCAGGTCCGCCGTCACTTTCTCGCGCGTGAGCTGTTCCAGGTCGTAGCGGTTTCTCTTCAGCACCTCCACCAGGAAGGTGGGCGTGCCCGACTGGAACCACTGGTCGCCGAACTCCTTGCGTTTCAATGCGGACAGCAAACTGAAAGGGTTGTACATCCCCACACTCTTCGGGTGGAAGTGGTAGCCGTCGTACTGTTGTTTCAGCCTCCCGTAGCACTCCTCCTTGGTCAGGCCGTTGGCTGCCGCCAATTCCCCGACCTGCGGGTCGATGTTGTCGCGGATTTCCTGTTCGGTGATGCCGCAGATCTCGGCATATTGCTTGCTCAAAGAGATGTCCTCCAGATTGTTGAGGTCGCTGAAGACACTCACTTTCGAGAACTTGGTCACGCCGGTGAACAGCGCGAAGCGGATGTACTGGTCCATGCTCTTGGCCACCCCGTAGAAACCTTTCAGGATCTTGCGGTAGTCGTCCTGGAGCTTCTCGTCGCCGATGGCCTGCAGCAACGGCTTGTCGTACTCGTCCACCAAGATCACGACTTGGCGGCCGGTTTGTTCGTATGCCCGTTTGATAACGTCCATGAACCGTTCCGACAAAGAACGCCCGTCACCACGAGGCCCGAATTCCTCCTCAAAGCGGCATAAATGATAGTCAAGAATACTTTGCAGAGCGTTCACGTCCCTGTAGTCGGCGGCGTTGAGGTCGATGTGGAAGACAGGATATTGCCCCCATTCCGTCTCCAACCCGCTGATGGCCAATCCTTCGAAGAGTTCTTTCCGTCCCTGGAAGTAGGCCTCCAAGGTGGTGACCAGCAGGCTCTTGCCGAACCGGCGAGGACGACTCAGGAAATAGTAGCCTCCATTTTTTGCGAGCTGATAAACTTCTTTGGTCTTGTCGAAATAGAGGAAGTTTTCTTCCCTGATTTTCGCGAATGTCTGTATGCCGATGGGGTATTTCATAACGGTAAAGTTTGCGGTGCAAAGATACAATTATTTTCGGGTCGGGAAGACAAGGGATTGTTTTTGGCAGGGCTTACGCATCAACTTTTTTATTTGGGAGAGCCGGCGCGGATTAGGAGACGACGCTTCCAAGCGTCGCAATGCATACTTTTTTATTGGGCGAGCCAGCGCGGGGTAGGGGCGACGCTTCTCTTGTGTTGACCGTTTGATTCGTGTCTGCGT
>CAMHNQ010000112.1 GCA_946186495.1 uncultured Bacteroidales bacterium
GTGAAACGATAGGCGCGAATCGCGCGGATAAATAGTCTCCGCGAATTTCGCGAATAAATGTAGCAGGGATGCGATGAATCGCGTCCCTGCTTTTTGTGTTGTTATCAACAAAACAAAAAGCAACAGCATGGTTATCAAACAGTAGTAGTGTTGAAATTTTTTTTTTCACACAAGACGATTGTTATAAAAAATAATTTGCAATTTTGCATTTGGTATCTTCACGAGTACAAATGAGCTTTGTAGAAACATACGGAAGTGTCAAAAGGAAGTTTGTTGTCGTGAGCTGTGCAGTCGGCTCGCTGCAATAAGTCTTTGTAGCGGCCGTACCTTGCACAGGCCGAATCCCCCTTTGTTTTCTTTTTCCGCTATGCGCGGCGGTTTTGTTTGAAAATCCGTTTTTCATTATATTTTTTTCACCAAAATTAATCATTATGAGGAAAAATTTACTTTTTATTTTCACATTAGCCACGATCCTGTTCATGGGAGCGCGGGCGCAGAACAGCTGTGCGCCGCCGACGGGACTGGCGGCATCGCTGCACAACCCGACATGGCAGAGTGTGCAACTGAACTGGTCTGCCCCCACTGCGGGCCAGTTGTATTGGACGAACACCTATACCACGAGAATCGGCATGGACGACACGGCCGACTTCGTGGGTGCGGTGCGGTTTACGTCGTCGCAGTTAGCCCCCTACCACAACACGCCGATGTATTCGGTGAAGTTCGTGCCCGGGGAGGCGGCGGACATCTGCACCTACCATGTCCTTGTCTGGCAGGGTGGAAGTGTGGTGGACGACACCGTCTTCAACCCGGGCACCCTTGTGGTCGACCAGCAGGTTGACACGGGCTTCACGGCCTTGCAGTACAACACGGTCCAGCTGGCCACGCCGGTGGTCATCGACTCCACGCAGGAGCTGTGGATCGGCATCCGCTGCGTCACCACGGCCGGCTATCCGCTGGGCGCCGGCAACAACGGCGGAGTCTTCGGATATGGAGACCTATTGATGATAATGGACGACTCCGGCGGCGAGTGGCAAACCCTCACGGGGGGCAACCCGTCGGGTTCGCTGGCGGCTTACAACTGGGGAATCATCGGCGACTTCGCGGACCCCAGCGTCACGATCACCGGCTACAACATTTACCAGGATGAGGTCTTGACGGTCTCTTCCCAAACCGGCACCTCCTACCTTGACTCCCTCGATTTCGGCACCTACACGTTCGGCGTCACCGCCGTCTATTCCAACGGCTGCGAGTCAGACCCGGCCACCGTCACGGTCACCATGGCTCCGAACCCTTGCCTATCCTGCCTTGACACCATCCAGGTCGGCAACGGCACCACGGGGGTCAACTATTTTCCGATCGGCACCTTCTACAACTATTCCTTCACGGAGCAGATCTACGACGCGACAAGCCTGAGCACCGTCAACGGGGTCATCTCCTGCATTGCTTTCCAATATATCCACACCACCGACCAGGACAAGGACATTGTGGTCTATATGGGCAACACGACCCAGAACACCTTCAGCAACTCCAGCGACTGGATCCAGGCCAACGGCATGACCAAGGTGTTCGAGGGGACCATCCATTTCACCACGAGCGCGAACGGCGGCTGGGTGCAGATTCCCTTGGACACGCCTTTCGAGTATGACGGCGCCAGTAATATTGTGGTGGGGGTTCTGAACAACTCCGGTTCTTATTTGGACAGCCAATCGTCCTTCAACACCCACAGTGCCTCCAGCAAGGCCATCTACGTGCAGAACGACGGTTCCGCCTACAACCCCAACGCCATATCCGGCGGCACGGTGTCGAGCAACCGCCCGAACATCCGCTTCATGACGGGCGAGGCGGTGGAATGCCCCATGCCCGCCGCACTGACCGTCAACGGCATCACCACGGAGACGGCAACGGTCTCCTGGATGTCCAACGAGAACTATGCCGGCTACGAGTACGTGCTTGTCCCCGAGGGAGGCTCTTTCGAGGCTGAGACCCCGCAGACCGTGAGCGACACGTCCGTGGAACTCAGCAACCTGCTCGACGCCACCACCTACACTTTCTATGTGCGCGCACAGTGCAGCTCCAGCAACAGCAACTGGGCTGTCATCTCTTTCAAGACCCTGTGCCTGCCTTTGACAACCCTGCCCTACACGATGGGCTTTGAGGGCATCAACAGCGGCACGGGCAACCAACCCGACTGCTGGGAAATCGGCGTGACCGGCAACAACAACGGCTACCCCTACGTCTCCAACAGCTACTACCACACGGGCAACCGCTCCCTCTACTTCTACTCCTACTCGCCCAACTCCGCCGTGATCCGCGGCCAAGGCCTTGACCTGACCGAGAACACGGACCCGCTGGTCATGAGCTTCTGGGAGTACAAGACCTCTTCCTCCTACGGCTATATCCAAGCCGGCTACATGACGGACCCCACGGACTTCAGCACCTATGTCAATGTGAAGACCATCTATCCGGATGAAGTCAACATGGGTACATGGGTGGAGTTCAAGTTCGCCCTCCCGTCGTCCGTCAACGGCCAGGTAATCTACCCGGTGCTGTATTGTCCTTACGCACCAGGCAGCAACAGCAACTACATCTATGTGGACGACATCAGCATACGGGTCGGCGACCCCGAGTGCCTCGCACCGTCGGACTTCGATGTGGAAAACATCTCCTACACATCCGCTCACGTGACTTTCACCCCCGCCTCCATGACAGTTGGCCATGTCCTGGAATGCCTCAACACAACGGCTGGACAGAGCAACACGGTCACCATCCCGGCGGGCAGCACCGACTACATGCTCACCGGCCTGGACACGAACATGAGCTACACCTTGAAGCTCTATCCCGACTGCAACGGCACCCCTGACACGTTGTACAATCAGTTCCTGACAATCAGCGGCATAGTCACCTACTGCCAGTCTCCCGACACCTCAGCGCAGGCTATCACCTCAACTAACACCTCCACCTCCTACAACATCCCGGTCAACAACTTCTACCGCTACACCTACTCGCAGCAGATCTTCACCCCGAGCGAGGTCGGCGGCCCCACGGTCATCACCGGCGTGGCCTTCAACTATGCGGGCGCAAACGCCTCGACAGACAAGAACAACGTGGTGATTTATCTGGCACACCGTGCCGACAGCACGTTCTCCTCCACCAGCGACTGGACGCCCATCAACACAGCAGTGAAAGTGTACGAAGGGGCGTTGAACTGCACCCAAGGCTGGAACACGTTCGATTTCGACACCTACTTCCCCTACAACGGCACCAGCAACTTGGTGCTCATCGTGGACGACAACTCCAACGCCTACGACGGTTCCGCATACACGTTCAATGTGCACACCAAGAACTCCGGCCAGTATCCGACCATGTATGTTTACAGCGACGGCACCGACTACAACCCGGCCAATCCTCCGTCCGGCACAAGGTATGCCATCCGCAACAACATCCGCTTCTTCGGCTGCAACCAGGTGACGACGGAAGAAATCACCTGCAGAGAGCCCAATGTGCTGGTGACGGGCTATGACTCCACCAGCATCACGGTGAGTTGGGTGGCCGGCGGCAGCGAGGACACCTGGGCTTTGGAATACAAGGCCGCCAGCGACGCCTCCTGGACCTTCGAGAGCAACGTCAGCGGGGTGAACACCTACACGATCGCGAACCTCACCCCGAACATGCACTACGACATCCGCATGTGCAGCCTCTGCTCCGCCTCGGACAGCAGCGCGTGGACGCAGGTCGAGGGCTTCACCGTCTGCGAGTACATCAACGTCCCGTACGCCGAGGATTTCGAGACGGCCACGGGCTCCGGCTCCTCACACATGCTGCCTTGCTGGTTCCGGGGGACGAACTCCACCACCCAGTACCCGTACACCTCCTCCACGCAGCACGCCTCCGGCAGCTACTCCCTCTACTTCTACGGCAGCAGCTCCAGCTATTCCTTTGCGGCCATGCCGAAATTCGCCGACGACGTGGTGATGGACAGCCTTGTGGTCAAGTTCAAAGTGCTGGCCACCAGCGCCTCCTACAGCATGGAGATGGGCATCATGAGCGACCCCACCGACCACAGCACGTTTGTGCCGTTAGCCACCTGCACCCCCGGCTTGGAGAATGTCTGGAAAAACTTTGAGGTGAAGACGGAGAACTATGACGGAAACGGCAGGTTCCTGGCCTTCCGCATCCCCGCATGGGGTTCTTCCTACACCTATCTGGACGATGTGGAAGTCGATTACATGCTGCCTTGCTCCCATCCTACGAATCTGACTGTCCAGAGTGTGACCAATTCGGAAGCCACCATCGGCTGGACGGCCGGCGACGAAGAGACCGAGTGGGAGTATGTCTATGGCCTTGCTGGCACGGTGAATCTGGAGACGGCGTCCTCCGACCTCGTCACGAACAACGCCGCCTATCTCAGCAACTTGTCCGACAATACGGTTTACGACTTCTATGTCCGCGCCCTCTGCTCCGCCGACGAGATCAGCTCCTGGGAGTCCTTCTCCTTCCGCACGGAATGCATCCCGCTCGCCCAGCTTCCTTACACCGAGAATTTCGACTCCGTCTATTCACACACCTCCAATGTCACATCCGGGCCGAACAACCTCACGAACTGCTGGGATGCTGTGAACACCGGCAGCAGCTACACGGCCTATCCGTATGTGTATTACAGCTCCTCCTACGCGGAGAGCGGCAGCTACAGCCTGCACTTCTACACCTACACGTCGAGCTCCTATTCCGACCAATACGCCATCCTGCCTCCTATAGATGCCAACACCTACCCCATAAACACGTTGCAGCTGACATTCGACGCGAGACGTTACTCCACCTCCTATCCGTTCTGCCTCGTGGTGGGCGCAATGAACGGCACCGATTTGAGTACGTTCCAGCCGATAGACACGGTGACCCTCAGTTCCGGAGGCACAGACTATGACACCCAGATTCTGTTCTTCAGCAACTACAGCGGCGCCGGCGACCGCATCGCCCTGATGGCCCCGATGGACATTGCCAGCTACGTGCCCGGAGCATACTACAATCAAGGGCATATTGACAATGTGGTGATCTCGGTGGCGC
The DNA here is from genome assembly GCA_946186495.1 of uncultured Bacteroidales bacterium. Classification (GTDB taxonomy): domain Bacteria; phylum Bacteroidota; class Bacteroidia; order Bacteroidales; family WCHB1-69; genus F23-D06. The sequence goes on from CAMHNQ010000112.1 coordinate 5,062, forward strand.
CCAGCTGCCCGCAGCCCACGCACCTCACAGTGACCAACGTGACATCTGACGCCGTGACGTTGAGCTGGACGGAGAACGGCACGGCCAACAACTGGGTGGTCGAGTACGGCGCGGAGGGCTTCACCCCCGGCAACGGCACCACGGTGCAAACTTCCACAAATCCGTTCACCGTTGGCAACCTTGCCTCAGCCACCACCTATGACTTCTATGTGAAGGCCGACTGTGGCGGCGGCGAAGAGAGTCCGTACTCCAATAAGGCCTCGGCCACTCCGGGTTCGATGAACATCCCCAACTCCGGCACCCACACCATCACCACCTGCGCCATGGTGCTTTATGACGACGGCGGCCCGGACGGCAACTACAGCAACAGCTGCGATGTGACGATAATCCTCCAGCCCGAGACTGCGGGCAACGCGATCACCATCCAAGGCACTTCCACCACGGAGTCCAGTTGGGACTACCTGCGCATTTACGACGGCGCCGGCACTTCGGGGACCATGCTGGGCGAATACACCGGCTCCGGCCTCACGGTTCCGCTGCTGACTTCCACCACGGGCCCGCTGACCATCCACTTCACTTCCGACGGCAGCGTGCCGTACGCCGGCTTCGCGCTCACGGTCTCCTGCATCTCCAACACCTGCCCGCCGCCGGCCAGCGTGAACGTCTCCAACATCGGCAACACCTCGGCCACCGTCTCCTGGACACCCACCGGGACGGAGACCGGCTGGATTGTGGAGTACAAACCGGCCACTGCGGCGAACTGGACGGTTGCAAACGCCAACACGACAAGCTACAACCTGACCGGCCTCACCGGCCTCACCACTTACCAGGTGCGGGTGAAAGCCGACTGCGGCGACGAGATGTCCGCCTACAAGACGACCACCTTCACCACCCCGAATTGCGCAGCCTCCGATGCCTGCCAATACACCTTCATCCTCTCCGACGACTACGGCGATGGCTGGAACTACGGATACTTGACCGTGGAACAGGGTGGCGTCTCCATTGCAACCTTGGAAGCCGTTGATCATGGACTTTCCGGCGAGGGCTCTGTTGACACGATGCATCTGATGCTTTGCGACAACAACTCCACCAGCCTTGTGTGGCATAGCGGCGACTATGACGGTGAGGTGGGCATCACCATCCTCGGTCCCGACGGCACTCAGATTTACACCGTGTTTGACCTGGAGGATATTCTCAGCACCACCATCCATACCTTCACCACGGATTGCAGCAACGCAGGCCCTGTGCAGACCGACCCGACGGTGGCCACCACGGCCGCCACGGCTGTCGCACAGACCACCGCCACGCTGAACGGCACCATCACGAACCCCGACAACGTGACCATCACCGCCAAGGGCTTCCAGTGGAAGGCCACCACGGGCGGCACCTACCAGACGGTGAACGCCACCGGCACGGGCCTGAGCTACAACCTCACCGGCCTGACCGCCAACACGGGCTACACCTTCCGCGCGTTCATCACCTTCAACGGACAGACCGTCTATGGCAACGAGATGACCTTCACCACGCTTGAGCAGGGTGTCGAGCCGTGCAACGTGCCCACAGGCCTGCACACCACGGACATCCAGAACGAGTCCGTCACCATCGC
>CAMHNQ010000113.1 GCA_946186495.1 uncultured Bacteroidales bacterium
TGCAAAATCTTATAGTAATATATATATAATTGATTTTCAATAAAATAATATTAAGATATGCCGAAAATTTCTCAAAAAGGTCAAAACATGCCGGCATCCCCAATCCGTAAATTGGTGCCCTATTCTGATGCTGCAAAAGAACGTGGCATACACGTTTATCACTTGAACATCGGTCAACCCGATATAGAAAGCCCGAAGGCGATGCGTGAAGCCGCAAAACATATAGACATTCCAGTGATTGCCTATAGCCATTCCGCAGGCAATATCAGCTATAGGCGGAAATTGGTAGAATACTACCATTCTGTCGGAATCGAAGTGAATGTTGACGAAATCCTGGTTACCGTGGGCGGAAGCGAAGGAATCCTTTTCGCTTTCAACGCTTGTCTGGACCCAGGCGACGAGGTTATCATTCCGGAGCCCTATTATGCCAACTACAACGGTTTTGCGGATATGAGTGGTGTGGTTGTGAAACCCATCATCTCCTCCATCGAGGACGGCTTTGCACTTCCTCCTATCGAGGAGTTCGAGAAGATGATTACGCCCAAAACGAAAGCCATCATGATATGCAATCCCAACAATCCCACAGGATATCTCTATTCCAAAGAGGAAATCCTGAAGTTGGGCGAGATCGCGAAAAAACACGACCTTTTCCTTTTCGCCGATGAGGTCTATCGCGAATTTTGCTATGATGGTGCTGAGCATTTTTCAGTGATGCAGCTCACTGATGTCGCGCAAAATGTTGTCTTATTAGACTCTGTGTCAAAACGTTACAGTGCATGCGGCATTCGTGTCGGTGCGCTCATCACCCATAACAAGGAGGTCTATGCCACTGCCTTGAAATTTGCCCAGGCCCGTTTGAGTCCTCCCTTGTACGGCCAAATCCTTGGCGAGGTCGCCGTTGATACCCCGAAAGAATACTTCGACAATGTGGTGGCCGAGTATGAAACGCGCAGGAACACTATTGTGAACGGAGTGAACAATATCCCCGGCTGCTTTGTCCCGATGCCGAAGGGCGCTTTCTATTGTGTCGCGCGCCTTCCGATTGATGATTCAGACAAATTCTGCCGCTGGATGCTCCAGGATTTCAGCTACAACGGTGCCACGGTGATGTTCGCCCCTGCAACCGGCTTCTTCTCTGAGGGAAGCCGCGACCAAGGTTTGAACGCCGTCCGTATCAGCTACTGCCTTAACGTCCCCGACTTGGAAAAGGCGGTCGAGTGTTTGCGGGAAGCCTTGAAGGTTTATCCAGGAAGGACGAACTAACGATGGTTAACGCTATGACAAATTCACTTAACGGAAAAGATGTGGCAAGATTCCGCTTGCCGCATCTTTTTCTCTTTTTATCCGCGCTTTTTTTTCTTTTTGCTCCACAATTTGTTGATGCTCAGCGAAGTAAGCCTGTCTATCAGACGGATTTCTCCAGCAAGGACTATGTTGACACTGGCGCCAATATGATTTGGCTCGATGCGCATATGTCTTACATGCTCCCTGTTGGCCACTTGGCGACGATGTTCAAAGGGAATTTCGGAGTGGGACCGGGATTCACATTCAAGTCGAAGAAAAACTGGACCGTCGGGTTTCATGTGGACTACATGTTCAACGCTAACCTTAAGGATCCGACTTTCTTCAACGGGACCCTGGCCAACAGCGACGGAACGGTCATTGACGGTAACGGACTCGTCTCTCAGGGCGGTATCATGGCGGAGGGGCGCTATTGGACGGTGCAGGCCGACTTTGGAAAGATCATACCAGTCGACCGTTGGCAAAATTCCGGCATTTGGATCAAACTCGGTGCAGGATATTTCTCTCATCGCTTGCGCCTCGACGACTATAGCAACCAATATCCGCAGTTGGACGACAATTACGCCAAAGGCTATGACCGGCGTTCAGGTGGTTTTGTGCTCAACCAGTTCATAGGCTATCAGTTTGTGCGCAAGAACCGCATGTTGAATTTCTTCATAGGATTGGAATTTCATGAAATGTGGACCAGGCCGAACCGCAATTACGTCTTCTTCGAGGGTCCCACCAAAGATATGAAAAGCCAGTTCAGCGGTCTGATTGGGTTAAAAGCAGGGTGGAATATCCCGCTGTACGAGAAGAAGACAACAACGACTTTTTATTACCGATAGACTTGTGGATTGTGGCATGTGATGGTAAGTCAGAGAGCAGGATAAAGCAAACACTAATATGCGACTCTTATATACGATAGGGATTTGGCTTTATGGATTAGGCATCCGGTGTGCAGCGCTTTTTAATGAGAAGGCGCGGTTGTGGGTGCGCGGCAGGAAAGGTCTGTTTGCCGAATTGGAAAGGGTCTTTTCCGGGACAGCTTCGCCCGTATGGGTGCACTGCGCTTCATTGGGGGAATATGAACAAGCCAAACCGCTTATTGAAAAAATCAAGAAAGAACAACCGGATGTCAAAATCCTCGCCACCTTTTTCTCCCCGTCCGGCTATGCACAGGGAGTTAAAGACAAACTCGCAGATTACGCTTGTTATTTGCCTTTGGATTTGCCCCGTAATGTCCGGCGTTTCGTTGGCATTGTGAATCCCTCAGCGGCCATCTTCGTGAAATACGAGTTCTGGTTCAACTATATGCGGCAGCTTTCACAAAAATCCATACCTTACTATTATATTTGCGCCATATTTAGAGAGAATCAACATTTCTTCAAACCGTATGGATGCTGGTTCGCCAGACAGCTGCGGGCGGCCACACATTTCTTTGTGCAAACAGAACAATCCAGGATCCTTTTGGAAAGTATTGATGTAAAGCAGGTCACGGTCTGCGGTGACACGCGTTTCGATCGAGTAAAAGCCATTGCCGAGAAGGCCGAACCGTTTCCTTTCATGGAAAAATTCTGCCAAGAGAGCAAGATTATCATTGCGGGCAGCACGTGGGGTCCCGATGAGCGACTGTTGGCACAAGTTTTGCAGAAATTTCCTGGATACAAGTTGGTTGTTGCTCCGCATGAAATCAATAGAACAGAAGAAGTGAAAGAGACTTTCCAAGCATATAGAACGGCTCAATATTCCTCTGTGGATGAAAAATCGTTGTCTGATTGTCGAGTTCTTGTCATTGACACTATTGGCATCTTGAGCCGGCTTTACCAATACAGCACCGTCTCTTACATAGGCGGTGCGTTCAAGACAGGGTTGCACAATATTCTGGAGGCCGCCGTGTATGGGAAACCGCTTTTCTTTGGCCCGCACTATAGTCGTTTTAACGAAGCGGTCAACCTTGTGGCACAAAAAGGGGCCTTTTCTGTCTCTTCAGCCCAGGAAATGTGTGATATTCTGTATCAATTTGACAACAACCCCGACTATTATGTCCAAACGTGCAGTATCTGTCAGCGATATGTGTCGCAGAACTTAGGTGCGGCGGAGGTTATATACGAACAAATAGCGTCTATTAAAAACCAAAATTATTAATACAATGAGCAAAATTTTAAAAACCGTTCTGATTATTGTTGGCATTGTCATCGTTCTGGCTGCCATGTTTGTGAAACCCTATAACAAAATGGTCCAGAAGGACGAAGAGTGTTCCAAAGCCTGGGCTAATGTGGAGAATGCCTACCAACGCCGCATGGACCTTATCCCCAATCTGGTGAAAACTGTCCAAGGAGCGGCCGATTATGAGAAAGGCACCTTGGAGGCGGTCATCGAGGCTCGTTCGAAAGCCACCTCCGTGCAGGTGGATCCGAGCAATCTGACAGAAGAGTCGATAGCAAAATTCCAGGCCGCTCAAGAGCAGCTGAGTTCAGCCCTGAGTCGTTTGATGGTCGTTGTGGAGCGTTATCCCGAGTTGAAGGCTAACCAGAATTTCCTGGAATTGCAGGCGCAGTTGGAAGGCACGGAGAACCGCATTGCCGTGGAGCGCGGCAAATACAACGAGACGGTAAACGATTACAACAGCTACATCCGCAAATTCCCGAACAATATCATCGCGGGTATGTTTAACTTCGACAAGAAAGGCTATTTCAAGGCTGTAGAAGGTGCTGACAAGGCTCCTGATGTGAATTTCAATTTCAACTAATCCGATAGTTTTCCGGCAGTGAAGCGCCTGTTAATCATACTGATAGCATTAAGTACGCTCTTCAATGGCGGTGTAAGGGGCGGGATACCGCCTGCTCCGAATCCACCGCGCTTGGTCAATGATTTTGCGGGGATTCTCACTTCTGAACAGATTCAAGAGAAGGAGGTGAGGCTGGTGGCTTTCAATGATTCCACCACCAATGTGGTCTGCGTGGTGACGGTCAACGACTTGGGTGGCTATACGGCAGCTGAGTTTGCCTATGAGATTGGGGAGCAGTGGGGTGTGCGTTCCACCGATGACAAGCGCAATGGGGTGGTGTTGCTGCTGAAGCCTCGCAATGAGACCTCGGGGGAGGTCTATATCGCAGTTGGCTACGATTTGGAGGCGGCCATCCCCGACGCTATCGCCAAACGTATCATCGAAACGAAGATGATGCCATCTTTGCGCGAGGGGGATTACAATGCGGCCATCGATTCCGCGTTGGCCTATATTCTGCCTTTGGCGGCTGGTGAAATCAGTGTGGAGAGGCTTTACGATGATTCCGGCGACGTCCCGGAAGTGATAGCCGCTCTCTTTTTTGTTGCCATCATTATCTTGGTCATTCTTTACTTTTCAAGCAAGCACAAGGACGGCGGTAACAGCAATTCCAGAGGTGGCTATTACGGAGGGTCATTCTTCCCGCCCTCTCACTATGGCGGAAATGTCTGGACCGATTACGGGGGAGGATACCGGGGTGGCGGCGGCTTTGGCGGCGGCGGCTTTGGTGGTTTTGGCGGATTCGGCGGCGGCGGCGGTTTTGGCGGCGGCGGTGCCGGAGGACGGTTCTGATTAGGTGTCCGGTGGCTATAGTTCCTGATCATAAATTATCCGTTATCAATATGTTTCACAAATGAACTATTATATCAAAAGTGCCAATATAGTAAACGAGGGGGAATGCTTTGAAGCAGATGTCTTCGTTTCTGACGGGAAAATTGCCAAAATCGTCAGGAAAGGCGAGTTCTTCGATGCGGGAGAGGCAATCATAGTGGACGCCCGCGGCAAATACATGATCCCCGGGGTCATCGACGAACATGTGCATTTCCGGGAACCGGGTATGATAACGAAGGCCGACATCCGTAGTGAGAGCAGGGCGGCAGTGGCTGGCGGTGTGACCTCCTATATGGAGATGCCGAATACAGTACCGCAAACCACTACACAAGCTCTTTTGCAGGAAAAATTTGATCTCGCGGCGGAGAAGTCGTTGGCCAACTATTCTTTCTATATTGGCGCCACGAATGACAATCTCTCTGAAATCGTGAAGACTGACCCGGAACAGGTCTGTGGGGTCAAACTCTTTATGGGTTCCAGCACTGGAAACATGCTGGTAGACCAGGATTCCGTTTTGGTGTCACTTTTCAGGGAATCGCCCTGTCTGATTGCCGCACATTGCGAAGACGAGGAAATTATCAGGCGTAACACGCAGCATTACAAAGAATTGGTTGAACGAAACGAGCGGATGCCGAATGCCGGTTTGCATCCCCAGATCCGAACGGAGGAGGCCTGTTACCGCTCTACTGAAAAAGCCGTGAGACTGGCGAAACAGACGGGTGCGCGCCTGCATGTCATGCACATTTCCACACGTGCCGAGCTTCTGCTTTTTGACTCTGCTACTCCGCTGGAAAATAAGAAGATAACAGCTGAAACATGTCCGCATTATCTGCTGTTTGACGAGCGTGATTATGACCGTTGCGGTTTCGCCATCAAATGCAATCCTGCTATCAAATCCGCTCACGACAGACTTGCGCTCTGGCGGGGGGTCAAAGACGGGTATATAGACACAATTGGATCCGACCATGCGCCGCATTTGCGGGAAGAGAAATTCACGGAAAACTATTTCACCGCAAAGTCCGGTTTCCCGTCCATCCAGTATAATCTGTCCCTGATGGCTGACGCTTTCAAGCGTAACAATCTAAAAATGACGGAGTTGGTGCAACTTATGTGCCACAACCCCGCCATTTTGTATCGGATCCGACAGCGCGGCTTTATCCGTGAAGGTTATTTTGCTGATTTAGTACTTCTTGATATGAATGCCAACGAGTTGATTTCCAATGAGAAGTTACGCTATAAGTGTGGTTGGACTCCTTACGATGGAACTGTGACACACACACAAGTCACCCATACATTCGTAAACGGCAATATGGTCTATGAAAACGGCATTCTCCATGAGGAAAACCGCGGCATGCGGTTGACTTTTACACAAACTCCTTGCCAAAGTCCACCTGTATGTCGGTGACGAATTGTCGCACTTGTTGTTCTTCCGACTTCTTGCAGATGAGCAGCATGTTGTTGTTCTCCACTACGATATAATCTTCCAAACCTTGAATTACCACTACTTTGTTACGCGGTACATGGACGATGCATTTTTCTGATTCATACATTTTCACATGGTTTCCAACGATAGAGTTGAGGTTGTTGTCCTTTTCCTGACTTTGACACTCTAAAAAAATATTTTTGCAACAAACTGATAATTTGA
>CAMHNQ010000114.1 GCA_946186495.1 uncultured Bacteroidales bacterium
CGAACGAGAGTGTTGACATCGCCAACAATACGATAGTGGCAGCAAAAAGCTTTTTCCTGAGATACTTATGATTGGAAAACAAACATGCGAAACTTAAAAAAATGATATTATCCTTCAAGCCATCGTAGTTCATGCGGATATAAGTCGATACGGTGTCGTATGCCCCTGTTTTGCCCCAATAGCTTTCGCCCCAATCGCTGTATAGAGCCTGTATCACCGAATTGGGGTTGAACATGGAAAGCTCACTGCCAATCCGGTATTCATCATATCATTTTTCCAAGTCATCGAAGTCCATGCCGAATTTTGAGGACAAGGTGCGCACTTCGTCTTTGGTAAAACCGAAAAAGCGGGCCACATTGCGCGGGGTTATCATCGAGTATTCGATGAAATTGTTCATTGCCGACTGCGATTCAACCCGATTTATCGACATATTCGCTATTCCGGCTCATCCGGAAATTGTCGTTGCCGTTGTTGATGTAGATGCCCATGGTATTACTGTCCGAAACCGCCCAATGCCGTGTAGAGGTTGATGAGCGCCTGGATGCTTTCGAACCGGTTCTCCACTTGCGCGAGTTGCGCCGTCAGAAGCGATTCTTGTGCCGTGAGCACCTCCAAGTAGGTGTTGGTGCCGTTCATCATCAGCTCGGAAGTCGCATTGTAGGCTTCCTGGAGCGCATTGACTTGGGTTTCGATAAAAACGGCTTTTTGTCCAGCAGCTTGACAATCATTAAAATACTCATAGACTTCGCTGCCCGCGTCAAGCAGTGCCTGTTCAAACTCCAGTTTTGCTTTTTCCTGGTCCGCTTTGGCGTTCTTGACTTGTGCGCGGAGCTTTCCACCGGCGAAGATGGGCTGCGTGAGTGAAGCCAAGGCCTGCCCCAGCATCTGGACGGGGCTGCCGGCCATGCCGAAGAGCCCGTTGATGGTGAGGGTGGGGTAGAAGGCCTGGCGGGCCTGCTGGGTGCCGTAGTAGGCGAGTTCCATGTTACGCGCGGCCATGCGCACGTCGGGGCGTGCGTCAAGCAGGCGCAGAGGGAGACCCACATGCAGCTGCTCCGGCATTTTGAAAGTGCCGAAAGGCGCACGCTCGATATGGTGCGGCGGTTCGGCTAAAAGGTTGCAAAGGAGCGCCTCCGTGGAAAGGATGCTGTTGCGCAAATCGACGATGTCAGTCTTCACTTGCGCCACCGATGCCTCCATCCGATAGACGGCAGGACTTTGGGCGACACCGGCATCGTACAGGGCACGGGTTGATTCCAGTGATTCCTCCCACAAGGCACCGGTCTGTACAGCGACTTCCAACTGGCGGTCGAGCATCACCAGGGTGTAGTACAGGCTGGTCACGTATGCGGCTAAATTCACCTGCACCGCCTGCTTGTAGTCCTGGGCGTAGGAGGCCTGGGACTTGGCCATCCGCACATTCGTGGTGGTTTGTCCGAAAATGCCCAACTGCCAGCTGGCTGTCACAGGCACTTGGAAAGTGAATGCCCCCGTCCCCTGGTGCGTGTAGGAAGCCTGCGGGGTGAACGCCAATGTGGGGGCATAACCCCATTTCGCGGCCTTGATGTTGTTCTGGGCTTGCTCAATGGACAGTTGCGCAACGCGTAGGTCGGTGTTGTTGGCCAATGCGGTCTCCACAAGCCGCTGCAGCAGCGGGTCGGGGAATGCGGTGCGCCAGTCCACGGCACCCATGGAGAAGGTGTCCTGCGGATTCACTACATCGCCCATCACATCGCCCCGGACGGTGGCGTCGGATGTGTATTTCCGATAGAGATTGCAGCTGGAAAACAGCAGCATCCCCATCAATATCATCATATATGTACGTAAGTTCTTCATAATTTCTAATTTCTAATTCCTAATTTCTAATTCCTCATTCTTTTCGCCTGGAGTCAGCTTTTCGTGCACTTTCTGGAAGAAAATGTAGAAAGCCGGCGTCACGAACAGAATGGCGACGATACCCACGATCATGCCGCCCACAACGGTAAGAGCCAGCGACTTGTTGCCGACAGCTCCGGCACCGCCTTCGATAATCAGCGGGATCATGCCGATCACCATGGTGGCGACGGTCATCAGAATGGGACGCAGACGGTCCTTACAAGCGCCGATGGCTGCATCGAAGATAGGCATGCCTTCCTCGCGTTTCTGGATGGCGAATTCCGTAATCAGGATGGCGGTTTTGGCCACCAGACCCATCAGCATGATGACACCCGTCTGTACATAGATGTTGGCGCCGACGCCCATCAGTGTTTGTAGCGGGCGAATGGTCAGATAGGCTCCGAACAGGCCGAACGGGATAGAGAAGAGGACGGCGAACGGGATGAAGATGGAATTGTAGAGGCAGGCCAGGATGAGGTAGATGATCAGGATGGCGATGCCGTAGATGAGGATGGTCTCGTTGGAACCGGCGCTGGCGGCTTCCTCGCGGGCCATGCCGCCGTATTCGTAGCCGTAATCGGCGGGGAAGACCTCGGCCATCACCTCGTCGATGGCGGTGCGCACGTGTGCGGTGGTGTAGCCCGGAGCGGGCATGAGAGACATGTTATAGCACGGGAACAAGTTGAAACGGCGCTCCTGCGAGGATCCCAAACCCTCTTTCAAGGTGACGAATTCAGACGCGGGTGCCATTCCGCCCGAGGTGGGGACGAAAATCTGGTTGAGGGTGCTTGCATCCATGCGGTATTCTTTGCCCGCTTCAACCAGCACTTGATAGACTTTCCCGTATTGGATGTAGTTGCCGATATATCGTCCGGCAAGGTTGGTGCCAATGGTGTTGATGACCTCTTTCGGGGAGATGCCTTTGCGTTTGCAGGCAGCCGCATCGATTTCCAGGCGGTACTTGGGATAGTCCTGCGAGTAGGAGGCAGCGGCGGTGGAGACCTCCGGCCGCTCCTGCATCCTCTTGGTGAATTCAACACCCATATCCACAAATGCCTGGTTGTCGCCGGTTCCCGAACGGTCCTGCAGGTTGAGTTCCATCATGGAGCCGGTGCCGTAGCCGGGAATCTGCGGCATCTGGAACGGGGTGACGTCCGCCTCCGGCAGGTTTTCCATCGCCCACATGTAGATGTCCATCTGCAGGCCGGCGATGCTGTAGAACGAACGCTCCTCCCAGTTCTTGAGACGCACCATCACCGTGCCGTAGTTGGTGCCCGCACCGCCGTTCATCATGGAGTAGCCGGTGATGCCGCCCACCAACTCCACTTCATCGCTGGTGCGGATGTGATCTTCCAGCTTCTTGACGGTCGTTTGCGTCTCGTTCAGGTAGGTGCCCGGCGCCATCGTGACATCCACGATGAGGAAGCCCTGGTCCTCCTGCGGAACCAAGTCCTTCTGTGCGGTGGACATCAGCCAGACCATGCCGGCGGTGAAGACGGCCAACAGAATCCACGAGAAGGCAGGTTTCTTCATGAACTTGACGACACCACTCATGTATTTTTTCTCGATGGCACTATAGGCCGCATTGTAACCCAGACGCACATAGTAGCTTAGGTTTTTCTTCTCCCCGTCCTCCTGCTTCGGCTTGAACAGCAAGGCGCAGAGGGCGGGACAAATGGTCAAAGCCGACACGGCCGACAGCGCCACGGAGGCCGCCATGATGATACCGAACTGCTTAAAGAAGGTGCCGGAGGTGCCCGACATGAAGGTCACAGGGATGAACACCGCCATGAAGACCAACGCCGTGGAGATACAGGCGGCGGTCACCTCGCTCAAGGCGTCGTTGACGGCGGCCGTCGCACTCTTGTAGCCCGACTCCAACTTGGCCATGACCGCCTCCACCACCACGATGGCGTCATCCACCACCGTACCGATGGCTAGCACTAACGCAAAGAGTGTTAGTAGGTTGAGGGAGAAACCGACCACCTTGGCGACGGCGAAGGTACCCACCAAGGAGATGATGATGGAGACCGAAGGCACGATGGTGGCCTTGAAGTCCTGCAGGAACAGATACACAATCAAAATCACTAAGATGATGGCGATGATAAGCGTCTCGATAACACTGTGCATGGAGGCGTTCAGGAAGTCGTCGGAAGTCTCCAACTGTTTGAATTCCAGACCGGCAGGCAATGATTTTGAAAGTTCCTCAATGGTTTTGTTGATTTCCGCGTTCACTTTGGTGGCGTTGGCACCGGGTGCCTGGTTGACGATGAACAACACGCCCGGATGACCATCGACATCGGTGCGGAAGTCGTAGGATTTCGTACCCAGCTCCACATCCGCCACATCGGAAATGCGCAGCACATTCCCGTCCGGGGTGGCGCGTACCACGATGTTCTCGAACTCGCTCATGTCGTTGAGCAGTCCGTTGTATTCAATATCTATCTTGTTGACCGAGCTTTCAAAACTGCCGACGGGAGACACCAGGTTCTGTTCGTTGAGGGCCGCGACAATTTCATCGGGTGTGACCCCATACATACCCATCACATCGGGCTTGAGCCATATACGCACGCCATACTTGTCGCCAAGCAGCGTGGTGCGGCCTACGCCGGTGACACGGCTGATAGCAGGCAATACGTTGATGTCCAAATAGTTTGAGATGAACTTTTGGTCGAATTTGTCATCCGTGCTTTCCAAACTGAGAATCTGCAGGATGGCGTTCACGCTCTTGGTCACGGTGACACCCTGGGTGGTCACTTCGGCAGGCAGCAGACCCAATGCCTGGTTCACGCGGTTCTGCACGTTGGTGGTCGCCTGGTCGGCATCGGTGCCCTGTTTGAAATAGACGGAAATTTCCGCGCTGCCGTTCGAGTTCGCCGTGGAACTCATGTACAGCATGTCCTCAACACCGTTCACCTGCTCCTCGATGGGCATGATGACCGATTTCATCACCGCGTTGGCGTCGGCGCCGCTGTAGTATGCCGAAATCGTCACCATCGGCGGGGCAATGTTGGGGTACTGCTCGATAGGGAGTGTGAAGATGCTCAACAGACCTACGAGGAGGATAATCACACCGACGGCGAAAGCCGCCACCCAGTGCTTTACAAAAAACTTGGTTTTCTTGACTTTCTCTTCCATCGTTATCTGATTTTCATGCCATTAGAAAGTTTACGCACTCCGTTGGTGACGATTTCGTCACCCACCTTGAGACCGTCTTCGATGTAATATTCCGTACCGTCATTAGAGGGGAAGACATGGCAGAGGACACCTTCCACGGTACCGTCTGACTTGACCCGATAAAACATCATCTGATCTTGGAGGCGCACGGCGGCCGTCTGCGGCACGCACAGCATGCTGTCGGAGGAGATGGGTATTACGATGTTGGCCGACAGTCCGGAGCGGAGTATGCCGTCGGGGTTGGGGAACGAGCCGGTGCAGGTCACCGTACCGGTGCTCTGTTGCACGATAGCGTCCAATTTGGTCACCTTTCCCTCATGCGCGAACATGGAACCGTCTTTGAGCTGCAGCTTCAGTGCAGGCAGGGCATCGCCGATGAGCTTTCCGTTAGGTCCCTCCAATCCTTTGTTCGTCACTTTCAGGTTGTACTCTTTGGTGATTCCCAGCAGTTGGTTCTCGGTGATGGAGAATTTGGCGTCCACCGTGTTGTTGTCGCTGACTTGGCAGAGGTAGGCGCCGCGCGAGGCTAAATCGCCGACATCGAAGCCGTTGCTGGCAATGTACCCGTTCAGCGGCGAGGTGACGGTGCAATAGCCGAGGTTGGTGCGGGCGATGTTCAGCTGTGCCTCCGCCTGCATCACCGCCGCCTTGGCTGCATTGTAGGCGTTCAGGCTGGTCTTGAGCACGTAGTCGCTGATCACCTTCTTGGCATACAGCTCCTGGTTCGACTCGTACTGCAGCTTCGTGGTCTCCATCTGCGCCTTGGCCGCGCTGAGGTTGGCTTCTGCCGACTGCACGCCTAACCGGTATTCCGTCTGGTCGATGACGAAAAGGGTCTGCCCCTTGTGCACGCGCGTGCCGTTGGTGTAGTTCTTGGAGCGGATGATGCCCTCCACCTGCGGGTAGACCTTCACTTCCGAAGTGCCTTCCAAAGTTGCCGGAAACGACACGTTGTAGGTGCGTTTTTCATGCTTCAGCACCTTTGTCTCGAACTTGACTTGTGGCATTGCGCCGTTATTTTCCTTTCTGCCGCACGACGGGAACAGACACACCGTCAGGACGAACACAATAAAAAGTAGATGTTTATGATTCATAAGGGTTTGTTTTTTATACAAATTCATTACTGATCAATATTTTATATGATTAGGAAACAAACCGCAAAAATACACAATTTATTGAATAAATTCAAAAAAAAGTGCAGGGCTTACGCATCAACTTTTTTATTTGGGCGAGCCGGCGCGGATTAGGAGACGACGCTT
>CAMHNQ010000115.1 GCA_946186495.1 uncultured Bacteroidales bacterium
ACAGCCGGTATTTGCGCTGGCTGGGCATTTTCAGCAGGAATAATCCCGTAATTTGTATATTGACCAGTAGTCGCATTATATCTGACAAAAAAAGCCGTTGTGAAGTGGTTGTCCGTGAATGGTTGTAAACAGTGACCTTGATCATCAAAGCTCAATGATGCAGCGCTTTTCACTGCCCCATGACCTACAACGTAAATGTGATTGTCAGCATAGAAACTACCTCTCCATGTTGCCCCCACAAAATTTTGAGCACCTGGTTTAGGACTGCCCACTGTGTATATTTGGTTATTCCAAAGGACTTTCCCGTTGGTATCATATTTGATAAGGAAAGGCATTTCATCAATTGAACTCCAATCCTGCATCGTTGAAAAATGCGTGCTGTCCCAATATATGTGGATAGGATATTGATGTATTCCTTCGCCACGATTTGAACCTATAGCTAATGATATATAACCTGACACATACATGTTGTCACTTTCATCGAATGACAGCCCTTGTATGTATAATCTGTAAAGTTGGTTGACACTATCCCCAACTAACGCCCAAGAAGTAGCTATTCCTTCCGTGTGCTCCACCATTGGTTTTGCATACAGCAATTCCCAGCTGGGAGAAAATTTATACATCATACCCGTATACAAAGCGGATTGGGTCAAATTCACAGTACCTGGCAGGTATATGTCGTATTCTTTGTTAGTATCCCCGTAAATCTGTATGGTATAAGGATCGCTTTCATCCCCATTATAAAATAATTTAGTGAACACGTAAGTGTTGCCCCCATTGTCAACATGAACAGGAGCACATCCAAGTCCAGGCAGACACAGCGGCTCCTCACCACGGATGTCTCCTCCAACATACTCCCTTGTTAAAGCATTCACAAAATGATTGTCAAGCAGATTGCCATCCAAATCAAAAGTAGCGAAATAAGTGTAAACTCCGGGCTTGTAGGGGGGGAGCCTTTGGTCTTCTGGTATCGCGTGTGCTTGTGAGGCTGTGATGAGCGTGTCAAAATAATAGAGCCACGTAGATACATCATTATCCACATCTCCTATTGATAGATTTCCTGATATATAGACTTTGTTGTCTTTCACTTCCATCCAATGAGAGAAACATTCCCTTTCTTTTGACTTCACCACCTTGTACCACAACATATTGCCAAGTGAGTCAAATTTGGTCAACAAAGAAGTCCGTCTGCTTAATCCATAAACTTGTGGGTTATTGATGAACAGAAAGGTCGAACCGTTAAAAGTTGGCTGACCTCCCATTACACCCCAGATATAGATATTCCCATTCTCGTCAAATGCCGTATTAGTGACATAATTATATAACTGTCCAGGTTCTCCTCCTGTCCCGCTCCAGTAATGCGCCCACTTCCACTCGCCTTGGGCGGAGGCGGCGAGGGTGACGAAAAGGGTGGCGAGGGTGGCCACGAAAAGGGGGAGGTGGTTTTTCATATTGTTTTGGTTTTTAATGGGTTGGCAGTTAGTAGTTAGTAGTTAGTAGTTAGTAGTGGCAAGCGTATAGATGCTTTATTTCTTCCCCTCCAAGATGCTTATCATTTCGGCAGGGGTGACCACAATTGGAGATTTCGGAAAGTGGCGGAGATTGCCCGTAATAAGAAACGTTCCTTCTTTCGACAGTGCCACTTCGTAAAAGACGGCATCGTCTTGGTCGGGGAATATTTCATTGCTTTGTGTCCGTCCAAGACAAAGACCTGTCCTTACCACTTCAAGAACGGTTTTGATGCGCTCATCGCTGAAACCGAACTTGTCACGATGCAGTACTTCCTGGTATTCTGACACGATTTCCTCATTATAAACGAGAACAATGCGTCCGTCAAGCACATGGTTAAGCAGAAGCACCGTCGGAGAATCTTCTCGTTTTGACAGCAAAGCCGAGATCAGAACATTCGTGTCGAAAACAGCATAAACAGTGTTCATAGTGCGGCGCTTTTGCGTTCTAAACGGGCTTGACGGATCTCTTCATTGATTTCATCAAGTGTCAGCTCGGAATTGCCGTTTTCTTCGCTGTGCTGACGCATCTGCTCAATGGTTTGGCGGGCCTTTGACAACACGACCCTACGTTGGCTGTTATATAGCTGTAACAAAGCCTGTTCCATTTGCTCTTGCAACCAACGCTCCAATGCTTGTTCATCGTCAAAAGAGTCGCGCACTTGTTCTACAAGCGTGTCGTTCAATGTTATATTATACGTACACATGGTTCTGTTTTTCTTTGTTTAACTTCTAAAACGATATTTCAACCGCAAAAATAAAAAAAGTCAAGAACGAAATATCTTTAGCGACAAAAATTTATCTCCTCGTATCACTCGTATCTTCACGTATTATCCCATCACCTCATCATCACTCATTGCCCCGCCAGCGCAACAACTGCTACCTCCTCACCACCTTCCTCACCACGCTCACCCCTCGCTCGAAGTTGATCTTCACGAGGTACGTGCCGGAGGGATAGGGCGAGAGGTCGATTTCGGGCAGGGACGTGCCGTGGGGCGAATCCAGGAGGGTGGCCAGTTTGCGGCCCTGGAGGTCGAGCAGCTCGATGCTGCGGTAGCCGTACATGTAGCCGCACACGGTGGTATGCCCGTCCGTGGGGTTGGGGTAGAGGTAGATCTCGCGCTCGCGGTTCTGGTAGTACTCGTCGATGCCCACGGAATCGTCGGGGACGAAGGGCTGGGTGAGTTCGGGGTCGTGATAGAGGGCGAATACGGCGTTGGAATGTTCAGATGGACAATTAACCGAAACGTTATTGTCGAATGACACAGAACCTTTTGCTGTTAAAGAAACCATCAGATAACCGCTTTCATTAGCACATGTTCCGATACATCTATGTATTGCTATTTCGTTAACACTATGAATCGTATCCGCTTTAATAAACAAACCATCGTTCCTCCACATTGAAAGCCAATATTCTGTATTTGAATTGCAACGGGAAAGTGCAAAAACGCGATTGTTTATTACTGTGGGGTTTGTACTTGAAAGCGCGTTCAGAGCCGGTGCTATACCGTGATTCACATAATACCCTGTAGTTGCATCATATCTAACAAAGAAGCACACACCCGAATGAGTGTTCTGGTATCTTTGAAGAGGATGATTCGGATCATCAAAATAAATTAACGCAGCGTCATTATAGGCCCCCGTGCCAAGTATATAAACAGAATTGTCATTAAAATCGTTGCCATTCCACAAACATCGTGCTGAACCATTTACAGGGGTGTCCCCTCCAGATGTATGTATTTGGTTCGTCCATAAAACATTACCATTCCTATCATATTTTACAATAAAATTACAGTACTCGGCAGCTGTTATATCATTTATGACAATATTATGTGATTCGTCAAACCAAATATGAATCGGATAGTTATGGCTTTCTGCTCCCATTCCAGGACTAAACATAACTAATTGAATATAGCCTGAAAGATACATATTGTCTTGCTCATCGAATGATAGTCCCGTAATATTTGGTATATATCGAGGGGAAACGCTATCGCCAGTAAATTCAAAAGATGTAGCTATTCCGTCTGTAGTATCTACTAAAGTATTTGCAGACACCAAATTCCATGAAGGCGAAAATTTATACATCATACCATTTCTAAACGAAACATCTCCGAGCCAAGGATCCGCATTGCCTGAAAAATAAAAATCATATTTTTTATTCGTATCACAATCTATAACAATCGAATATGGATCCCCCTCGTTCCCGAAATATGATATTTGTGTAAAAACATGTACATTCCCTTCACTATCAACATGAAAGGGGGAACGGCTCGTAGACAGACCATCGCAAAAGAAAATTTGCGCCTGTTGCCCTGTATTATGGTCCAATTCTCTTGAAAAAGCTTCTATAAAATGATTCTCTATAACATGTCCATCTAAATCCAACACAGTAAAGAAAGTGTAGAGTCCGGATCTATAAGGGGGTGTCCTGTTTTCAATAGGAATATCATGAACCTGATACCCTCGTATTAAAGTGTCCAAAAAGTAAAGCCAAACATTGTTCATATTATAATCAACAGATTCCAATTCGTAATTGCCAGAAATATAGATTTGATTGCCTTTTATCTCCATCCAATGAGGGCGAGACATGGAAGCATTGTTTTTCACAACTTTGAACCAAAGCATGTTCCCTAAAGTGTCAAACTTCGCCAAAAGAATAGAACGATTATTATTGTTTAGCACTGTTCCATTGTTGACGAATTGGAATGTGAGTTCGCCAAACTGCGGGCTTCCTCCCATTGTCCCGTAAACATAGATGTTTCCTTCTTCGTCAAAGGCGGTATTGGTGATTTCATTATAATAGTCGTTCAAAGAGCCATCGCCGCCGCTCCAGTAATGCGCCCACTTCCACTCGCCCTGGGCGGAGGCGGTGAGGGTGATGAAAAGGGTGGCGAGGGTGGCCACGAAAAGGGATAGTTGGTTTTTCATATTGTTGGGGTTTAATGGGTTAGCAGTTAGTAGTTAGCAGTTAGCAGTTGGTCGGTAGGGGCAAGGGCTCGGTAGATGGAACGTTATCGTCAACGTCTCTCCAAATCACCACCCATTCCCCGTTCTTACGGCCACCTTTGCGTTCCAGTGCGCCATATTGCTGTAGCAGGCCGATGTTGAATTTCACACCGTTCACCGTGATGTTCCCCAATGCATCCGCCACATTCTGTCTTGTTGCCTTGGGGTAGTCTTTCAAATAGTCAAGTATTCTCTTTTGGGTAGTGTTCAACGGCTTTCGGGTAGTGACTTTGCTCTTTTGGGTAGTGACATCCTCTTTTTGGGTAGCGGAAATCAGTTCCTTGTTAGCCTTTTGGGTAGTATCTTCGTTCTTTTGGGTAGTACGCCAGACGCGGGCGATGAACTGGTTGCCGTCGGGCCGGTCGATCAGTTCCACATCGCAGCCGGAGGCCATCACACGGGGAATGCCGGACCCCAGTCCCCGATAGGGCATCGTGTTGGATCCGAACTGGGCCAGCAACATGTTTCTGGGGTCGGAGTTGCCCAACATAACCTCCTCGATGGTCTGACCATCAGGCAGACAGCCAGGATTGACAATCTCTATACGGTCATCGAAAACCAACAGACGTATGGCGGCGGGTTTCAGTAGGTCAAGATGCACCAGCGCATTCTGAACCAACTCTTCCAACACTACTTCGGATATTTCCAACTCTCCGATGCTGTTGAACGATTGCCCGTTTTGTGGTCTTTTCAGACAGGATTTCAGCCAGCGGATAGCTTCGTCGTACATTTCAGGGATGGTTCCGGTAATATCGCGACTGTCGCGATATTCTGTTCCGCCTATATGATTGCCGTAAAACCATACGGCTTTGATGCAGTGTTGTGGGAGAAACTGCTGCGGGTCTTTGGCAAAGAACAACAGTCCGGCAACGGTTAGCCGGCCAAGTTCGTCAGTAATATGTGCATTCTTCAACACAGCACCGACAGAAACCTTAAACTCATCGGGTCGCTTGTTGAACACGTTCTTAAAGTAATCATCAAGTGTCTTTGTGTCGATGTCGTTCTCCGAAGTGCCTTCCACGCCGTCGGCATCGGCTTGGTATTGACGTGAGTTTTGCAACAGTCGCCGTATTTCCACATTTTCGGTTATCCTGCGTTTGTCGGCACCCTGTTTCACCCAGATGTTTCCAGAGAGGTCTTTGTATGGCTTGTAAGCACCGTTTTTCACGTAAGCAACCACATAAACCATACCCTCGTGCTTCACAGTTTCGGTTTCGATATATATGACCGGTCGGACAAAATCGTTGGCCGTAGTTCCCAGTTCGCGCGAAGTGTACTGCACCTGTTCGAAAGTAAGTCCCACCATCCTGCCTGTCTTATCTTCGGCACCAAACACAATGACGCCGCCGCGAGTGTTGGCAAAAGCCACCAACTCCTCCGCTATCTGCTTTTGGGTAGTGAATTCCAACTTATATTGAACCGTGGTGGATTCACCGAGGCTGCACAATTCTAAGAGTTCCTGTTCTGTCATTTCGTCCTAAATTCTTTTCTTTTTCGCGTTTTCACAACCGTGTTCATGCAAACACATTAGGCTGCAAAAATAAAAAATTCCATTAAAAGAAGAACGATGTTAGTGACGCAATACCGACTCCCGTAATGTCAATGCCTGAAATAAGTTGACCGCCTATGGTATAAAAACAGTCTAAAAAA
>CAMHNQ010000116.1 GCA_946186495.1 uncultured Bacteroidales bacterium
CGACTGGACGGCCTCTGCCACCGCACACACCACCAACGTGGGCATCAGCAGCTGGATGGAGAACAGCGTGAAGGTGTTCCCGAACCCGGCCAACGACTTCGTCAATGTACAATGTACAATGCATAATGTACAAATGAGTGCAGACTTGCACGTGTTTGACGTGTATGGCAAATTGGTGCAGACCGTCCCGATGACGGGCGAGACCACCGCCATCAACGTCTCCGACCTCGCCGACGGCTTATACTTCGTGCGCGTGACCACAGAGGCTGGTGCCGTGACGAAGCCGTTCGTGGTGAAGCGGTAATCTCCGCGTATCGCGCGAATCTCGCGTAAATCCTATATGATGATTTCAAAGGGAGTCCGGAAGGGTCTCCCTTTTTTTATCAACAATTTATCAACAACCGACAAAATTATAAAAGAAGTAGTAAATTTGCAGCCGATTAGCATTAGTCAAAAACATCAACAAACAGTAATATTCACCAAAATCAAAAGTATGAAAAAGTTGTTGTCCATTCTGTTGACTGTACTCATCGGCGTCAGCTGTCTTTCGCTGTCGGCGCAGGTGAACACACAGTTGGTGGCCAACGGCACGGAAAGTTCCAATTACGTGCCGGTTTATGGTCTTTGGGCCGATGTCGCCCAGCACAACCAGGTCGTCTATCCCGCCGGGATGCTTTCCAACATGGTGGGCGGCGAGATCCAGAGCATGAAGTTCTTCTTCAGCAGCACGCCGTTAACCCCCTGGTCGGGCCAGATAGTGACCTTGAGATTAGGGACCGTCACGTCCCCGATGATTACCGGCGGCAATCCGCTTCCGGCACCCGGCGCGGTGGTCTATACCGGCTCCTTAGCGCTGTCGGGCGACACGCTGGTGTTCAACCTCAGCACGCCGTTCCTGTACGAGGGCGGCAACCTCCTGCTCGACGTGAGCCTAACACCGGGCGGCAACTACAGCTCCGCCACCTTCGCGGGCATTGCCTCCAACGCCGCCAGTCTCTATACCTACGACTCGTACGGCTCTGAGGTCACCGATGTGGTGGACTTCATCCCGAAGACGCTGTTCGCCTTCACGGGCGGGGCCTCCTGCATCTCTCCCGACAACCTGACAATCAGCAACATCACCAGTAGCGGTGCCGCTTTTTCCTGGCATCCCAACTCCACGGGAAGCTATGAAGTGTGTGCCATCCCGCTCTCCGACGACCCCGCCGAGGCTGTCTGGACGACTGTGACGGACACTTTCCACACGTTCACGGGCCTGCTGCCAGGCACCGCCTACATGGCCTACGTGCGCACGGACTGCGGCGGCGGCGACATTAGTGCCGCAAACAATACCATGTTCTACACCACCTGCGAGACCGTGAACGCTTTCCCCTACACGGAAGGTTTCGAGGGCGACTGGATTTCTACCGGCGCACTCAACCAGAACAACACCGCCCCTGTGTGCTGGAGCATCTATGACGGCGGCTATGCCGAGAGCTACGCTAACTACAGCTGGCGTCCGAACCAATACGACGACCAAGTGTATGAAGGGCAACACTCCGCCGTGATGTATTCGAGCAGCTATGGCGGCAGCGGCCACAACGACTGGCTGGTATCGCCGATGATGAACCTGACGAGCGGCCTGCAGGTCTCTTTCTACGCGAAGGCCTACAGCTACTACAGCGGAGATCCCGACCCCGAGGAGGTCTCTGTCTGGATCTCCAACGAGAATGCCTCGCTGGCTGCACCCGCCAACAACAATTCCCCGCTGCCCGGCTTCACCCGGATTTTCAACACGACCATCACCAACGGCGAGTTCCAGATCATCGAGGTGCCGCTGACCGGCTACACAGGCAACCGCTACATCGCCCTGACCCGCGACACCATCCCCAACGACGGCTACTATCTCTGCATCGACAATTTCGCCGTGGCCGCCATTCCGGTCTGCGAGCGTCCGCACGACTTGGATGCTGTCACCGTCGGCACCTACAGCGCCGAACTGACGTGGCAGACGGACGCCCCCACCGTGAACGTGCGCTACCGCCGCGCCGATGAGACCACTTTCAGCGTGGTGGAGGATGTCACCCTGAACAGCGACAGCGTCTATGTGCTGCAGGGACTCACCCCCGGATACCAGTATTTCTGGTACGTGGAGGGCATCTGCAGCGATGACACCCTGCTGGCTTCCGCCCAGACCCTCACCTTCAACACGGAGTGCGTGCCGACCACCCTGCCCCGCACCTGGGACTTCGAGACGAACAACATCGCCGGCACCGACGAAGACCCGCTGCCCGCCTGCTGGAACAGAACCAACTACGAGTACCCTGCGGTCTATTCCTACAACGGAGTGTCAGGCAGCTGCCTCTCCACCTACGGCTCCGGCGACTACTATGTCGCGCTGCCCGAGCTGGACATGACCGACATCAGCATCCACAACCTCCAACTCAGCTTATGGGCCAAACTGAGTACCTACGACACCAACGGGTTCATCGTGGCGGGCGTGATGACCGACCCTGCCTCAACCTCCACTTTCGTGCCGTTAGACACCATTTCGGGCTTGACGGACGAATATGCGGAATACCAAGCCTTCTTCACCTCTTACGACGGCATTGACGACACGGCCCGTTTTGTGGCCCTGCGCATCCATCCCGGCCAATACACCAGTTACGGATACAACTACGACAACACCATCTACATGGACAATGTCTCGTTGGAAGTGATTCCGACGTGCGCCCGTCCGGAGAACGTCACCGTCAGCAATATCACCACCACTTCCGTGAATGTCTCCTGGACTCCCGCCCAGGACGCGAATGAATACACCCTGTACTACATCGGCGAGGGCGAAACCGCCTACACGCAGATTGCGGACAGCCCCGTGACGGACAGCGTCTATACGCTCAGCGACCTGCTGCCCGGCACGCAATACACCCTCCTCGTGGCCTCCCTGTGCGGCGACGGGACGGAGACCAACGCCCTGCCCGTGACCTTCGTCACCAACTGCGTGGCCATTGACACGCTGCCCTACACCTGCGGCTTCGAGAGCGACTTCCTGGGCACCGACTATCCGCTGACCCGCTGCTGGACACGCAGCAACCCGAGCTACCAAACGCCCTACTGCCAGAGCTACGGCACGCACACGGGCACGTACAAGCTCTACTTCTACAACCCGAACACGGCGGCCCTTCCTGCTCTCAACACCGACGTTATCCCCGTCAACACGACGCAGCTCTCCCTCTACGCCCAAAGCCCGTACTCCGGCAGCATGACCTTCCAGGTGGGCGTGATGACCGACCCGCACAACGAGAACACTTTCGTGCAGGTGGGCGGCGACCTGACGGCGAATTCCGCATACCAACTGTTTGAGATTTCCTTAGACAGCTACACCGGCACCGGCCGTTTCGTGGCGATCCGCACGACCTCCACCGGTTACCTCTATGTGGATGACGTGACCTTGGATCTGCTGCCCGAGTGCTCGCGTCCGCAGGCCGTGACGGCCAACGCCGTCCTCACCACGGAAGCGGTCATCGGCTGGACCGCCAACGGGAGCCAGACCGAATGGGAGGCTTTCTACGGCCCGGCCGGCAGCCAGCCCGACGAAGACGCCGTGGTTTCTGTCTCCTCCAATCCTTTCACCATCACCAACTTGGACCCGAACACCAGTTACACCGTCTATGTGCGCACCGTCTGCGCCGACGGAAACTCCGAGTGGTCCAATGCATGCAACTTCATGACGTTGGGCACAATGCCAGCCATGTTGCCCTACTCCTGCACCTTTGAAGACACCGTGGAGAACGCCAACTGGACGTTGGTGAACGGCAACGCCGCCAACCACTGGGTATTCGACACTGCGGCCACCGACACAGGCTATTCCCTATACATCACCGACGACAGCGTCGCCAACTACCACTATTCCGGCAACACTTCCGCCGTGTGGGCCTACCGCGACATCCAGTTCTCCGATGCCGGCGAGTTCACCCTCTCCTTTGACTGGAGATGCTATGCCGAAGGCACCTGGGACAACCTGCGCGTATTCATCGGCAACCCCGTGGCGGTGTTTAGCGGCAACAGCAGCGACCCCGCCGGCTCCGAGTTCATCGGCACTTTCAACAGCAGCGACACCTGGCAGCATTTCAGCACCCTGTTAGACGGTTCCTACGCCAACACCGTGAAGCGCGTCTATCTTTCCTGGCACAACGACGGCATCACTGAGAACCAGCCGCCGGCCGCCATCGACAACTTCTCCGTGGAGGCAGTGAGCTGCGCAAGACCTGCCGCCCTCAGCTTCGCGGAAATCAACACCGACGGTGCCACCATGGTCATCACCCCGGCCTCCGAGAGCGATGCCCAGTGGCTGGTCTCCCTGAACGACTCCACTTTCACGGTCACTGACCCCACCGTGGTCTTGACGAACCTGACACCCGCCACCAACTACACGGTGACCCTCCGCACGATCTGCGACGCCGGCGACACCAGCGCGGTCACCGAGCCGGTCGTCTTCCAAACCGCCTGCCTTGTCATCAACTCCGTGCCGCAGACTTGGGACTTCGAGGGCGACAACATCGGAGGCACCTACTATAATCCGCTGCCGGTGTGCTGGAACCGCACGAACAGCACCTACCCTTACGTGTATGACTACAACGCCCTGAGCGGCTTCAGCTGCCTCTATTTCTCCAACTCCGATGCGAATACCATCGCAGTGATGCCCGAGTTAGACGAACTCCTTGACATCCAGACCCTGCAGCTCTCTTTCTACGCCAAAACCTCTGCCCTTACCACCGCGCGCTTGGAAGTGGGCGTGATGACCGACCCTGCCGACGCCAGCACCTTTGTTCCGGTGCAGAGCCTTGCTTTAGGCACCGAATATTCCACGGATCCCATCGTGGTGAACTTGACGAACTACAACGGAACCGGCCGATATCTTGCGCTGAAGAACGCCTACAACTCCTCCGCCTACACCTATTTCTATGTGGATGACATCACCTTGCAGGAGATTCCCAACTGCCCGCCGCCCACGGCCGTGTCGGTCAGCGGAATCACCGACAACTCCGCCGTCATCGCATGGACGGAAAACGGCGATGCCACGTCTTGGGAGATTTTGGTCGGCGATTCGCTAGTTTCCGCCAACACCAACCCGTTCACCGTCACGAACTTGATGTCCGGTACGTATTACTCGGTCAAAGTGCGTGCCCTCTGCGGCGGCGAAGCGACCCCGTACTCCGGCACCACCACTTTCAAGACCGAGTGTTCCAATGTCTCTTCTTTCCCGTATGTGGAAAACTTCGACGGCGGCGACCTGGGCTGCTGGACCAACGAGACCATCACCAGCGAATCTTGGACGGTCAGCGGCACCTATTCAGTCTCCGGTTTCAACAGTGCCTATTTCCCCTACACGACAGGAGCATCCGCACGTCTCGTTTCGCCGATCCTGGAACTCACGGGCGTCAGCAACCCGGCAGTCTCCTTCCACCACAGACAATATCCTGACGGTGCCGTCGTCGATTCCGTATCGGTGAGCTACCGGACTTCCGAGACCGCCGAGTGGGTGCGCCTCACAGCATTTACCACCTCCACGGGTTCAGACTTCTACCTTGACACCGTGCAGCTGCCGAGCGCAACAGCCACCTACCAGATTTGTTTCACCGGCTACGGCATCTACGGTTACGGCATCTACTTAGACGACATCACCGTGTTCAGCCTGCCCACCGACACCACTGGCCCGCAACAGACCGACCCGACGGTGGCCACCACGGCCGCCACGGCTGTCGCGCAGACCACCGCCACACTGAACGGCACCATCACGAACCCCGACAACGTGACCATCACCGCCAAGGGCTTCCAGTGGAAGGCCACCACGGGCGGCACCTACCAGACGGTGAACGCCACCGGCACGGGCCTGAGCTACAACCTCACCGGCCTCACCGCCAACACGGGCTACACCTTCCGCGCGTTCATCACCTTCAACGGTACGACCGCCTATGGCAACGAGATGACCTTCACGACCCTCGAACAGGGTGTCGAGCCGTGCGACGTGCCCACAGGCCTGCACACCACGGACATCCAGAACGAGTCCG
>CAMHNQ010000117.1 GCA_946186495.1 uncultured Bacteroidales bacterium
TTTTAGGTTCCGAAAGCCTCTTTCATCCGCTTGCCTACGGCATTCATATCGACATATTTTGTAAGCTCTTGGTTCTCTGTGACGAACTAAAAAACCAAAATCCCGTCCTTCCTGCAAAAAACTTCGACCACGCAATATTAACCTTCATTATTCATGACAACAAGCATTATGTTGGTAACAAGCATTTTATGGTAAAAAGACCATTGTGGTTAGTGAACAGTGAACAGTGATTTGATGCAAGGAGTATGAATAATAGAGGTTAATGCAGTATGTTGCAAAAAAAAATGTATTTTTGCGGGAAATAGGATTTGCAATCATCAAAAAAAGATAACATTATGATTCTTAAGAAACTTACTCCAAATCATCCTGACATTCCCGCACTCAAAAAGCTGTTCGAAGAAGCTTTTCCGGTAAGTGAGCGTCCAATGAGCATGGACACTATCATCGCTTACCTTGACAAAATACCGTGCGACCTGCTTGGGGTCTATCCCGACGAGACTCCTGATAAGTTTGTCGGATTTTTCTTCGGTATCAGGGGCGAGTCCGGAGTTTATGGCGTTTATTTCGCGACTTGCCCGGAGCTGCGTTCAAGCGGCATCGGCAGCAAGGCGTTCAAAGCAATTGTGGAGCACTACGGAGAGACACCGTTCTGGTTTTCCTACGAGAGTCCTTTCGAGGAGAGTGACAACGCCGAACAGAGGGAACGGAGACGCAGATTCTACCTGAAGAACGGTTTCCATGAAACCGGGTGGTTCACAACCATGAACGGAACAGAGTTCATCATCGCCTGCTCCAAAGAGGAATTTGACAAAGAGGCGTTCGAGGCGTTTGTCGGAGGAATGATCGCCGGCACATCTGGCGCAGCCGTCCCGGAACTGTACAGGCGCGACGACGTGGCCGGCAAGTGACAGCGCCTGCACGGCAGGAAATCACTCGTGTCAGAAAGATGTCCCGGGAGGCATAGACAAACCGTGAGTAGGAAGAAACTGTTCTGGAAAATACCGTGCATGGT
Organism: uncultured Bacteroidales bacterium; assembly: GCA_946186495.1. Taxonomy (GTDB): domain Bacteria; phylum Bacteroidota; class Bacteroidia; order Bacteroidales; family WCHB1-69; genus F23-D06. Next base: position 1,013 of record CAMHNQ010000117.1, read on the forward strand.
CCTCGGCACCGTGCTGGGTCTTGTGCTGTTGCTGCTCATTGCCGTGACGGCCGTCCTGGTCACACCCGCCGCCCGCACAGCCGTCCTGCGGAAATGCCTGGCGGAAGTCAACAAGCGAACCGACTATGACGTGGATCTCGGACGGCTGTATCTGTCCCCCTTCCACCATTCCCCGATGATTCTCTACCGCGCCTACAAGGGCACGGGCGACCTGCCGCTTCACATTGAAATAGACAGTCTCTTTGTCGGTCATCGCGGCAAGGACACGCTGATCTACGTGCACACCCTGCGCTTGCAAGGCAATGTCGAAAAACCCGGAGACGGTATCCCGAACACGGACTTTACGGCACGCAACATCTTGGTGGACAATCTGCTTTTGAAGCAGACGACGATCCACTCCGACACGCTGATAGCCGCAGTCGGCATTGATGCAATCGTAGGGAATTTGGACGTGGCGTGTCCGGGACTCAACATCGCGAAGGGACATTACCCTCTGCACGGCTTGAAGCTGGCAGATGCATATGTCGGCATCGTCCTTCGCGACACGGAGGAGGAGACCGAAGAGGACACGACTTCAACCCCGATGGCTTTCGACATACCGGATGGCGAGCTTCGCAATGTACGGTTCGTGCTCAATCCGCTGGGGCTGGATTTGCGCGCTAAAACCCTTAACACCAATGTGCTGGCGGATGTGGGGGGCAACCGATACGAAGCGCGCCGCTTGAACGTAGGCGACTTCTCGCTCTCGCTCGGTACGCTGCACTTGCCTTTGGACACGATACATGGACAGGCACTGGTGGATCTGAACACCGACATGATCCACTCGGACGGCCTGCACGCCCGCTCCGACTCCCTCGGGGCAAGAGTGGACCTGGCGGCGGCGAAACTGAACATCGAAACCCTGCGGATTGACCTTTCGGGACGTGCCGGCTATCGCGGCAGCATGGCCACCCTGAAAGGATTCTATGACATCGACGACGACCTCTACGACATGTTCGTGAATGTCGAGCAGGTGGACGCAAGCCCCTTCCTCGACGACAGCCACTTCGTGGCTCTGTCAGGCGAAATCCATGCGAAGGGCGAAGGGCTGGACCTCCATTCCCCAAAAACGAAGTGCAAACTGGCCCTGCAGCTGACCAACTGCATCTACGACAACATCAATGTCTCCGGCCTGACGCTTGACGCCGAACTGGCGAACAAGACTGTGGCCGGAATAATGCATCTGCCGGTGACGATGGCCGACAAGGACCTACGCCTGAAGGCGGAGTCGGAACATCAGTTCCGCGTATCGGACTTCCTGATGCCGGAGCGGATGAATGTGGACTACCATACCCAAATGAAGAATGTGCTGGCACACGTGGCGGGAGAGGTTTTCGACCTCGACTACCTCGACCTTGACTTCAAAACGGACTCCACCACGGCGTTGTATCTTGTCACACAGGGCCTCACCCTCGACGCGCAAAGTCCGATGCATGCCCTCTGCCTGGTGAACGACATGCAGCCGGTGCTGGGGGTTGTCACAGACACTACGTTTGTCAAGTCCATTGTCTCGCTACAAGACCTGACGGTGTTGGACACGCTCCGACGTCTCATCCCGGACCTACAGGCGGCCATTGCACTGACAGAAGGCAGTCCTATACAGGCCATTATCGAAAGGAAGGGCTTGGACATCAACAAAGTGACGATGTTTCTCAAGTCCGATTCCCTACAGTCAGACTTGGCCTTGGATGTCTCTATCCCGTATATCGACCATCCGGACGACAGTACCGGGCTGCGGCTCCCCGCCACCTCAGCGACACTGAACGTGAACATGACCGAAGGCAAGACCATCGCCTCGCTCAGGGCCAATGCCAGCGTCACCGACGGGGTGATGAGTGTGGACAACCTTTGCACCGATGCCGCCCTTCAACTTGACCTCGAACGGAACGGGGGTGCGCTGAGCGGAACGGGACACATTGCGTTGGACAGCATCCTGTATAAAGACATCAATCTCGAAAACCAAACGGCGGACATCTTCATCTCACCCTCGGATCTGTATGAAAATGCCCTCCAGGCAAATGTGCGGCTCGATGACATCCCGATGGAATTAGTGAACAGTTTCCTGCAGTTGGAGGACATCGACCTGTACGGTGATATCCGGGCTAAGGCCACTGCGGACGGATGGCCAGCACAACTGGACCTCTCCGCCGAAGTTCAGCCTATAGACATAAGCGCCACCTACAAACCTTACGACGTGACGTTCAGGTTGGGAGACACGCCTATCATCATGAAACACAATAATCTGGAAATCAATAATATGCGCATCTACAGTGTCGATAATTCCTATCTGGCACTGAACGGTGGCCTGAACCTCAACACGATGCGCTTGGATGTGGATTTGTCTGCCGACAATTTCTCCCCGGCAAAGCTGGAGCAAGGCGGGCCTTTCCCTGTCTACGGTGACTTGGCGACCGATATCCGCGGGAAGGTGAACGGTCCGTTAGACAGTATCTCCGCCAACGTGGACATCACGGTTCTGCCCAGCACAGACCTCACCTATCCGATAGACCAGAAGAATCTGGCGCAAGTAAAGCCCTACGGCACGGTCAACGTGCAGTATAACACCGCTGTAGGGGCGATTGACTTGGGCGGGAAAATCTTCGTGGACGACGGGGAGATACGCTACTCGCCCGATCTATACCCCATCATGCCATTCCATGTGGATTCGGGGAGCCATGTCGCCTTCAACGGTCCTTTAGGACAGTCTATGCTGAACGTCTCCGCATCCCAGCAGGTGAAGGCGGATGTGCAGTCGGAGGGCGAAGAGACACGCCGTGTGATTTTCAACACGGGCGTGCGGGTGAAAGGGCTGCTCGATTCGGTTGGCCTTAAGGCCATCGATTTCTTCCTCGAAGCGCCGAACGACGAGACCATCACTCGTGAGCTCACCGCCATGGATGAGGAAACGCGCGAAGGCATCGCGGCCGTGTTGCTGACTACGGGAATGTACGTGGGCGAGAGCAATGTGGCCGCGCAACGGGACGGGTATGCCCTGTCAAGCATTATCAACAGCCGCCTCAATGCCGCCATGGCAAACTCAAAAATGGGGAAAGTCATAGATGTTGACATCAGCAGCGGGCAGACCGTGCACGCTTCGGGCAAAACCAATGACATGAACATTGCCATCAGCAAATCCCTGTTCAACGACAAACTGCGCATCACGGTCGGCTCAACCATCTCCGACAATCCGGAAGTGAACAAAGCCAACGGATTGCTCAGCCTTATATCCGCCGACTATAAACTGACCCCGTCAGGTAATGTTTTCCTGCGCATGTTCTCCATGCGCGATTATGACAACATCCTCGAAGGCGAGCTTAACAAGTCCGGCTTAGGCGTGGTTGCCACCAAAGAGTGGCGGCGCCGGCAATTCTTACGCTCGTCCGGCGATTCCATCATGCGCATCTACAGCCTCACAGCGGATGCGGATGTCACCTATCGTTCCAACAACAGTATCGGCCCTAACCTCACCCTTGCCCATTCGATACGAAACCTCATGGGACGCGGCGAGGCTTTCGTGCTCAAGGGCTATGGGGCGTATTTCTGGGGATTGCGCGACCGGCATCCGGGGGACCCGAAAATCACGGACACCTACAAATTCGGCATTGACGCCTCCCTCATATTCCCGTATCTGCACTGGGTGGGGAACAACCATCCCGACGGGGACACCCGCTACCGGATCGGATACAAATACGAGAACATCGCAGGCGGATACGGTGTCCACAAGTTCTCAGGAGCCTTTTCGTACTTCATCCGCCCCTCCCGTTACATCACGCATGTCGTCACCCCTTTCTCACTCTCCATCGTCAAGATGAAAGCCGAGTCGCCCAATCTGATTGACAATGCGGCCGAGCACCCGGAACTTCTCAAGCTGCTTGCCGGTGACGAGTTCGTCCCCTCCATCAGCTATGGGATCACTTATAGCGACTACCGTTTCAAACGGACGGTCAACACCATGGTAGACTTCGAAATCAAAGAAGCGGGCAACCTGACGAACGCCATTTACAGTCTTTTCGGGCGCAAATGGAATGAATGTGACAAGACAATCGGCAATGTCCCGTTCAACCAGTTCGTCCGGGTGACGCTCGAGCTGTGGAACAAGTTCAACCTGACGGATAAAATATGCATCGCGACACGCCTTTTCGCTGGCACCAACATACCGTTTGGGAATTCCAATTTCGCGCCTCTTTCCGAAGGCTTCTACGCCGGAGGCCCCAACAGCCTTCGCGCCTCCGACCCCTACGCCTACGGACCCGGCAACTTCCACAGCCCCAAATACAACCAGAATTTCTTCCATGCCGGGGACATCAAACTCGAAGCGAACCTCGAATTGCGCTTCCCTATCGTTTGGAAACTTTTCGGCGCCGTTTTCGTCGATGCCGGCAATGTGTGGAACTGGCGCAACACCTCCGAATACCTCACCGACGAAGACTATGCCGACTTTGTTGAGGTCCTGGGGCTCACGGAGGAACTTCAGAACGGGTTTGTCGGCAATCAGAATATCGCCAAGCAGATCGCCTTAGGCACAGGCGCAGGCCTCCGCCTCGACATCGACGGCCTCGTCATCCGCTTAGACCTTGGCGTCGGCATCCACGCACCTTTCCAGACCTACAGATACACGAAAGAGGGCACGGTTGACTACTCTCGGCCTATTAACACTTATTACAATATTCCAGCCCTTGATGGACTTCGCGTCAACTTCGGCATAGGCTATCCGTTCTGATGGGCTGAAAAGGTATCGTGGTCCCCGTCGGCGGGACGAACAACGCCCATCTGCCCACAAAGTCCTTCGGGGGCTATCGTCCCGAGGGCGAGAACACCATCATCCCGTGCACGTGGCACGACTGTCACCGGAGGGTTCGATTCAGCTACAAGACCGACGGACCCGTGTTGCGCGGCTGCGGCCTTTACGGCTATCTGAGCAATTTTGCGTCTCAACATTATTCT
>CAMHNQ010000118.1 GCA_946186495.1 uncultured Bacteroidales bacterium
TTCCATAACTTGTTGTATTTTAATATTAAACTTTGTTTTGAGTCTTTCTTGTTTTTACAATGCAAAAGTACCACTGTAATACCATCTAAAATACCATAATTTAATGTAAAAATATCCATTTTCTACGAAGTTCATATGCTAACTACAGAAATATTGCGTTATTTATGACATAATACATTTGTATGGAGATACGTAACCTCGACACCAAAGTGGCATTGAACAATCTTGTTCGTCATGGATACCGACATTCTGGCGATTACGGCATTATTCTGAATGCCAACATGATAGATGAAGACCTGTTTAAGCTTGGGCGACCCTATAGAACCCTTGACGGACGTATTATCATGGTGCAGCGCGGGACGATGGATGTGGAAATCGACTTGGTACGGTATATGCTGCACGAGGGCGACATAGCTATTGTTCTGCCCGAGGCACTTTTGCTCGTCGAGGATGTCAGTAGCGACTGCGCAGCCAGTGCCGTGGTGTTCCGCCAAATGCCACAGATACAGGGTACTGTGGAAAGTTTTGTGGTGAGCGGCGACAGCAAGGCTTTCGCACAGTTCAACCAATATCTGACGATGATTTTCGACCAGTTCGACCGCAATCCTGTGTTTACCGACATAATAGTCCATTTCTACGATGCACTGATACTCGACATGTTCAGTCTGAGGCATGAGGAGCCGCTTTCGCGCAGCGGTACGTTCATGCAACGCTTCCTGAAGCTGCTCGCGAAAGAGGGGCGCACGAAGCACCCCATCAACTTCTATGCCGACCGCCTATGCGTTTCGCCCAACCACATGAGCACCCTTGTGCGTGGCGAGAGTGGGCTGACAGTGCTGCAATGGATAAACCGTGCTCTTTTGCGCGAAGCCAAGGTGTTGCTGCATCATACCTCGTTGCCCATCTCCGAAGTGGCCGACACCCTCGGCTTCGCCACCCCTTCGTTCTTCATCCGTTTCTTCCGCCAGCAGACGGGTTGCACACCGTTTCAGTACCGAAAGCAACTACATGGTAATGATTGATAAAGTATCTGGTTTCACTTTTCTTTGATAGCGCATTGCTTTGGCACCGTTCATCGGGGCATTCCTCTCGGTGGTCGTCTTGGGCGAACCCATCGGCTGGATTTTCATCCTTGCCACGATCGTTATGGCGGTGGGGTGCTGGTTAGCGGGGAGATGATTCCAGGATTTTTCAAGCCCGACGCGAATTTCGGAAAACCTTTTTTGAGGTTGGTATCGGGAAAAAGATTACTTTTGCGGTTTGGAAATGTAACGGAAAAGAATGCTTACAGAAACCAACCGCATAGAATTCAAGCGCGAACTTACACGCGAACTCGACATCGAGCGCGAAGTAGTGGCGTTCCTCAATTACCACGAGGGCGGTGTGGTTTATATTGGCATTGACGACAGCGGGAATGCGGTTGGCGTAAAGGATATCGACGGCGATATGCTGAAAATCAAGGACCGCATCCGCATGGGCATCTCTCCTTCTCCGATGGGACTGTTTGATGTTACGATTGAGCGTATCGATGAAGTTCCTGTCATCAAGATCTTTGTCGCCAGCGGAAGCGAGAAACCCTACTACAAGACCAAATACGGCTTGTCGGAGCGGGGGTGTTTCCTGCGTGTCGGGACGGCTTCGGAGCCGATGACCACCAAGCAAATCGAGGACTTGTATGCCCATCGTGTCCGCAATTCTCTCCGAAATATTCGGTCGCCTCGTAAAAATTTGACCTTCCGTCAGTTACACATCTATTACGAAAGTAAGGGATTGTTGTTAAACAACCACTTTATGGAAAACCTTGATTTGTTGACCGATGATGGCGAACCCAACTACGTGGCGTTTTTGCTTGCCGACGAGAACAATGTATCCATTAAGGTGGCCAAGTACGCTGGAAAAGACCGTGATATCCTCATTGCCAACAACGAATTAGGGTTTTGTTCGCTCCTTAAGGCTACCGACAATGTATTAGACAAATTGCGAGTGGAAAACAATGTCAGTAGTGAAATCACCTATAAGCGCCGTATCGACTCTCCACTTTGGGACGAGCGTGCCATGCGTGAGATAGTCATCAACGCCATCGTTCATAACGATTATTATACCAACGAAGTGCCTCCAAAATTTGAGATTTTTTCAGACCATATTGAGATAACATCGGCTGGCAGACTCCCTATCGATATGACCCAAGAAGAGTTTTTCAGCGGAGTCAGTTCGCCTCGCAACAAGGAGCTTATGCGTGTGTTTCGTGATGTGGAAATGGTGGAAGCGCTTGGCTCGGGCATGTTGAGAATAAGCAAAGCATACTCACTGAAACGCATTTTCTCGTTCACCACGAATTTCATCAAGGCAACGATCAAGTTTCACTCATACAAAGGAGTAAAAATAGCACAAGTCAATAGCACAAGCAAAGGGAAAAATAGCACAAGGTCAAAGCAGGAAGAATTATTGAACTATTGTGTTATACCTCGGTCAATGGCGGAGATGATGCACTATATGAACATGCGAAGTAGACGCTCATTTATAAGTACTTACGTTAGCCCATTGATAAAAGATGGCAGACTGCAATATACCATCAAAGACCAACCGACACATCCAAAGCAAAGGTATATAGCTACGCAAAAATAGCACAAGCCAAATAGCACAAGCTATGAGGTAAAATGATTGTGGCAGTGAAAATGATGAATTTGTCAGTGTAAATGGCAGTGTAAATCTGTCGGAACCAACTAAAAGACAGATAGATATAATTGCTATCATCTCCGATTGTGCCAAAAGGGCTGGCAGTGTAAATGGCAGTGTAAAAAAAGGGCGCGACCACGAAGGAAATCATATCAACGCTTAATGTCTCGGAACGGACCATCTATCGTGAATTGGCGACCCTCAAACAAATGGGTCTTATCCGTCGAGTCGGCTCAGACAAGACCGGCCATTGGGAAGTGACAGAAAAAGGCGTAGAGTAAAAATACAAACTAAACAATTGAATATCATTATAACAAAAAACAGAAAATTACAGAAAAGAAGTTAAACTAACATATTATTAATCAACAACGTTTGCTACTATATTCGGTATCATTCTGAAACGTGAGAAATTTTAGACGAGATACACCGATGAATAAGTCAGTAAATGCCTGCGCTTTAGCGTGGGCTTTTGGCTTATCTGGAAGAATCGGGCAATTCTCACGGCCTCAGAATGTGGATAATGTCAAAGTCCACGTTTTTTATGGTCGTGAATTAAGCCCGAAATCCGATAGAGACCAAACGCCTAAAACGCAAGGCAAATGGCAGAAGAACAAATTCAGCCCAAGGAAGGCTATATCATAGACTTTATTTCTCTTCCTGTTCTAACTTGTTGTTTTTCAGTATTACTTACAAAAATGTGTTTGTGTTGACAAAAGTCAAACGGCTGAAATATCAAATTTTGTGTATATTCGCGGCATTTTTTTTAGATTATGGAAATAGAAAAACTACGAAAAGCATTGCAATCCGCCGACGCCATCGTCGTGGGCGCCGGTGCTGGCCTTTCCACTTCGGCTGGCTTCACCTATAATGGCGAACGCTTCCAAAAGTATTTCTCCGATTTCATCCGCCAATACGGCTTCACCGACATGTACTCGGCGGGCTTCTATCCGTTTCCCACCGAGGAGGAACATTGGGCCTATTGGAGCCGCCACATCTATTACAACCGCTACGTGCCCGCCCCGAAGCCAGTTTATGACAACCTGCTCAAACTGCTGAAAGAAAAGGACTATTTCGTCATCACCACCAATGTCGATCACCAGTTCCAGAAGGCAGGATTTGACAAACAGCGGTTGTTCTACACGCAGGGCGACTACGGTCTGTTCCAATGCGCAAAGCCTTGTCACCAAAAAACTTACGACAACGAAGAAATGGTGAAACGGATGATTGCGGAACAGCAGGACATGCGCATTCCGTCGGAATTGATTCCGCATTGTCCTGTCTGCGGCGGTCCGATGAAGGTCAACCTGCGCGCCGACGAGACCTTTGTGGAGGACGAGGGCTGGCACGCCGCCTCGGAACGATACACCGAATTTATCCGGCGGCACAAAGACGGCAGGGTGCTGTTCCTCGACCTCGGCAGCGGCGGCAACACGCCCGTCATCTTCAAAATCCCCTTCATCCGTTGGACGATGCAGAACCCGAACGCCACCTACGCCACCGTCAACCTCGGCGAGGCGTTCACCGTGGACCAGATCGCCGACCGGTCGATTGTGATTGATGCGGATATTAATGATGTATTGGATGCATTATCGGGGTTGTAGGGGCGAATAATTATTTGCCCCAACGAAACAAAAAATATTGATTATGAACCGATTAGATTATTTGATACAGTATTTGATTGACGAAGACTCGCAATATGCCGAAATGCAGATTCCCGAGGATTTGCAAGGCAAGCGCGACCTGTTCCGTGCCCTGCGCAACGTGCGCGAACCCAGACCCGTCAGCGAGGAGTTCCTGCGTTTGCAGGACGAGGAATTGCAGGAACAGTCGCAGGAAAAAGGCATCGTGGAATTGGACGATTGTAGGGACGCGATTCATCGCGTCCACAAACCCATTCATCGCGTCCGCATAGGAAATACAGAATTGTTGTTATGGCAGGGCGACATCACCCGTCTCAGCGTGGGTGCCATCGTGAACGCCGCCAATGCGCAGATGCTGGGCTGTTTCCATCCCTTGCACAAGTGCATCGACAACGCCATCCATTCCGCAGCGGGCGTGCAGCTGCGCGAGGAATGTCACCGGCTGATGCTGCGACAAGGACATCTGGAGCCGACGGGGCAGGCCAAAATCACCAAGGCGTACAACCTGCCGTGCAAGTATGTCATCCACACTGTCGGGCCGATCATTCCCGACGGCATCCCGACGGAATCCCAGAAGGACCAATTAGCCTCCTGTTACCGTAACATTATGTCGTGTGCCGATGAAAATGATCTCGAAAGTGTCGCCTTCTGCTGCATCTCCACGGGCGAGTTCCGTTTCCCGAACCGGCTGGCCGCCGAAATCGCCGTGCAAACCGTCAAGGACTACCTGAACGCGCATCCCGATTGCAGCGTCAAGCAGGTGGTTTTCAATGTGTTCAAGGATGTCGATAGGGATATTTATCAACGGCTGTTGTAAAGGAGTTTGTCGGGAGTGTCGAAAGGAAAGTGTATCTTTGCAGCCTCAAAGAAAACAATAATGTCTTTAGGAAAGCAGAAATGATTCATAAATAAAACCCCTAAGAAATGAAAGTGTTATTGTTAAACGGTAGTGCCAACAAGAAAGGCAACACATTCACGGCGCTCTCGGAGATTGCCAAGCAACTTGAAAAGAACGGCATAGAGTCGGAAATCATGCAGTTGGGCAACAAGCCAGTGCGTGGCTGCATTGCATGCGGCCAGTGCCAGGCGAAACAGTTAGGCCGCTGCGCCTTCGATGACGACATCTGCAACCGCATTGTGGAGAAGTTAAACGCCTCCGACGCCCTCGTCATAGGATCGCCCGTCTATTACGGCCAGCCCAACGGAGCGGTGATGGCCGCCCTACAGCGTGCCTTCTTTTCTGGCGCCAACGTGCAGAACAAGCCTGCGGCAGCGGTGGCCATCTGTCGCCGCGGCGGTGCCTCGGCAGCCTACCAGACGCTGAACATGATGTTCGAGATGATGAACATGCCCGTGGTGACCTCGCAATACTGGAA
>CAMHNQ010000119.1 GCA_946186495.1 uncultured Bacteroidales bacterium
GCATTGCCGAGACGGGATACTCGTATTTCGGAGCAAGGTACTACTCTTCGGATTTGAGCGTGTGGTTGAGTGTGGACCCGATGGCGGACAAGTACCCGAGTATGAGTCCGTACGTGTATTGTGCGAATAATCCAGTGATGTTGGTGGATCCGAATGGAGACACAGTTATCGCTTATGACCACTTTTCGAAAAAAATGATAAGATCTTATTTGAAAGAAATTTTTGGAAAGAATAATCTGTTTCGATTTTCCGGTTATACATTAACAATTAACGAGTGTCATTATGAACAATATTATCAAGATGCATCTACTGACAGGCAAAAATTGTTAGATGGATTTCAAGATATTATTACACGTTCAGAAAAAGTTATTGTAAAGATCGTTGAAAATACGCCCTCTTTTGTTTTTAAAAAAAGTGAGGACATCAGAGACGAAAATGGTGTCGTTATAGGTGGAAGATTAACCGGAGAATTCACTTCGTTGCCGAATAAAGGAGGGGGGGCGTCCTCATGGGGCAAACGTTTTTCTTCATATCTTTTAGGTGTGGATAATTCTGTGAGAGACAATTTAAGCACAGACGATGGTGGTTTAACGGGTAATCCAGCGGCCACGTTTACTCATGAGCTGCTAGACGAAGTGCTAAACCATTATATCTACAAAAGGGATAATGCGAACTCTTCGAAGCTTGATAGAGTTGCTTTCCAAAATGCAGCATTGCGTACGATGAATTGCAAACAAAGAAATGGTGAGGATCATGAGTAAGAAATTTCTCCTGTTAGTTTGTTTTATAGGTTTTTGTGCTTTTTCGCGAGGTCAGGTTGCTAAACTTTTTTGCAACCAAAAGGGTGTTACTTGTCCTGTTTTATTCCCACCGAACTGTCTGCGTGAGGACAACATTCTGGCTAATTACGATACATTGTATTATGAAGAAGATACTCTTTTTGTTGTTTTCCCAGACGAAAGACAGTATGTTATTCAGGAAAACGTAGAGATGTGCGAATTACAAGGCTTGGTGTTAAAACAATCGTTTGTCCTGAGATTAGAATCAGATTTTTCTTCTGCGAATTTCATATGCATAACGTTTAATGGAGTAGCCATTCTTTTAAAAAAACACAAGGGAAGGCACAAGTATCGGCAAATTTCAATCAGGGAAGAATCCGTTCAAGAATTCATAAACAACAAGCGTCAACAATGATAACAATCCCTAAATTTCGGACTGCAAGTAAACAAAACATCCGTACTTTTGCGCTTCCTTTTGAGAACCAAACCTACACCTTCAAGATGCAGTACGAGTACGACAGTTGGAACCGCATACAGCGCATGACCTACCCCGACGGGGAGGTGGTCCACTATGACTACAATCTCGGCGGGATGCTCAACAAGGTGTTTGGAAGTGTGACACGGGATATTAGGGATATGATAGTGCCTGTCCAAGTACAAGGAGGGCTTACAGAGCCGGATGGCGTGATGGGCGGAGGAATTGTCGTTCCCTTTGACCCTCCTGTTGGTCCTATCGAGCCCCAAACGATAACATATCGCTACCCATACATTGACAGCATTATCTATAATGTTTTCGAACTCAAAGACTCCGTGATATACGGCAACGGCACGCGGGTGAGCTACGAATACGACTCCCTACAGCGTCTTTCACATCTGCGCAGCTACATTGCCTCGGGAACGAAAATGCAGGACATTACTTACTCCTACGACAGTGCGAGCAACATCACGCATATTTCCAACTCGGCCGGTAGTGTGAGCGGATTAGGTGGACGCTATGAAGGGCATTACACATACGACAATCTCTACAGATTGGTTGCCGCCAACGGCTATTGGAAAAACAGCAGGGACTCCCTGCCTTTCAACGAGTCGATGAAATATACGGCTAACGGAAGGATTCTCAAAAAGACGGTTAATGCCAGAATACTGAGCGGAAACCACAGCACCACAAAAAGCAGCGACTTCCGTTACAGTTATGAGGGTCACGGCAACCAGGTCTCCACTATAACCGACAACGGTACGTTTCCTGTCGTCACACAATCATTCCTATGGGATGATTGTGGAAACGTTGACAGATGGGTGATGCTATCCAAGACGGGAACACAATGGCTACGCACGCACACCTGGACAGAGGACAACCGGTTGCAGACAGTGGCCGACAACAGTTGGTTTTCCTACTACCAGTACGATGCAGGCGGGGAACGAACTTACAAGCTGACTTGGGCAGGTTCCACAAGTAACCGAATGAGAAAGATATTTTTTGCTATATGTTTGCTCCTAATCGTTTGCACGATAACCGCACAGGAGGGAGCGAATCCCTTTTCCGCGTATCCAGCAGGAAGCAAATTCATACACAAAAACTTAGTGGCACTTAATGGCGACACTATCAAGAGTACCACATTGGACAGTTCCTTTGTATGGTATAATTTTTGGCACACGCGTTGCAAACCTTGCATTACGGAAATGGGGGAACTGAACCGCATTGCATTGGAGTACAAGGACAATCCCAAAATAATGTTCATAGCGATAGCCTGTGATGATTCCACGAATGTTGCGGAGTTTTTGAAATCGCACCGATTTGAATTTCAGACAATTGCTTTTTGTAAAACAGAATTCTTGAGTGACTTTCCAGTTTCCCATTTCCCCACAAACATTCTTGTTGATTCCAATCAGCGAGTTGTTATAGAAATAATTGGCGGAGTCTTTAAACCCGAACAAGTGTATGATCATATTCAACCTTTAACAAAGCGATTAGAACAAATGATCATGAACCAATAAAAGAAATGATGAAATTCAATTTACAAACACGAAATAAGGCCAACCTCTTTCGGTTAGGCAAGAACAACTTCATTAAATAACGCTCCGCCATGGCGTGCAATTGACCGGTGGCGGAGCAGAAAAAGAAAGGTGCCCAAGCAGGGGCATCGCATAATGTTAACGGACCTCATAGCGATGTTCCCTGCCGCAAAGCACCTCAGGTCGCATATATTGTGATGTTTGTCACGCGATGGCACAAGAAATCCGGCGGCAAAGATACTACTTTTCCGTTTCGGATGGCAGACCCGAAACGTGTCGTGCAAAGTGCCGATGCGCCCTGCGGGGAAGGGGGAAGTTATGTTTAACCTTATAATTGAAAGAAATGAAAAAATTAGAATCGTTAAATAGTCCGAAATATTCTTTGACTCCAGAAAAAATGGGGGAACTGGTGGGAGGAGAAATCTTCGAAAGTTCAACAGGGGGAGGAACGAATTCTCAAGGAAAGCCCTATTCATCTGACACTCGATATGACTACACGGGGGCGGACATCGAAAAGGAAGGAAATGCGTATGTTGTAGCTCGTACACGGTTTCATTATTCAGATGAAGTTAACAGTGATTGCGGCTGCCAAAACAGATAAAAACTAATTGACAGGTGGCGACAACTCGAAAAGTTATCGCCACCTATAATGTTTACAAAATGAAAAACACGTTTTTATTATTTATTATTATCCTATTGTCGAACCAGCTACTTTCCCAGAACGACACCCTCACGTTCACGATCCGAGGGGTGCGGTTTGACATGGTAAAGATAGAGGGTGCCACTTATCAGAAACCCAATTATTTCGGAGACTCGATGAATAGCTCTCATTATCACGTTCCCAAACCAGTAAAGTACGCAAATTCCATGAATGGTTACAGCACCATCATGCTATCAAGCTACTATATTGGAAAGTATGAAGTCACACAAGATTTATATCAGGCTGTGTTGGGCAAGAAAAGCAACCATTCCTATTACCCGTACAACTACAACTCAAACGCGCGTTCCTGGAAAATGGTTAAGGACGAGGGACCTTTTTTGAGGTACCCTGTCGATCGCGTGACTTGGAAAGAAGCCCAACGGTTTGTCGATTCCCTGAATGCCATCACAGGCCTGCGTTTCCGGCTGCCTACCGAAGCGGAGTGGGAATATGCCGCTTCAGGAGGTGAGTTCGGTTACAAATACAGCGGCAGCGATGACTATACGGAAGTGGCCTGGGGTTGGGATAATGGCATGGCGCGGTCACACGTGGTCGGACTGCTGCAACCGAACAAATTCGGGCTTTATGATATGAGCGGCAATGTCAGGGAGTGGTGCTCCGATTGGTTCTCGCCCTATTATTACAAACCGAACACGACATACAAGAACCCGAAAGGCCCGGCAAAAGGTTCTCTTAAAATATTGAAGGGCGGTTCTTGGGGCAGCGAAATGGTGAGAACCTTGGAGTATTTCATGCGTGCAGGCTGTGACACTTCCCTTACGGCCTTGGACATGGGCTTCCGCATCGTGCTTGACGGCAATTCACCCACTGACAAAACAAACTTTTAAAATATGAAACGACAATTATTTATCATCTTGCTTCTTGGGGCAAGCGTTTGCCTCTCTTGGGGACAAAACGACCCGAAAAAGTATTACGAATACATCAACGAAGCTGAATTGGCCTGTCTCCAAATGAGCGACGAAAACGATTTGGGACAAAAAGCGGCGAGGTGTTACGAGAAGGCCTTTGCCGCAAACCGACCTTTTTCAAAGGATTTACGCCAGTACTTGCTGCTTTATTCCTACAACAAGCAAGGACGTCTGGACATCGCCTTGGGATGCGCCCACATTTTGGCCCAAAGGGGAATGTTATGGCCGAAATGGTATGATGCAGACACGGCATTTCAGCGGACGTTATACCTAATCAAGGACACGACGCGAATCATCACTGACCCGGAACTTGTGGCAGCTTTGGACTCGTTGCGCACTCGGGACCGAAATTTCAGAAATAGTGTAAGCCGTTGGGATGATGAAATCTATCAGGCGGCAGCCGCTTTGGACTCTGCCAATATGCAATCGTTGGTTGAATTGTTCTGGCAGTATGGCTATATCAACGAAGACAATGCTGGAGAATTATATTCCAGCACCATAGAGATAATCTTTATTCACAACAGCAAAACCAGAACCGCCGAACTGCCATTTGACATTGTCGAGACAGCGGTGAAGGAGGGCACCTACGACGCGCGAAGCTATATGGATTTCTACGATGAGTGCCTGAATTGGAGATGCCAGGCGGACACCGGTTGCGATACCCGGTATGGCCTTGGATTCAACAGCAATATTGTCATCGGCAATACGCTGTTCATTTATCCGACGGGTGATGTTGCGGAAATCAATGCCAACCGAAAGGAACTGGGCGTCTCCGAGACCTACGCCGATTACGAAAAGAAGTTACAAGCTGCTTTCTTCCATGGGGCGGGGTTTGTTCCGAGACTGAACATCGGAGACTTTGGTGATCCTGAGGAAGATGCCGCCGCCGCTGCCGAAGCCCGCGCGGAGATTGATTCCGGCAAATATAAAGGAAGGTACATCATTAAGCAATGAAAAAACACCTCATAATCATCGGACTTTTAGGAAGTCTGCTGTCCTGCACCGGTCAGTCGAGTGGCGGCGATGCGAACAGCACTTCAGTCCCAAAGTACCCCTACCGTTTCCACTGCTACACCTCTCACATCTATGTGGATGCATTCCTGAACGACAGCCCTAATCAGGTGTTGTATTTTAAGTCGAAGGGGGAGTCGTTGTAGGCTCGTAGATGCGTCGTTGTAGGCTCGTAGATGCGTCGTTGTAGGCTCG
>CAMHNQ010000120.1 GCA_946186495.1 uncultured Bacteroidales bacterium
CGTGCTTGCGGATTTGAGGAAATACATTGTTGAGAATTACGAGCATGAGGATGATAAAAAAAGGAATGATGATGCATATATTACTACCCCGGCCTACGGCCACCCCTTCTAAAACAGAAGGGGAATTCGCCCGCCCGGCACGATGTGCCGTGGTCGGAAATAGTGTGCGAACGAGAGTGTTGACATCGCCAACAATACGATAGTGGCAGCAAAAAGCTTTTTTCTGAGATACTTATGATTGGAAAACAAACATGCGAAACTTAAATCTTCTTATAACCTCGTCCCCATTTGTCGATGAAGCCCGCCATGAACATCGCATTGGCAATGTTGCGGTTGCGCGGCTTCGATGAGTGGTTGCCCATCAGCGTCTCTTCGGTGTAGCCCACGGGCAGCTCTCCCTCGTTCCATACCTCCATGTGGTCGGCATAGACATGCATCTGGATATGCGGTCCGGTATAGTCCTTATGCGTGACAGCATTATACAGTATCTCGCGCAGTGCCTCCTTCGGTATCTCCAGCGTCTATTATTTTCTTTTCAGACATATTATTTTCTGTTTTTTATCCGCAAATAATTTGAAATCCGCGTATTTTTTTTACGCTCACATATTTTGTCTTACAATCCGTTCCATATCACCAATAAGGTAGAACGGCAGATTGATGAGACGGAATTTCTTTTTCTTTATGGTCGTTTGCACTTCGTCTATCGACAGGGGGCCGGACCACACCCTCACGGCGACATCCGTGGGCGAGAGGTCAATAAACGAGTGTATGGACCGCAGATGCGAATTTCGCCCCGACTTCACCTCTATGGGGATAAGCCGTGAATCGATGGTCCATATAAAGTCAACTTCGGCAGAATCGCCGCCTCCGCCCTTGATCCAGAATTGCCGGCGCTGGCTGATTTTATTGTTGAGCGTAAGTAGTTCCTGCGCCACCACGTGCTCGGCAATTCTACCCCTCCACACGTCCATAATGTCGTTCGCCCCGATGATGTCGTTACGGATGTTGGCTGCGTAGTTGACCAATCCCGTGTCGAGCCATACCAGTTTCGGCTGTCGTTTGGTCTCCGGCATAGCGGGTGCCGAGGTGTTGGTGATGGGATAGACCAATTCGAGCAGCATGGCTTTTTCCATCAGTCGGAAAGCCTCGCCCACTTCCCTTGACCTATAGTCGGAGTTGGCAAAGCCGCTCAAGGTCACGGTACTGCCAGCTGCTCCCCACCCGTGTCCCAGAACAAAGCGGACGACATCCGACAGTTTGCCGGCACGTGCATATTTCTCGGCATCATCGCGATAAGCCTGCAGCAGTGTCTCGTACACATCGTCGAAAGCCAACAAGTCGCGTTCTTCAATATAAGCCTGAACAGCAGCGGGCATCCCGCCCACGAGCAGATATGTGTTGAAGAATGTCATCAGCTCGTTGTGCACCACATCGGCCATCCCCGAAACCTTCGCCATCTCCAAAAGATGGTTTTTGCCGATGGCACTCGCGAACTCGCGAAACGAGCACGGCCTCATAGGCAGATAATCCACCCGCCCGACAGGGAAGGAGAAATCCACGTTGACCAAGCTCTCTAAAAGCGATCCTGCCGCAATGACATGCAAGTCGGGGCGGTCTTCGTAAAAAAAACGGAGTTTGGAGATGACTTTCGCGGAATTCTGTATTTCGTCAATAAAAATCAGAGTGTTTCCCTCTTGGCGCTGCTGCCTGTGGAAAAGGAAAAGCTGCTCGACAAGGATGTCCAATGGCAATTCTTTTTCGAGAAGAGCCTTATGGTCGGGGCGTTCCAGGTTGAACGGAAGATAGTTGTCGTAACTTTTCCCAAACTCATTCACCACAGTTGTTTTGCCAACTTGCCTTGCACCCCTGAGGAGCAAAGGTTTTCTGCGTGGACTTTTCTTCCATATTTCCAGTTCGTTACATATATCTCTTTTAAACATCGGCACATTGGTTTTAAAGTGCAAAGATACATAATTTTCCTAAAACGTCAGATACTTTGCACTGAGAATGCTCTAAAATGTCAGGTGGTTCAAATTGAATTTGTTTTAAAACGTCAGATGCGGATTTCTATCCCAATATCTTGTTCATCAACTCGGTCTCCTTCGCCTCCAACTCTTTGAGATGGGCAAAGATTTTGTCGCTCGATTCTAACGGCACGTATTTGTAGAATTCCCTCGTGAACGGGATTTCATACCCAATTTTGGTCTGCTTCTCCACAATCTTCGCCTTGGGTTGGAACGGCAGCACGTTCTTTTCCATATACGCCTGCACGTCTTCCTTCCACGGGATAATCTCGGTGTCCTTTTCGGGTTTCGGTTTGGGGGATTTGGCGTTGTCGGGATTCGGAGACGCAAAATTTTGCGTCTCTACGACGGACGGAAACTCCACCGTCACCTTGCGGAACTTGAAATCCTCGTTGTCCTTCACCTTGCTCTCCACCACCAGATCGCCATCGGTGTATTTTTCCCAATACACTGATTATCGGTTCGTTATCTTCATTAGCGTTCACTTGAGAGTCATTTAGTGTTCGATACAAATATGGTACAAAAATTCGCCGTTGGTTTCGCCCTATCCCCGACCTTCCGAACAGGGGGAGGTGCGCTGCTTACTATCCGCAACGTGCCGCGTTCCCGCTTGGTTTTCTGTTGGTTCCGTGCGGCGACGGGCAACAAAAAAAGGTGCTGATTCTTGGTCAGCACCTTTCGGTTTGTATAGGGAAGAGGGTGTATTATTTCACCTCTTCTTATATAATCGGTACTGGTTATCAGGACTTTCCATTTTTGTGGTACAATTATGGAACAAAAATCGGTTTTTTATCCCATATTTTTACCGGCAATACCTTCAAAGAACTTTTTGCAAACGAAAAATATTCGAAACCCAAGGCAGTTTTGATGTTTTTTTTCAATTTTGGATGGTCGCCTATCTGGTTGTTCCCCGTATCCCATCCATCCCGAGTTCATCACATCCTTTAACCGAGATACACCCCGACTGGTTGTCCGGTTGCATCATTTCGAAAAACATCGACAAGTTTAAGAGGGTCGATGGCTTTCGACAGGTTGCATCAGGGCTCGACAGGTTGCATCGGGTGTGCATAGGTGGGGACGGTGGTCATTGGTGGGATGGGTATATGGGGGATTGGGTTTGCACTTGGGGGTTGTTGGGGATGATGGGGGAAGCGGGGTCTATTATTCATATCAAAAACAGTGTCCTCAATTTTCGGAGGGTGTTTATGGCCCGACCGGTCCGGCTCCGGACACGACGATTTCCTTGTTGCGCGGCAGCGACGAGCCGCAGAAGACTGCTATGTGCATGATGTTAATACTGTGATAGCGTTTCCCCAAACATTGAATTAGACGGATTATCCTTCTCGTAGGTTATCTTGATAGTGTGGCCGACTTTCATATTGTTGACTTTTCTTTCATATATCATACCATGGTACAAAGAGTCTCCAACATAGTAGTCGTAATATACCGGTGTTCCTGAGTGTCGACCACTCCAGTATTCCTTCTTCCCTATCCGAGTAATGACGGCCTCTGTTTCTACTGGGTTGTCCTTAATCTGATTCCGCCGTATGTGATTGTCGTGGATTGTAACAATAGAATAAATGATTAAAAACACAAAGTAAATCACTACGAGAGCAAAAGCGAGCCAATCCTTCAACAGTTTGACGAAAGACTTGCCTTTACCTTTCTTGTTCTCCGCCGGATACGTTGGGCGTCTGTTCTTGTTATGTCCCATTGTTTTGTGATAATTGTTCTTGTTTCATTCGTGCAATTTCATTGTGCAACGTGAAGTGAATTAAAAATCGATATGAAATTTAAGTATTTTGTCTTGCTCAAGCAGCAGCTCCGTTTCGTTGTAATCTTTGTTGTTTACCAATACAGACACGGTGTCGCCAATTTTCAGTCTCTTGTAGGTGTCATAGTCAATCTGGTCCGAACTATTGTAGGTGCCTCCATTCACAGAGTATTCATAGACAGCTTTGTATTTAGACCCGTATCCTCCGCCGTAGAATGGCCTCACGTCGGTGATGACGGCCTTGACAGTCATAGCATTGTCGTGGTCGAAAAGCCCCCTCTCGCATTTGGCTATCGAAACGACGATGCCACACAGCACGGCGAGTATCAAGATAACTTTCTTTATATTGCTTTTCTTCTTGGTCGATTTCTTCCTCGGATGTGCTTTTTTCATATACCTTTTATATTATATGTTATGCATCAATTTCTCGGCGTGGTTTTGTTGAGACGCGGCGGCCTCGACGATTTCCTTGTTACGCGGCAGCGACGAGCCGCAGAAGACTGCTATGTGCATAGTGGTTATTTCGGTTATGTGATTGGTCAATTATCCCCAGAAGGGCAATGTCATTGAGTGAGGGAGATACACTATCTTGAACGACACGGCCATCAGCACGGCGCTGGCGACGAAGTAGGCTATCAGTAGCCAGCGGTTCCTCTTGCGCGCTTTCGGGGGCTCGTCTTTCCACCGGGCCTCGCAGTCGTCGTATAGCTTCTCTTTGTTAAGGATGAAGACGTTGAAAACGGCGATTGCCACCACGATAATCCACAGCAGGTTGGCCGACAGCTGGTGGCCGAACAGCAGAACGGGCAGGATCAGCAGCGTATTGAGGTTGGAGATTTGAAGCAGCGATACGATGCCCATCGAGGATATCAGATGGGTCGGATCGACCTTCTGCGTCAGCGGGTCATAGGACAAGGTGTAATGCACGGGATGGTCCCAGAACCGCGTGATTCTATAGAAACAATATTTGTATGGTTTCAACATCTTATGCGTCTTCTTTTATAATCCATCAGTCTATTGTAGGAGTGACAGCGTTGGCGGCTTTCGGTTTGATTTTGGCATGGGGCTTCACGTAGAAGTGCGGCACAATCTGTCGAGCTGTCAGGTCGACGGTGACGGAGTCGTTGAAGTCGGTGCCGTAGCGTTTGACCAGCGTTTCCGGCGACTGGTCGTATTTGCAGATATGCACAGGTTGGTCGTCGATGGTGACAACAAGGTACGACGGACCCTTTAGTTTGATTCCGCTGGTGCTGTGAATATAGTACGATTCGACCTCGAGGTCGTTCCATTCGCGCTCGCTGCCGATTCCGGCATAGACGGTGACAATGAGCGCGGCATACACAATCACCACAAAGCCGAAGAAATACTTGCCGACGGTCTGGAACCGGCCTTTGTAGGCGTAGAGGAATATTCCGAGAAAGAGGCAGATGCCACCCGCAAGCGCTACATACGTGAACCACGGCAAGGTGACGATGTACTGCCGCGTCGTGAAAACCATCGCCACCAGTATCACCAGTGACGCCACGGAGATGGCCTGAACCAGCGGCGGCTGGCTCCTCAGCTTCTCCCAGTCGAGAATAGAGTTCTTGTTATTATTTTTCATCTTCAATCTGTTGTTTCATTCGTTCAGTTTCACCGCGCACGGGTGCGGGGTGGCGTTTCAGTGTTGCCGTCCGTGAGGATGGCAGCCGTTGGTTCATTTCTTCGACTTTCGATATTGCTTGTGGTACTTCCTCAGTTGCCGTTTCAGAAAGAGATGTGTCGGTTCCATAACAGCAAAACGATACTCCATACCTTTGGTCG
>CAMHNQ010000121.1 GCA_946186495.1 uncultured Bacteroidales bacterium
TCGGATTTGAGGAACTTTATTGTGGATAATTATGAGCATGAGGATTATGAAAAAAGGAATAAGAATGCCTATATTACTACCCCGCCCTACGGGCACCCCTTCTAAAACAGAAGGGGAATTCGCCCGCACCGCAGCGGCCTGCTGCGGCCGGAAACATTCTTCACACGCTTGTTTTTCTTCTTTTTTTAACATGCGAAACTTGAATGCATAAAGAACAATGGCAAGGCCTAAAAAGTATCACATCGTCCTCACGGAGGAAGAACATACCCGCTTGAAAAAGTTGGCTTGCCGTGAGCCACCCGAAGACCGCGACAGACGGACGATCTCTTGCCCTAAAGGGCCACGACCACGGCATTATTTGCCCTTTGCCTCAAACTCTTGGGCAGGGTTATGGTATATTCGTCACCTTTCTGGGTTATAGTCGCTTTTTCGGAAGTGCCAAGGATAGTAGCCTTTCCGGTTTTAACAGGCTTCTCCAAGTCCTTGAACGTATAGGAGGCCTGAGCAATCCCGTTTTCCGGGATAAGCAACAGGGCATAGCGCTGCCCGCTCTTGCTTTGCGTAAAGCGCACTTGGCCGTAGCAATATGGCAGGCAGGGACGGGTGCCATAAATGGCTTCTCCGTTTATTTTAAGCCAGTCACCGATATCCTGCAACCGTTCCACAGCTGTTTGGGGAAGAGTGCCTTCCGGTGACGGCCCCACATTCAACAAAAAGTTGCCTCCTTTGGCTACGATATCAATCAGCAGATGGATGAGGCGGTTCGTGGATTTGTAGTTGTCGGTTGCCACATACGACCATGAGTCTCCCATAGACATGCAGGTCTCCCACGGATATGGCAACAGTGTATCAGGGACTTCCTGTTCGGGTGTGCGGTAGTTTTCGTATTTCCCATGCACGCTGCGATCCACTATGATGAGGTCTGGATTGTTGGCACGCACATCACGTGCCACACGCGGCATGTCAATGTCCTGAATCCAGCCTTGGCAGCCAAGCCAGTCACGGCACTCGTCATTCACACTCCATTCGGGGCGAATCCAGCCGCCGTCCAGCCAAAGAATGTCAATGTCGCCATAATTGCTCGCAAGTTCATGCAACTGCCTGTGGGTAAAGTCACAGTATTTTTTCCACCGATCAGGATGCTTGGTCGGGTCATAATTGACATTACGGTCAGGAGTAGCCCATTCCGGCGCCCAATAGTCGGGACAATGCCAGTCTGGTTTTGAGAAGTAGAGGCCAGTCCAAAGGCCTTCGTTACGGAAAGCTTTCACCAATTCGCCTGTAATGTCGGACTTTGGATTATTCGAAAACGGACACTCTTTGCCTGTGACAGAATAATCGGTCTCCTTAGTGTCAAACATGCAAAATCCATCGTGGTGCTTGGTGGTGAACACAAAATATCTTAACCCGCAATCCTTAGCCAGCTTCGCCCATGACTCCGGGTCAAACTTCGTCGGGTTAAAAGTCTTATTCAGTGCCTGGTAATCAGATTTGTATTCTGTATATGGCTTCCCGTCACGACTTATCCAGGGTTCGTTGCATATCGACCACGATTCCACTACCCCCCACTGAGAATAGATGCCCCAATGCATCATCAGACCGAACTTCAGGTCCTGCCACTGGTCAATACGCCTCAAGACGACGGGGTCGGTTTCAAACTCTTGTTCCGACTGTGCGTATGTATTTGAAAAACTGAGCAATGCAACGACTGCCAATATCACAATGGTGAAAACGTGTGTTTTTTTGATTGCCATAATCTTTCTCTGAAATCGAAAGCGCAAAAATAACAAATTTACAATATTCGTTATCAATTCAGAAAGCAACAGAAAGAGAACTGCTAACGACTGACCTCAAGCATGCTGAACCCTCCGAACAATCCGAAACCGCCCTCTATGTTGGTATAGGTGTGCGGTGGTTCCAACAGTAAGAAGTCCAATTCTCCGCTGGCCGACAGGGTGGTTTCATAAAGATAACTGCCTTTGTCAAGGAAAAGCAGGTAATAGCGGGTGGGTTGAGTGCCGTCTTCGTCGTAGGGGGACTCGTCCAGGTCGGCTTCGAGCAGGTAGCGCAGCACCTCCCCGTCATGCCCCTGGTCGGACACATACTCGAACTCCCGGTTCCCTTCTGTCAGCCAGACAGGGGCATAGGCCCAAAAACGGCTCTCTTCTTCCTCGTCAGTGACTGGGTTGTATTGGCTGTGCGTCCACCAAGTGTAGGCTTTCATCCCGTAGTAGTTTTCCTCTCCGGCCACGTCGCGCCATTCCACATACACATCCTTGTGCGGCCAATTGTAGATTTCGCCCCAATGCGAATCGTTGATAACATCCACCGTATCAAACCTGAATCCCACATGATGTACATAAGGGATTGTACATGAAGATTTTACATCGTCAAAACCCTCATATGACGCACGAACAAAGTAGGTTTCGCCCTCTGTCACGGGAAATTCTTCGCGCGTAATGAGATAACGGCGATGGATAGAATCGTAACGTGCACTGACCCAATTTTTTCCATCGGCTGAAAGCTCTACCAAGCCTCCATTGAGATTACGGATAGCGCCACCATTGCCGCTGTAGAGCAACTGCGTGTTGGACAGCAGAATATAGGTCGTGTCCAGTTGCGGACAGAGGCGGGCATACAACACCAACTTCTGCGTCTCGCCCATCTGGTTGTGGATGTCCACTTCATCGACACAGCCTGAGAACATAACCGCTGCCAAAATACACCACATTAATGTACATTTCTGATATGTCAAATTGGTTTTCATATTATTCTTTTCTTTTTTCCGAGCTTTTGTCCCTCCGAAACTAATCTGGAGATTATTTTTCGTGTTCATTGTCCGCTTAAAACTTGAAATGGTAGGTGAATGTGGGAATTATCGGGAAAATGCTAATCTGTTTGAGTTTGTAACTTGTGCTGATGACTCCGGCGTCATTGTTGTAATCTTGTTCAGTGAAGTAGAAGAAAGGATTGTGATGGTTATAGACATTGTAAACACTGACCTCGAAGATGCTCTGCCATTTGCCGTCTTTGTGCGGTTTGATAAACTGCACCCCGATGTCGAGGTGATGAAACGGTCTCATGCGGAAATCATTCTTTTTACCATAGTTTTCAACGTAAACGTAATTGTTTTGCTGTTGGTACTGGATCGGGAAGTAATTCGCAAGGTAATCATCGAGGTCCTCGCCGACATAAAGGGAAGTGGGCAGTGTAACCGCATTGCCAGTGGCAAACACCCACGACAGCGAAAGGTTAATTTTCGATGTCGGACTGTACATCAGAACGATGGAGATGTCATGACGGCGGTCATAGCGCGCGAAGAATGGCTCGCCAAAGTTCAAGTCGTCGAACTGCTGCTTAGTCCACGACAGCGTATAGCCAATCCAGCCTGTGAATTTGCCGACTTCCTTGCGTACAAGGAACTCCACCCCATAGGACCAACCCTGCCCCGAAGTCACATTGTCGCTCCACTGACGCTGGAAATCGCCAGGCAGTTCTTCGTCCAAAATACTTTGGAAGATGGTTGTAAAATAGGAAGATCCCTCTTTGTAGGCTAAGATATTGTCCATTTTTTTATAGTAACCCTCAATGGAAAAAGACAACCTCGGCTTTTTCAGATCATAGTGCAAACCGATGGCGACTTGCTGCGACCGTTGCGGCCGGATTTTGTCAGTAACGGGTACCCAAAGGTCAGTAGGAAGCCCTATAGTACTGGTACTCAGCAATATCAAACATTGACTCATCATCGCATAGGAGGCTTTCACCGCCAAATTGGGCAAGAAGTTATAACTCATAGAAAGGCGCGGCTCGGGCGAGAACCAGGTCTTGTGTGGCACGGAAAAGCCCACCAATCGGATTCCAGGATTGATGCGGAACTTGTTGCGTATGTTGATTTCATCCTCCATATAAACAGCGTATTCCACTCCGGGTTCCTTTTCGACATTGCGCAGGGTGAAAGTGTCAGCTTTCATCGTCATGGCATTGGGACGTGCTTCGTGATAAGTGATGGCTGCACCCGCGATCAGATGGTGCGTGGCATTGGGATGGAACGCCACGTCGTACTTCAGTGTGTAGTCGCGAATACCTGAGATGAAGTCCGAGCTGAAAGTCTCTTTGTCGTTCGGTCCGTAATAATATTGCTCCTTCATGTAGGTGTTCATCGTATAATCACTGAACACGAACGACATGTTGGAGAATATCTTGTTGGTGAACAAATGGTTCCAACGTGCCGTGGCCGTGGCATTCTGCCAGAACAAACCCAAATTGAGCTTGTCTGAATTGTCGGCCGGCACATCGTCGAAATCCAATGTCTCCGACATGTGGAATTTGTCGCGCCCAAAGTAAGAACTGAGATAAAGCTTGTCCTTCTTACCTATTTCGAAATTGAATTTTGCATTGAGGTCGAAGAAGTAGTAACCTGTGGACATGCCGGGGTTGACAATCTTCATGAGCGGCACCATGAAAAGGTCGAGATAGGTGGTGCGTCCCGAAAGCATGAACGAGGACTTGTCCTTCTGAATCGGACCTTCCACCACCAAATGCGAGGAAATCAGCCCGATGCCGCCTTCGCCGTGATAGCCGTTCTTGTTGCCATCCTTCATGGTGATGTCGATGACAGAGGAAAGCCTCCCCCCGTAACGGGCCGGGAATCCGCCTTTCACAAGTTCCACCGATTTGATGGCATCGCCGTTGAAGATGGAGAAGAACCCCAAAAGGTGACTGGCGTTGTAGATGGTGGCCTCGTCAAGGATGACCAGATTCTGGTCGGGGCCGCCCCCACGCACATATATGCCGGATGTGCCTTCCGAAGCAGATTGCACGCCAGGCAATAGCAGCAGTGTCTTGAAGAGATCCTTTTCACCGAACAGCATCGGCACCTGCTGTATTTCCTTGGCTGTCAGCTTCACTGCACTCATCTGCACCATTTCGGTGTTCGTTTTCTCCGCAGTGATGTTCACCGTCTCCAGCGTTGTAATCTTCGACAGCAGCGCATCATATTCCATGTTTTGCGGACTTTTGACCCACAACGTGTCATTAATGTATCCGAAACTATTGAAAACCAAGTACAAGCTGTCGCGATAAGACAAGGTAAGGGTGTAGAAGCCGTAGGTATTGGTGGTGGCTGCCTTCTGCGATACGGGGTCGTAAATCAGCCCGCCTGGAAGCGACTCCCTGCTGCCCTTTTCGTAAAGATGTCCGCTCACCGTGATGTTCTGGGCGAATGCAGGGATGCATGACACCAACATTGACAAAACGAGAAAAACCGTTGCAAACCTTCCAACGAGTATCGGCTTATGTATCATTATAATCTTCGTTTTTAATAAGTGGCAAAAATAACATTATTATTTTTACGAAAGATGCAAAATTGCATCATTACTTCCGTATCGCTAAAAACACTATCTTTGCCGCGAAATCATGTCCAAGATGTTCAGATTGATAAAGATTTTTGACGATATGGGGCAGTGCGTGGAGGCCGAAATGTCGCGATTGC
>CAMHNQ010000122.1 GCA_946186495.1 uncultured Bacteroidales bacterium
GAGCGTGCAAAAATACACTTTTTTTGATACCGTAGCACAAAAAGAAAAAATTTTTTTTCTCGTGTGTTTATATTGAAAAAAAATGTATTTTTGCAGCCGAATTGATGATTAAGAATGAGCTATGGTGTAATGGTAGCACTACAGATTTTGGTTCTGCCTGTGTAGGTTCGAGTCCTGCTAGCTCAACAAAGAACTCTCACCGATTTGGTGGGAGTTTTTTTTACCTAAGGAGAGTAACAAAAAAATTATATAAATCAACATTATAAAAAATGGAAGAACAGATCAATCTCATCAGCACTTTCGCGGATTTCAAAGAATCTAAAAGCATTGACAGAGAAACACTTATGCTTATTTTGAAAGAAGTGTTCGTTAGTGCGCTAAGTAAGAAATATGGTTCTAACGCCAACTTTAACGTCATCGTGAATGTCGATCGCGGTGACTTGGAAATCCAGCATTCCTTGACCGTTGTGGAGGATGATGAGGTGACCGATCCGGCTAACCAGATCGCCCTGTCCGAGGCCATCAAAATCGAGCCCGACTTTGAGGTCGGAGAGGAAGTGATAGAACAAATTCAGCTGTCGGATTTCCAAAGGCGCGAGATTTTGGCACTCCGCCAGAACCTTAGCAACAAGATTTTGGAACACGAAAAGGATGTCATTTTCCATAAATACGAACCGCGCAAAGGTGAGCTGATCACCGGCGAGGTGAGCCAAGTGTGGAAAAGGGAGATTCTTGTTGTCGATGACGACAAGGTGGAGATGGTGCTTCCCAAGTCTGAGCAAATACCCTCTGATTACTACAAGAAGGGCGACAGCATCATGGCGGTGATTACCTCTGTGGACGTGGTGAACGGCTCGCCGCGCATTCTCCTTTCCCGAACTTCCCCGAAATTCCTCGAATGCCTCATGGAACGCGCCATCCCCGAAATCGAAGAAGGCGTAATCATCATCAAGGATATCGTACGTGTGCCTGGCGAACGTGCTAAAGTGCTGGTGGAAACCTACGACGACCGCATTGACCCCGTAGGTGCTTGCGTCGGCGTGAAAGGCAGCCGTATCCATGACACCGTCCGCGAACTTCGCAACGAAAATATCGACATTATCAACTATACCAATAAAAAAGACCTCCTTATCGCCCGCGCACTCAACCCCGCCAAAATATCCTCCATCGAACTTGACGAAGAAAACAAGACCGCCAACGTCTACATGAAATCCGACCAAGTTTCCCTCGCCATCGGCAAGGGTGGATATAACATCAAGTTAGCAAGCAAATTATCCGGTTATGAAATCGATGTGTTCAGAGACGATATCAAGGAGGAATATGTCATCCCCCTGACGGAATTCAACGATATTTTCGACCAATGGGTAATCGACACCTTCATTGGCATAGGCTGCGACACCGCTGAGAGCATCCTGCAACTCAGCCGTGAAGAACTTATCCGCCGCACAGACCTCGAAGAGGAAACCGTGGATGCCATGATTGCAGCCGTCAAGGAGGAGTTAGAGAAATAATTTATTGTTCAACGAGTTCATTTTTCAGATAATTAATACAACCTTTTCAATATGCCGGAAGAAAAAGTAACAGCACTGCGAATACCTCAAGCAGCCAAAGAATACAATGTCTCTCAGGATCGCATCGTCGATATCCTGACCAAAAACGGATTTGAAATAAAAACCCAAAACGCCAAGCTTTCCGCTGAAATGCAACAATGCCTTCAGAAAGAGCTGGCAAAAGATAAAATGGTGAAAGAGAAATCCGACCAAAACGCACCCGTCAAAGCCAAAAACGAACCACGGCCAAGTGTGGACGACAAAGGGCAAGAGGAAGACACCGGTGGACATGTCATCATCCACACCCATGGCTTTCAACCTGTTGAACCTATTGGAAATCACCTTCCCGGTATCACTGTGGTGGATAAAATAGACCTTGACGCCCTGAAAACCGGCAAACAGAAGATTGCCAAAAAAGGCGGATCCGCTGAAACAGCGAAAGCAGACGAAACCGCTGAGACCCCCAAGGAAGATCCGGCAATTCCGCAGGAGTCTCAAGAAACTAACTGCCCTGCCACTGTTGAAACCGAACAGCCTGCTGAACCAATAGTGGAAAAAGAGGAGACAAAAAAAGCTCCCGAACATATAGAGACGGTTGCCCATATAACAGGTCCGGAAATCATCGGGAAAATGGACCTCGAGGCCTTGAAACCCAAGAAAAAGGCCGCAAAAGAGAAGAAATCATCGAAAAAGGAGAAGGAAAAACAACCAAAGCAGCCCAAACCCGCTGTGGAAACGCCTAAACCGGAAGCTCCTGCCAAGGCACCTGCCGAAACAGAACAGCAAGCCGCCCCGCAACCTCCCGTTCCTGAACATATCAAAACCGTCGTCAACCAAATCAAAGGCCCGACAATTCTCGGCACTATTGACTTGTCCCTGCTTCAAAACAACAAAAATGGCGGCAAAAAAGATGACCACCGCAATGGCGAAAACCAGGATAAGAAGAAAAAGAAAAGAAAACGCGTCGCAAAGCCTGTCAAAACATCTGCCACACCTAATGTAAAGGACGAGAAAGAGAAAAAACAGAAACAAGAGCCTGAAAAAGTTGAAATTTCCGCAGAAGACATCCATCGTCGCATCAAGGAGACCAAGATGCGTCTCGAAAGCAATACCAAGAAAAATACCACAGCGGCCAAACGTAGAAAAGAAAAACGGCAGATGATTCACGAACGCATTGAGGAACAAGAACTTCAGGCAATCGAGGATCAGAAGACCTTGCGGGTGACAGAGTTCATAACCGCCAATGAACTAGCCACTCTGATGAACGTGGATGTCACCAAGATTATCTCCACATGCATGAGCATTGGCCTGTTCGTCTCCATCAACCAACGACTGGATGCCGAGAACATCGCCATGCTGGCAGAAGAGTTCGGCTTCAAAGTCGAGTTTATCGATGCTGAAGAAGAGGACAACATACATAATGCACAAGAGGAAGACAACGAGGAAGACCTCCAACCACGCCACCCCATCATCACC
Organism: uncultured Bacteroidales bacterium; assembly: GCA_946186495.1. Classification (GTDB taxonomy): domain Bacteria; phylum Bacteroidota; class Bacteroidia; order Bacteroidales; family WCHB1-69; genus F23-D06. The sequence continues at coordinate 3,027 of CAMHNQ010000122.1, forward strand.
GTGATGGGACACGTTGACCACGGTAAGACCTCCCTGTTGGATTACATCCGCAAGACCAACGTCATTGCCGGTGAGGCTGGTGGCATCACCCAACATATCGGTGCCTACGAGGTGAGCCTGCCCGACGGCAGGAAAATCACTTTCTTGGACACGCCAGGTCACGAGGCCTTTACGGCTATGCGCGCCCGCGGTGCCAAAATCACTGACCTCTGTATTATTGTGGTGGCCGCAGATGATGCCGTGATGCCCCAGACAGTGGAAGCCATTAACCACGCCCAAGCTGCCGGTGTCCCGATGGTCTTTGCCATCACCAAAATCGACAAACCCAATGCAAATCCGGACAAGATTCGTGAGGAATTGGCCAATATGAACATTCTCGTAGAGGAATGGGGCGGCAAATACCAATGCCAAGAGATTGACGCCAAACATGGTGTCAATGTCAACGAACTGTTAGAGAAAGTGTTGCTTGAGGCTGAATTGCTTGATTTGAAAGCCAACCCGAACCGTCCCGGCGTCGGCGCCGTCATCGAGTCCGCTTTGGACAAAGGCCGCGGCTATGTGGCAAAAGTACTCGTCCAGAACGGCACCCTTTCCGTTGGAGACCCGATTTTGGCAGGAAGCTGCTTTGGCAAGGTGAAAGCCATGTTCAACGAGCGTAACCAGCCCGTGAAGTCCGCAGGTCCTGCCCAACCGGTGCTGTTGCTCGGTCTCAATGGAGCCCCGCAAGCCGGTGACACGTTCAAGGTGTGCGAGTCCGAACAGGAAGCTCGCAGCATTGCCACGAAACGCGCCCGCCTTGCACGTGAAATGGGCCTGCGCACCCAAAAGCACGTTACCCTGGAAGAAATCGGCCGCCGTATCGCCATCGGCGATTTCAAGGAACTCAACATCATCGTCAAAGGTGATGTGGACGGCTCTGTAGAAGCACTTGCCGGCGAGTTGCTGAAACTCAGCACAGAACAAGTCCAAGTCAACGTGATTCACAAATCTGTCGGTCAGGTGACCGAAACCGATGTGATGCTGGCCACTGCCTCCAATGCCCTTATCGTGGCCTTCCAGGTACGCCCCTCTGCCAATGCCCGCAAAATGGCTGAGGCTGAACAAATTGACATCCGCACCTACTCCATCATCTACACCGCTATCAACGAAATCAAGGACGCTATCGCCGGTATGCACTCACCCGAAATCCGCGAAAAAGTGGTCTGCAACATCGAAATCCGCGAGGTGTTCCACATCTCCAAGGTCGGCAACGTGGCCGGTTGTATGGTGCTCGACGGCAAACTGCAACGCAATACGAAAATCCGCCTCATCCGCGACGGTATCGTCATCTACACCGGAAAACTCGGCTCCCTGCGCCGCTTCAAGGACGATGTCAAAGAGGTGGTCGCCGGTCAGGACTGCGGTCTGAACATCGACGGCTGCAACGACATCAAGGTCGGCGACATCATCGAAGGTTACGAGGAATTCGAGGTGGCTTACGGAAAATAAACAGACGATGTTATAACAAAAAGGTCCTGGTGCTCTACCAAACACCAGGACCTTTTTTTATTCAGAATAAAATATTTAAGTTTCGCATGTTTGTTTTCAACTATATGTATCTCAGAAAAAAAACCTTTTCTGGCAAAGGTGTTGTCATCCCCGATGCCGAGACTCGCGTTCGCACACTATTTCCGGCTACGGCACATCGTGCCGATGCGGGACAATTCCCCTTCTGTTTCAGAAGGGGTGCCGTTAGGCGGGGTAGTAATATCAAAAATCATCATTCCTTTTTTAATCATCCGCGTGCTCGTAATTCTCAACAATGTATTTCCTCAAATCCGCAAGCACGATGTTCACATGCTGCAGCACGTCAAAGTCTGTCGTGTGGAACACCTTCAAGCCGAGACCTTCCAGATACTTGTCCCGTTGTGCGTCATAGTCAGCCTTCCCGTTGT
>CAMHNQ010000123.1 GCA_946186495.1 uncultured Bacteroidales bacterium
GTCCGATGGCGTTGGTGTCGCCGCCGAAGGAGGCTAACGGACTGCCTGCAACGGCGATGTCTTGCGGACCGCGGGTGAGGACAACGCCGGTGGCCCAAGCCACGAACTGGTTGTCGTCAGCGGCAATAGCATTACAGCCTTCCGTACCCACAGCGCCACAGAAAGGACCATGTTCGGGCATGGTGTCAATCGGCGTGGTGGACGTGTCAGGCACTGTGGCCGGATAGATGGTCATCGGATAGACGTAAATGTAGTTCCAGTATCCGCCATATTCGTCAACCCAAGCGCTATCAACGAGGATGCCGGTGCCGCTGTCGGCCCATTTCTCGAAGTCTCCGTTGGCAAGGGTCTGGGCCATGCCCATGTCCATCACACCGTTGTTGGTGCTGCCCCACCAGTTGCCGGGGGTGATGCCAAGCGGAGCGGTCATGCCGGCGGCGGTGTCGATGTAGTTGATGTCGCTGACCATGCCGGTGCCCACGTAGCTGAAACGCGGGTCGGCGGCAGCGATGTGTGCCATCATGTCGGCCACGGTGGCGGTGCCGTTCCAACGGTAGCCCCAGGCCAAGGCGGTGTCGGCCCAGTTCACGGCCATCACAGCTTCGTTAGAACCTTCGCCAATCCAGAAAAGGATGTCGCTGAAAGCAATGGTGGCCTCCTCGGGAACGGGGATCACCGGTGTGGTGTCGGGAGCGGCAACAGGGTGAATCGGGGTCGGCCAGGCCACCCCCATCGGATACCATTGACCGGCAAAGGCCGTGGAGTCGTAGCCGATGCCGAAGGCGGATTCCCCGACTTTCAGGAAAGCGCCGTCGTTCACCGGAGAGGTGAGGCCGGCTTGCGGGTTGCCGTTGAGGATGAACTGCATGTAGTTGCCGGCCATGTTCTGGAAACTGAGCGATGTGGCACCGTCTGTATAGTCGAAACCGGACATGGCAGCGTCGGTGGAGAGACGGTCTTCGGCAGCTACAAGTGCCTGCAGGGCTGTGGTTACCGTCAGGCTGCCGTCGAAACGCAGACCCCAGGCCAGTGCGGTGTCAGGCATGCCCCAGTTGATGGCGATGACGGCCTCGTTGCTGCCTTCGCCCACCCAATAGAGGATTTCTTCGGCGGAAATGGTAGTATTCACCGGCATAGTGGCCACCGTGGCGGGCTCAATCGGAGTGTCCCACGTATCGGCAGTATGGTTGCTGACCACCACAACCGTGCCGTCATAGAGGTCATAATCCTCGAAGCTGTCGTATTCGTCTGCCAGAAGGCCATCCACCTTGAAGCGGAAGTTGTCGGTCATCAGCTTGAGCGGATGGTTGACGTAGAAGAACGTGTATTCGTAGGTTTCCCAGCTGATGGTGTAGGCCAAGCGGGGATCGGCGGCGTCAATGTCCACCAGCATGTCGCCGACTGTGGGCTCGTCGGCCGCATCGAAGCGGTAGCCCCAAGCCACGGAGGTGGTGTCGATGTTCAGGACGAAAACGGCGCTGTCGCTGCCGGTGCCGATCCAGTAGAGGATGTCGGCGGGGTCGATGGTGGCGTCGGTGAGGGTTTGCGTCGTGTCCACAGGCGTGACGGTCGTATCCACAGGCGTGACCGTTGTGTCAACGTTGGCCAGGACGACACTCAGATTGTCGATGCCGCAGTAACGGTTGCCGGGACCGTTGATGCTGGCCGTGGTGCTGGCGACATCCCACATCAGCGTGAGGCGTGCATCGGCCGGCACATTGGCATACTCGCTGAAGCGAATCGTGTCGTGGTGCAGGACTTTATTGTCGGCAGCGTAAGTCTCGAGTGCCACAAAATCGGCGGTATCGTTCATGATGTAGCCCACTGCGAGATGCGCATTGGCATCGGCCATGTTCGTGCGGTGGTCGAAAGAGAGAATCGTTTGTGCAAGGGGAGCGTCAAAGGGAGGCAGTACCGCATAGCGGCGGGTGCCGGTGGTGAGCATGTCATTGATGTGGTTGGCGTTGGTGCCGGTGTAAATCTGACTGGCGATGAAAGTGAAGTAAGCGTCGTTGGCCGCGATGGCCCCGAAACTGTTGGTGCTGGTGGAATAGCCCACGCCACCGAAGTAGTCAGACACCGTGGAGGTGCCGTTGCCGCTGTGGTTGACCGTGCCGTTGCCGAAAACGGCCCAGCATTCGGGCAGCGGGGCACCGGCATAGTGGGGATGCATGGTTGCGTCGGACGTGTAGCCTGCAAAGTCGTCGCTGTAGGGCAGCGCATGGACGGTTGTGCAGAGCGTTACGGGATCGACCGGCGTGGCCGGAGCCGCCACAGGCACAATGGGCGTTTGCCAGGCATATCCCCAGGTTGACCAGTCGGCAGGGTCGCCGGTCTGTGTGGCACAAGCTGAGTTACCCACCTTAATGAGGTCACCCTGATATACATCCATGTCAGGGTAGCCAAAGTTGGCCAACACCCCGTTCACATTGTACATGACATAACCTGTACTCGGCTGAAGCAAAGAAAGATCGTAGGTGTCGTCTTGATAGTTGACATCATAGATGATACCGCCGCCGCCCGAATAGCTGAAGCGGGGGTCGTAGGCGGTGATGGTGTCCATCACCGCTTCCACGGTGGCGCTGGTGCCGTTGAAACGCACGCCCCAGGCCAGTGCCGTCTCCGGATCGCACCAGTTGGTGGAGAAAATCACTTCCGTGCTGCCGGTTCCGACCCAGTACTCGATCTGCGAGGGGGCGATGGTGACGTCTGTGGGGTCGCTGTTTGGATCGGTGGCAGGAACAATATTTGTGGTAGGCAGGGTGCAATCACCGTACTCAGTCATTTCAAAGTATCCGTTGTTGACCAGTGCATCCGACAAGCCGGAGCAATAGTTGCCATTTATCGTGTACATCAACCAACCGGCATCCTCAAGATACTCATCATAGACATTATCTTGATAGGCATACGTGTTGATGGATGTTGTGCCGGCAAAAGTTATCGAGAATCGGCCGTCGGCAGCATCAATGGCTGTAAGCATGTCGTAAACAGTGGCAGCGCCATCCCATCTGTAGCCATAAGCGATGCCCATCGTTTCGTCCTGGCACCATTGGAACACGGCCACAATACTGTTGCTGCCGCTGCCTACCCAAAACTGGATGTTGCTGGCGGGATAGTCCGTGACCGAACGCATCGCGTTCACTTGGAAATCATGCCCGTTCTGGTGAATTGTCACCGGATTTTGGGCGCTCAACAGGTTTATCACACACAATAAACCCAAAATCGTAAGAAATTTTCTCATATTTTTTTTATTTGATGTTTGTTTATTTTGACTTGTGATTAGTGATTGGTGATTAGTGGTTGGTGACTTGTGACTTGTACCGATTCACTGTTCACTGTTCACTAATTATCGAATGCCATCGCCGACGGGTTCAGGCCCGCCTCGAAGGAGAACTTCTTCTTCCCGTCCTTGTCGAAACAATAGACATCGCCGTTGGTGGTGAACGTGCCGGCGTCGGTGATATAGACGTCGCCGTTCAGCGGGTTCACCTTGATGCCGTAGGGGGTTTTCAGCTGCGTGCCGTCCGTGATGAACTGCTCTTTCACCACTTCGTCGGTCTCCAGGTCCAACACCTTGACCCAAGCGGAGCTCATCGTGCTGAAATTGTAGGTGTAGATGTAGGCCAAGTTATGGTGGATGTCGAAGTTCAGCACTTCCAAATCGTAGGTTTTGATCACCTCATCTGTTTGGCTGTCAATCTTTTGGAAAGTATAGGGTACGCTGCCGTAGTTGCCGTTGGAGACCAGATAGACGTAGCGGTCGTTGTAGGCCTTGATGCGGGTGGGGTTGATGACCACCTCAATGTCCTTGCTGACCGTGAAGCTGGCCGGGTCGATCACGGAAACGGTGTTGCCGTAGTTCGGAGCGCTCAAGCCTCCGGAATTGGAGACATAGATCTTGCCGTTGCAGGCGCAGATGCCGTCGGGGTTCGGGCCGGTGTGCAGAGAAGCCTCCACCTCCAAGCTGGCCGTGTCGATACGCACCACGTCGCCATCGAAACAGGAAATGTAACCCTTGTCGCCGAGGAAAGCGATGTAACGCGGTTGTTTCCCTGATAAATTGATGGTTTTCAATGATTTAACTGTTTTTGCGTCTGCCACCTCCACGATATTGGAGTTATTGACCACGATGTAGAGCTTGCTGCCGTACTTTTGCATGTCGTTGCCCACATCGCCCAAGCCACGGTGGTTGACATCCAAGAAGAGGTCGCCTGTGAGCGTTCCCGTCGTGAAATCATAGTAGGAAAGGGTGCTGTTGTTTTGCAGATAAAGGCCCTCGTTCAGGATGAACAGACCGCTTGCGTAGGCATCGGGTTGGGGTTCAGGCTCCGGTTCCGGTTCCGGACGATGACAGGCAGCGACGAGCAGGGACAGCACAAGTACCCATAAAAGATTTTTTCTCAAAAAGTTCCATAAACGCATAATCCTCGGCATTTAAGGGTTCGACAAAATGCTTCGGACAATAAAGGGACTGAAGTGAGCTGAAAGCCACTTTTTGCATCCGCCTACCTCCCGAAGCGATAACAACGCGCGGTGGCAGGTTTTCTGACTCGTTCCCGGGGCAGCGCCTTCCCGTCTTCCGACAGTGACAAATTGCTGCTCCAACACGCGGAACTTACAGCAGCGGGTACTGTACAGGATTTGCACCTGTTTCCCTCTCAGGACTTTAGCAATCAAAGTCCTTCACCACTTTGCGGCGGCAAAGATACACTTTTTTGAATATCAAATAGCATATATCAAAAAACCACACAGGGCTTACGCATCAACTTTTTTATTTGGGCGAGCCAGCGCGGATTAGGAGACG
>CAMHNQ010000124.1 GCA_946186495.1 uncultured Bacteroidales bacterium
GCCCCTGCGCAGTCTCCGCAGCCGTTCTTTCCATCGAATCGCCCACCACGCAGTATCCTCCCGTCTTCTTGCTGCCGCGGTATTCGATCAGTCCCTGCCGTTTGAGGTCGGAGAGGCAGCGTTCCATTGTGGTTTTCGGATAGGACGTGTACGCGATGATTTCCGTTGACCGGCAGCCGGGATGCTCGACTATGTAGCCGAGCACTGCGTCAAGCTTGTCCTTGGGCGGGACGGCCAGCATAAAGATGTTGATGTCGGTGCTGCCGAACTGCCAGTTGGTCCTGTCTATGGCCAGACATAACGGGCCTTTTATGGGCAGCAGGCGGAAGATGACGCGCGCGATGAGGTCGCGGTCAAGGTCGAATTTGGCGAAAATGCCGATTAAGTGAGCGCAATGCAAACAAGTTTGCATTGCCGAACGGTAGGCATTAGGGCGTAGCCAACACGTTGGATTCTCCGCAAACACGACGATGACTTCGCGGGCGAGTCAAAAAACGGTTGACAAGAGGCTGAAGCACACTGTTTTTGCCTTGCACAGGGCCACGACAAACAGCGATATGAGCTTGATATGGGCAAGTTTGATGTGTTTTCCTAAAAAAGTGACCAACGTGTCGGATAATTCGTTATTTTTGCTGCCGTGATTGATACTCATAGAAGAAAAGATGTGGTAGTTTTTTGCTTCTAAAATACTGAATATTAATCACTTTATCAAGAATAAAACAAAAAAGTTACCAACAAAATTTGTTGATGACTCGCTAAACATAAACAAGTTAGATTAAAATTTCAAATTTTTGTCATATACTAAACTTTGCAACTTCAAAACAAATTGGATATGGAAAAAATAAAGTATGCATTTTTCTTTATATTTATAGGAAAGGCGGCGCTGATTAGTGCAATGATGTTTGCTCCTTCTACTTCTGCACAGATGCAGACATTGGATAAAGATACCTTTGAACGTTCTCCGAAAATGGAATACGTAACGGAACCGAATGAAAGATTCGCTGATGATGTATTTGTAGTGAATGCTGAACCCGTCGGAAATAAAGAAAGAGGAGAATTCTTTAATAAGTGGTTCTGGGCAATGTTTTCCTGTGCAGATGAAGACGGCAAATTTCAGGATGACAGGCTTGGAAATGCTCCAAAGTTTATAAAAGTTCCGAATAAAGATTACAAACAGCTCGCAGCGGATATAATATGTACATTTGATAAAAACGGGGATAATAAAGTTGATTTTGGGGAATATTTAGAGAAATCCAATGAACTTATTGAACAAAATGCTGGTAGAAGATTTAATCTTGATGAAAAAAGAGAATATGCGACTAATTACTTTATCCCTTGGTTTAACGGCTTTAATTACGATTTTAATTCAAAGGAATATACTGTTGATGAAGTTGCGGCAACGATATATGCTTTAGATAAGTACAGCAGCCTCGGAAAAGGTATTTTAAACGGAGAAAAATTAGTAAAAGAATTGAATTATGTTAAGGAAAACGGAAGCCTTGATGATTGTTTTCAGAGAAACATGACTGAATACTACGACAATAATAATTTGCTCAGATAAAATATAGAAAAATACTGAAATATTTTTATTACATGATTGTTAATAATGTAAAGATTTTTTTAATTGCTGAAATTCGTATGTCACTAGTGTCTCTTAAAAAATGTTAAAAAGAAAATTCCAGTTGGCCGTCGTCGCAGATTTCCTCCTTGGGGTGCTCGAAAAGCTCCCGCAGGTTGTCGTTGACAAGCAGAGATCCGCCCAGAATGCACCCCATCCGCCTCACGAACACCTTCCCTGCCGTCACATGCTTACAGAGACCAGCACCCAGAGGTTTTTCAAGCCTATCAAAAGTTTTCCAGATGCTGGTCTTGATGCAGTCGAAGAATTAAAAGTCCGCTTCTTTAGTGAATTGTAGCCGTTCGGGATGTTCCGAAATGAGTTTGAGGAACATCTCCTTTGACATGGTATTCGTTGATGATGTCATATCGAAATCTCCGGAACCGTTGACGTAAAGGCCTATCCCATAAGATCTGACAAACACCACAGGGTCTGGAAGCTCATCTTCATTGAATGTGATCTGGCCCGTCAGTTTGGCATGGAAAGGACGCTCGACTTCAACAGTCTTCACCCAAGGCAAGGTGACGTTGTTCTCTGTGACTTGTTGCCCATCAGCATCCGTGTAAGTCACACTCATCTTAAGAGCCGGCGACATGGGTGAAGCATCAGTCAGCGAATGATTGTCAACTTTGTAAACCACGGAGTTTGTTTCAGGTGTTGGTGTTGGTGTCGGTGTCGGTTCTTCTCGATGACATCCTGCGCCCACCAAGGCGATGACGAACAAGGTCGTGATCAAAAACGCTAATTTTTTCATCTTACTAAGCTTTTTGAGGGGTTCATTTCGTTCTTTTTAAAAGTCGCGGTACTGTCAGAACCCATTAACAAGCACAACAACTTAATCATTTTATTATACTATCGTCAAGCACAACAATGTCAGGTCGTCGTTGGGATCTGCGCCGGCGCGGTGTTCCTCCACGGCTGCTTTGAGCATGTCCACCACCTGACGGGCGCTCATATCTTGCGCATCCTGCATCAACGCTATCAGCCGGTCATTGCCGAGGAGTTCCTTTTCCTGATTTTCGGCTTCGTTGAGACCGTCGGTGTATAGCAGGAACTGCTTGCCCTTGATGTTTTCGATGCTTTCGCCGTAAAAGGGGGTGTCCTCCCAAAGTCCGAGCGGCTGGTTGTTGTACTGCATCTTGAGGAACTGTCCGTCGACGACGGGGGCGTTGTGGCCGCAGTTGCAGTAGTCAAGGTGGCCGGTGCGCAGGTCGGCTTTGCCGATGAACATCGTGACGAACATGCCTCGGTCGTTGTCAACGGCGAGGAGGTTGCTGATATGGCTGGCGATTTCCGCGGGCGGAAGACCCTGCTGCGCCACGATGCGGAAGAGGTTGCGCGTGACGGCCATGAAGAGGCTGGCGGGAATGCCCTTGCCGGAGACATCGCCCACGCAGAAGTATAGGATTTCTTCCTGGATGAAAAAGTCGTAGAGGTCGCCGCCCACCTCCTTGGCCGGGGTCATCGAGGCGTAGAGGTCGATATCGTTGTGGTTGGGGAATGCCGGGAACATGCGGGGCACCATGCTCATCTGGATGTCGCTGGCCACCTTCAATTCATTTTCGATGGAGGCCTTCTGCGCCGTGGTGGTTTTCAGTTCGTCAATGTAGGTAACCAACGAATGCTGCATGTGGGTGAACGATTCGCTCAGTTGCCCGATTTCGTCGGTGCGCCCGTCTTCGGGCAACGTCACGTTGAAGTCGCCCGATGCGATGGTCTCCGCCTGGCGGGCGAGTTTCGTGAGGGGCTTGATCTCATGGCGGATGAACCGGCCGCACACCAGCATCAGCAGCAACAGTCCCCCGACCACGGTACCCGTCACAGACCTGCGCAACTTGTTGAAACCTCCGAAGATGTCGCTCTCGGGACAGACGATGGCCACGCTCCAGCCCGTGGTGCTGAGCGGTTTGTAGAAAACGTAGCAGTCCTCGCCGTTGACTTTCAGCTGGCGCATGCCCTCTTCTCCACGCTGCATGGCGTGCCCTAAGCTCACCATGGCCGTGTCAGGATGTTCCATCGATTCGGTGAAAATGGTCTGATACACAAGCTTTGTCGAATCAGGGTGCACGAAATAGGTGCCGCCCTGACCAATCATGATGCTGTAAGAGTTCGGATACGGCTTCACGGCCGAGATGGTGTTGGAGAGCCATGACAGCGACAAATCCACGGAAAGGGTGCCAATATACTTGCCTTCCTTGTCTTTCAGCGGTTGGCAGTAGGAGGCGATCATGTCCTTGGAGTAGATGTTTTCGGGATTGTAGTCCATGAATGGCTCCGTCCAAACCGGACGGTCCAGCAGTTTGCAGAGCTGGTACCAGTCCAAGTAAAAATACTCGTAATGTTCATTGCCCTCCTGGGTGGTCTCGACTACTCCGTTGTCGTTGTAGGAATACGCGGAGAAATATCGCCCGCGCCCCGGGAAGAAGTATGGCTCGAAGGCGATGGAGCAGCCGTTGAGGTCGGGGTTGTTCTCCAAAATCCGGCGCGAATACTCAAACATGAGGTCGGGTGAGTCGAGGTGGCGGTTGATCAGCCAGGCGGTGTTGTTGGCGGCCACCTCCACCTGGTCAAGAATGTTGTTCACGCGCAAGACGGTGTTCTCGAGTTGGTTCGTGGCCCGGTCAACCGCCTCTTTGCGGATGGCTTGCCGCGACACGCTGAACATGTAGCCCAATGCGGCAATCAGGATGATGGCGGCGAAAAAGACGGTGACAAGGCTCATGCGCGTGGCCAACGACCGTTTGACGAAGGACAGGATTCTGAATTTCATGGCTATTTGGCTATTAATTGATCGTATGTGACTTCGCGTTTTAGCATTTTGCTCTCCAACATCAGGTCGCTGGCCCGTTTCACCATGTCAGGGCGAAGACGGAATTCCCGTTTCCCCGATTCGCGGTCCACCTGCAGACGCAGCACCTCTTCCAGCATCAGCTTCTGCAAGGTCCTGTTGGTGATGATGTGGTTCTCCTGCACGTATTTCATCACGATGTCGAGGGTCTCGTCCGGATGTGCCGCCGCCCATTCCCAACCCCTACGGCTGGCCTGGGCGAACTTTTTTGCTTCTTCGCGATGTTTGTTGTAATACTCGCGGGTTACATACAGACCGTCCTC
>CAMHNQ010000125.1 GCA_946186495.1 uncultured Bacteroidales bacterium
CAGAAGGGGAGTTCGCCCGCGCCGCAGCGGCCTGCTGCGGCCGGAAACATTCTTCACTCGCTTGTTTTTCCTCTTTTTCTAACATGCGAAACTTGAATAAAAAAGTAATCGGTTAGTCGGTTACCCAATAACCCAAGCGAAGGTTTCAAGGTGAAAATACGTGAGATAATCTCCGCGGATCGCACGGATTGTTTATCCGCGAGATTCGCGCCTTGGAGGGACGCGATTAATCGCGTCCGCTACTAATCAAACAAAAAAAGCCCTGCGATAGCGGCAGGGCTTATTATTTTGGGGAATTTGTTTTTTAATCGCGGACGCAACGGACAGACCTGCCGTAGTACTTGTCGACGTCGCCCTCGTAGTTGCGGTACACGCCGGCGCCGTTGTAGGTCAAGTACCGGTACCACGCGACGGCGCTGGGGTACTGGTTCCCGGCGGAGTAGTTCTGGGAGGACGACCAGAAGTAGGCCTCGCTGCCGGCATCGTGAAACGAACCGCCGAAGTAGCCCGCAGGAACGGCCGCAAAGCCGCTGCTGTTGCGATCGGCATAGCTGTGATTGCCGGGCGCGCCGGCGGCCGTGCTACTGGTCCAGTCGCAACCGGTGGAGAGCTTGCCCGCATGGGTGCCACGGTATCCTGTGGTAGAACTCACGTCGCTGCCGTTCACCACCGCCTCCATCGCACTCCATTCCGCATCCGTGGGCACGTGCCAGCCTTCGGGGCAGATGCCCCTGTGGTTGCCGGAGGGCGTGAAGTTGAAATATTCGTTGTTGCCTGTGGAGGGTGTGGGTACCTCCATGTAATTGTTAGGGTTGGCAGTGTCCATCACCGCGCACCAGTTGTAGAGCAGGCCGTAGCCCTTGGGGGCGTAGGTGGCGGATTCGTTATTGTACCAGTGCGCCACTTTGGAACCATAGTATTTGGAGGATCTGTTGCCGGTTTTGCCGGCCGTGTTCACAAGATAGGTGCCGGTCTTGGGGGAGGTGGTAGTGCGCAGGTTCTCCTTGAGCCAGCACTGGTTCCCGATCTGCACCACCTCGTACCAGTTGCCCTCGTGGTCCTTCACGGAGTCGATGACGGTGGCACTACTGCCCATCTCATTGGAGTTCCGAGAGGAGACGGTGCAGGTGGTGATGGTGGTCAGGGAGTCCTTCAGGGTGGCGTAGCCCTCACGGGTGGCGACACACACCACCTTCAAGTCCGTGGCGGCGGCAGTGTAGGTGTGGGTAAGCGTGTTGCCGGTCTCACTCTGCGCCACGCCACCGACCGTCCAGTAGAATGTGTAGTCAGCTGCGTTGGCATTGCTCAGGGTTGCGGTGTAAACCACCTCCACCGAAGCGTTGCCGCAGAGGTTGGCGGAATTGACGTCACGGTTGCTCGTCAGCGTAAGGGTGGTGGGTTTCAAGGCGGCCAGTTCCTCCGCAAGGGAGTCGTTCAAGTGTTTGAGGCTGTCGAACACGCCCTGGATGCGGCGGTTCAGGCTGTCGAACGCGGCGAGCAGGTCGCAGGCGTTCACGGCCTTCTGGTTGCTGCAGCTCGTGGCGCCATCCGTCTTGAGGTTGATACCGGCAGACGGCACGGTGACGGTGCCGGTGAAGTTGTTGTCGCCGTCCGTGGTGACAAGGTTAGTGGGCTTGTTCAGGATCTGCGCTGCGCCGGTGCTGGCGTTCCAGTCCGCGTTCACCTGGGAGGCGGGAACGGGAACATTGACGGTGACCGCCTCGCTGGCGTTCGCCGTGAATGTACCCAAGGTCGCTTCACCCTGCTTGATGGTCAACGTGGCATTGTTGATGGCAGGTGTGCCGTTCAAGTCGCTATAGTTACCAGTTGTAGCGACATTGGCAAGCGTCGGCTTGTTCTTGATGTAAGCGCTGGAGTTTGCGTCCGTCACATTCCAGTCGCTCTGCACGTTCGCCTCGCCCCCGGGGACGGGGTGCGTGGCCAGGTAGTGGGCAATCACGTCCGTATTCACGCTGTCGGCGTAGCCCGCCTGCAGCGCATAGGGCACCGCGCTCAGCGGCATCTTGTGCGTGGCGATGTGCGTGCCGCCACGGGCGATGTCGGCCGTCACCCAGGCCGTGCTCCACTGGACGTCCGTCCAAGAGCCGCTGCCCGGCGTGCCGCTGCCTATCAGCAGGGAGATCAACCCGTTCATGTTACTGGTCACGGCATGGGTCTCCGTATAGACCGGCGTGCCGTCCTCGCTGTTGGAGAGGCTCACGGTGACCGTCAGGTCCGTGTTCACCACCAGGTGGTTGTCGGTGCCGCGCACCACCGCCTGGTAGCTGATCTTGTCGTTCTGCGCGAACATTGTCGTCGCGCAACACAGCATCAAGGCCATGCAAAAAAATAGTCTTCTTTTCATACTTAATACTTAATTCCTAATTATTAATCATTCGGCCATTCGTTCTTCATCACGCAGCGGACGCTGAGGGCGTCAGCGGGGTTGCGCAGGTTCTGACTCGTCCAGCAGAACCCCGACACCGCCACGGACGGATAGACGCGGACACCACCGCACGAACTGTCTGTGGCTGCGCGGAAGCCGCCACCAGTCCGGCAAAAAGCAGTAAGATCAAATAAAAAGCTTTCATAATATAAAAAAGTGCATTGATTTAAGACTTGAGTTGTCTCGTGCCATTGCTTCCGAATCGGTTATGGATTGCCCGCGCCACGAGCGGGCGCGGCGACAAAAAAAAGACAGGAATCGTGCCTGTGCAGACGTGATTCCTGTCCTTTTTAAGGATTTGCCTTGTAGCTGGTTGATTATAAGGTTTTTTATTACCCTCCCCACACACACAGCTGGCAACAACAGCCCGATGGCGACCGAAAGCCGTCAGGCTCAGCGTCTCAGTATGTTGCCAACAGGAAAGCATTACCATATAATTTATATACTATCAATTATTTGACGATGTCGCAATTTTATCTGTCTTGGGCGACACATCTCCCAAGACTTTTATACAATTTCAATCCGCAAAAGTAATATTTTTTCATACGTGACCAACAAGTGTTATGAAAAATCGGTTAGTCGGTTACCCAATAACCCAAGCGAAGGTTTCAAGGTGAAAATACGTGAGATAATCTCCGCGGATCGCACGGATGTTTCGCATGTTTGTTTTCAACTATATATATCTCAGAAAAAAAGCCTTTTCTTGCAAAGGTGTTGTCATTCCCGATGCCGAGACTCGCGTCCGCACGCTTTTTCCGGCCACGGCACATCGTGCCGATGCGGGACAATTCCCCTTCTGTTTCAGAAGGGGTGGCCGTAGGCCGGGGTAGTAATATAGGCATCATCATTCCTTTTTTAATCATCCGCGTGCTCGTAATTCTCAACAATGTATTTCCTCAAATCCGCAAGCACGATGTTCACATGCTGCAGGACATCATAATCCGTCGTGTGGAAGACTTTCAGCCCGA
>CAMHNQ010000126.1 GCA_946186495.1 uncultured Bacteroidales bacterium
TGCGCTCCAGCGTGGTGATGTCGGTGCGGAAATGCTGCATCTGGCGGATGAGGAACGTCGGAGTGGCGCTCTCGAACCAGTAGTTGGCGATGTCTTGTTGGTTGAAGCACTTAAGCAAGCTGAACGGGTTGTAGATGTCGGGGGATTTCTTGGCAAAGCGGTAACCGTCGTACTGTTTTTTCAGTTTGTCGTGCATCTCTTTGGGGGTGCATTCGTACTTCTCGGCCAGCATGGCGATGTCGGCGGCCATGTCAGTGGCGAGTTCCTCCTCGGTGATGCCGCAAATGGCCGCGTACTTGGCATCCAACGAGATGTTGGTGAGGTTGTTGATGGTGGAGAAGATGCTGAGTTGGCTGAATTTGGTGATGCCGGTGATGAAGCAGAAGCGGATCAGAGCCTCGTTCGCCTTAAGCTGGATGAAGAATTCCTGCATCACGTTGCGGAATCCGTCCAACAATTCCGGGAGGTGGAGCTTGTCTAACAGCGGCGCATCATACTCGTCGATGATGACGGCCACCTGCTTGCCGGTCTGCTTGTAAGCGCGATGGATGAGGCCGCTGAATAGTTTTCCCGGAGAGTTTTCCAATTCGTTTTTTCCGTATTCTTCGCATATCGGGTTCATCAGCCACATCAGCGTGTCGCGCAGTCCCTCCACTGTTGTCTCCGCTTTCGCGACGCTCAGATCCACGTGGATGACGGGGAATTGCTCCCACTCCGTCTCCAAATCCATGATTTTCAGTCCCTCGAAAAGTTCTTTCTGCCCTTTGAAGTAGGAGTCCAGCGTGGTGGTCAGCAAAGACTTGCCGAACCGACGGGGACGGCTGAGGAAGACAAAAGGACTCTCTTTGGTCATCTTCCAGACCAGGTCGGTTTTGTCGATGTAGATATAGTTTTCCTTTCTCAGCCTTTCGAAGGTCTGGATTCCCACGGGGTATTTGCGGACGGTGTTCATGACGAGCTGGTTTTAATCGCGGCAAAGATACGATTTTTACTTTTCACAACTTCACTGTTTCATTCGCTCCATCATTTGGAAGGGGTGGTTGTCGGAAAGTCCTGCGTGGTCAACTCCGCGACATTTCCCTATTTCGCGAAAGGTCTTGTGCAACAGCCGGTCACCCAGCGGCGGGCCAGCAGGGTGATGGTGATGCCGTTCAGAACCATGTCGAGGGGGCAAAGTCGAAGAGGCAGCAACGCGGCTTGAGCACCACTTCAAGTCCGTCCTTATCGTTCACCGTCCACGGACTCTGCACGCGGAAGGTCGTCTGGAAGAAGGTTTCCGGCGAGGAGGTGTTGCGCAGCATCAGTATGCCGGTCAACGGCCTGCTCTTCGGCGGTGCGCACGGTGTAGCCCACCTTGACGGCGCCCTTGTGCTCCGGCACGCCGCCTTGATGGACGATGTTGTCTCCCGCAGAATGAATGGATTGGCGCAGAAGGATTTACCAATTCTCCGTCACATCGCCCTCGATCTCGTCGGTACTAACGTTCACATCACGGAGAAGTAGTTATAAGAAACTGTAATAAAATTTCACGATTCTTTCAATGATACCGGCTTCAATTTCATTTAGTGACTTGGATTCAAAATGGCAGTTAAAGGGCTTTTCATGCAATAATTTGTCTCCATCATAAGAGAAACCTGTTTCATAATGTTCAAACTCATATTGCGATCCATAGTGAGAATAATATTCATTATAATAAAAATACAGTCGAGAATTATTACCGTTATAACTGATTTTTATGACTATTCTTCCTTCATTAAAACGATGGCTATATGTATCAAATAATCCTTTAGTAAACTTGCCAGATGGACTAGTACGTTCTTCAACGCTAATTCTATTCCTGAGTGTTTCGCAAAAATCACGATACTCCTTAATGCTTATATCTGCATATCTTACGGCTGCTTTGATATCCTTATCTATAGATGACAACATTGCTTCAGACGACAGACCATGACCACATTTTTGAAGACTTGAGTACGCAGACTGTAGCCTACCTATGACAATATTCTTCTCATCATTGAATAATCCAGCTTTAGGAAGTTTGTGACAAGAATAGGAATAACCTTGATTTACAGTAGAAAGCACAGAATAAAACTGGGAAAGATCCTCTGCAAGAGGCAACTGTGCATCAGGGTCATAGTAATTCTGGTAATTCTTGACAAAACTATTCGCAATATCGGCCATGGTGCTTTGGTATGAAAAAGAGCTTCTGGAAATAAGGTCTTTTGCGTGCGAATAGGACTCCGCCAGATTTTTAACATCAATGTCATATATTGTCCTTTTCTTGGGGTTGATCAATTGTTGAAAATCAGGATACCGCTCTTCGCATGTTTTGATTTGAACGATGTTTTTGGCAGCATTGATCTCATTGGTAGCAATTTCCTTGAATTTAGGCTCTGTCAAAGCTGTCATATCCGGATACCGCTCCTTGCATTTCATAATAGACTGATAATCATTCGTCTGAGCGACCTCTTTTCTTGCAAGATTTTCGTACTTGTCCTTGACAAAATCCTTCTTGTCAGAGAAATGGAAGCGGAATTCCACGATTTCTTTGTAGGTGTTGGCATTGTCGGCGCATTGTTTACACAGATACTCAAACATTTCGGGATTCACCTTGGACGTCCACTCTTTCACCATAGGTGTGGTGATTCGCACGCCGTAGTTCTTCACGATTGTCTCCAATAGGTGGACATTGTTGTCCGCTATGGCGGCATAGACGGCGTTGTTGCCTTCGGCATCTGCGGCTTTGTTGATGTTCACCCCGTGTTCAACAAGGTAGTCCTGAAGATACACATTGTCGGTGCTGTTGGCAAGCAGCAGCAAAGACGCCCCATTTTCATCGTAAGTGTTTAGTCTTGCGCCATTGTCCAAAAGCAAACGTATCAGTTCTGTCGAAAGGTAGTCCTTCGAATACTTGTTGCCAAGAAACTTGTAGTTTTCCGATAGCAGATAGGAAAACGGAGACGGTAGGGAACGGTAACGCCGGTTGATGTCAAAGCCCTTTTGCGCAAACAACAGCTTTAACAGTTCCATACCAATCTGTGAGTTTGCGGATGGCGTGGTGGCGAAAAAATCCATCACACGGTATATCGGGGTCTTGCCATTGTATATTGTATATACATCGCAGCCAGCAGCGAGACACACGCGACAGAGTTCCAAAGAAGCGTCTCCGGACAAGGTTCTGTCGATGACATCGTAAAAAAGCGGAACGACAAGAGGGGCGCCATTGTCGTTATACCCCATGGCGCTGCCCTCTTCTTTTAAGTCTGGTTTGGACTGAAGCAGTTTTTCCAAGCCCTTGGCATCATTCTGATTCACCAAGGCCTGCAATTTCTTGTTCAAAGACACAGGTTTTGCTTTTTTTAAATCGTCAAAACCTTGGGCATGGCATAAAAGCCCCGT
>CAMHNQ010000127.1 GCA_946186495.1 uncultured Bacteroidales bacterium
TTGGCTGCAAAGATACAGTTTTTCCAATCATGGAGTGACAAGATTCCAAAACCGGTCACAATACCGTCACCGTCCCTTTTTTCACAAATGATTTCCCAAAAAGATTGGAATAGCGTATAACGTATTGATACACATTGTTATAATATGTTTTCCCCTTGAAATTGCCATCCCACTGGAAGTTTTTATCCGTGGAATAGAACACCTGCTCGCCCCAACGGTTGAAAATCCGGATTTCAAAATCCGCCATCTGCGACTGCACCTTTTCCGGAATGGAAAGCAGGTCGTTCAACCCATCGGATTTGGACGGGGTGATGACATTGGGGAGATGCAGGACGATATCCGCCACGGCAATCAGCACGGTGACATGCACAGTACTGTCACAGCCATAGACACTTTGAAAGGTGATGGCCGTATCGATGCGGGATACACCATCCAACATGCTCTCGCTCAGAAATATCCCGTGATTGTCGTATGCTTGTAGCGTCATTATAACGCGTAAAGGTACAAAAAGTAGTCAATCGGACAGCAGGCAGGCTGAAATTTTCCAACTTTTCCGCACAAGCACACGGAAGGGGACGGCATCTTTCGACGATCCGACCCTTTCTTCCTGCGACGGTCTGGCCATACTCAGGGTGGCGGAGCGCAACTGCGGCATCGTAAGGGAAGTCGCCGCTGTTCATCTTCGAGGGACAGAGTGACAAACTCGTACTATCCGAGCTGCGTCCGGCTGCATTTCCAGGAAAGGCATCTCTTCTGGAGACAACTCGAATGGGCATCGTGGATGGCAGGATGACGCGTAGTCCTGCACAGAGAAAAACGACGACTTTCATCGTCTTCACGCCCGAAAACAATGGACAGCTATCCGGTTTGCATTGTTCACCGGTGTGACTAAATTCTCGAAAGTAAGCCTGTTCCGTGACCTCAACAACTTGGAGGATATCACAATGGACGAACAATACGCGCAAATCTGCGATATCACGTAACGAGAAATCCGAGACAATCTGCCTCCCCCCCCACGTCAAGGAAGGGACAGATTTATTAAGGATTTTGTGATGGCTATAGAAGCTGGACAGATTTAAAAGTTTATGTTGTTGGAATCGCTGTTTGCCGGCGGGATTACCAGTTGGTGGGAAATGCTGAGCGATACTTCCACAATGCAATGTCACTTATTTTCAAGGCGGTCGGTTTTTACACGGAAACCGAACGGCACACTTCTGACGGCCGCATGGACATGGTTGTGCAAACTTCCGATTACGTCTATCTTTTCGAGTTCAAATTAGACAAGTCCGCTGAGGATGCACTGGCGCAAATTGAAGAGAAACAGTACTCCGTACCATTAGCCCACGAACCGCGCAAGCTCTACAAAATCGGCGTGAACTTCTCCGGCAAGTCCCGTCGGGTTGAGAGCTGTAAGATGAAGGTGGTTGACCGAGACAATATAAAGGACATTCTCCCAATTAATGAAAGACCGTTCCAGACATTTACAACCGCTGACGGGCAGAATATACTCGCCGGCGTATCTTAGCTTTTAATAACCGAACAAGGTGCAATTGAAGAAAGTGTACCAGCGACTCGTATTATAATTGCATGCGCTTACTGAATAGCACAAAACCAAATACGAATATCACCAGTACATTACTCTCACACACTTCAAGGGAAAGAATTCAAAGGGGGAAGAATATGAAATAAACCATTTCACCTCCATTTTTTCCAAAAAACAGGAACTCCTTGTTCGGATACGAAAAGTTTGTACGAACACACATCAGATGCCGTTTGCTTTTTTTGTGTCAAAGAATGCACTTTTATGGGTGAAAAATGTCGTTTTTACAATATTGATTTTCAATAAATTATGCACCAAAACAGCTTGTTTTTCTAACAAAGAAGTTGTATCTTTGCGAGGTTTATTATCACCGCATATGGAAGAAAAAGAAATGATAATTCTTGACGAGAAATATTTGATGTCGAAGATATACATCATCAGAGGTGTGCAAGTGATGCTGGACTTTGATTTGGCGGCCATCTACGGGTATGCAACCAAAAATTTCAATCGACAGGTGAAAAACAACATTGATCGATTTGACGAAGATATGCGTTTCCAACTCTCTGATACAGAAGTTGAAAACTTGAGGTGCAAATTTTGCACCTCAAGTTTTGATAGTCCACAAGAAGATAATTTGATGTCGAAAATTTCGCCACGGCCTTCATCAAACCGAGTTGACTGATTTCAAAAGCGAATACCCGCATGTTGACATCGAACTGAGATCCTCGGGCGGCATCTATCATGACCGGTATATCTTCATTGACTATGCAACCCCGAATGAGATGATTTTCCATTGCGGCGGTTCCTCCAAGGATGGCGGCAAACGGGTGTCCTCCATCAGCAAAGTGGAAGACACGGCACTCTACCAAAACATTGTCGGCACTTTGGAGGGGAATCCTGTGTTGCAGTTGTGAACGCGAATATTCGCATGAGAGCAAGCCTACCTCCCCTCCATCAACCTCTTCATCTCCCGCACCTCGCGCTGCAGGAAGCCGTGGACACGGATCTCGCGCCCGTAGGCGGAGAAGGTGATGGTGGAGAAGCCGGCGATATACGACTTTAGGGGACCTCTAATTATTTCTTCCTGACTAACAGCTTCTTATGAGCTGAAATCCGCTGGAAAACGACACCTGAAA
This sequence comes from uncultured Bacteroidales bacterium, assembly GCA_946186495.1. Taxonomy (GTDB): domain Bacteria; phylum Bacteroidota; class Bacteroidia; order Bacteroidales; family WCHB1-69; genus F23-D06. Next base: position 2,677 of record CAMHNQ010000127.1, read on the forward strand.
TCCCCGTTTCGGTCAACTTGCGACAGATGAACTTTTTATGGTGAAAATTTCTCGCAACACATTGTCATTCAAAGAATTATTTGTGTATTTGCCGCAAATTAGAAAGGACAATGAATCAGACCAAACCAACATACAAACAGCAAGGTAACGTCGGGCTTTTCGACAGCGACGAGACAATGGAGAAACTCAACAAGTTGGGCAACCCTTTGGACAGGCTCTCGTTCCGCGATTTCCTCGGACTGGCCAGCAGCGACAAGGTGCCCGACGAGAAAACGATATGGGCATTCAAGGAGGAATTGACAAAGAAAGGCCTTTTTGGGCAATTGTTCGATGAATTCTACGCTTTCCTTGAGGAGAACAACCCGATCATGCATGAGGGCACCATGATTGACGGGAGCTTCGTGGAGGCACCGCGCCAGCATAACACACGCGAAGAGAACAAACTAATCAAGGAAGACAGGGGCGGCGAGTTGTGGAATCCCGAAGAGGGCGACACCGAGGAGGAGAAGAAGCGCAAG
>CAMHNQ010000128.1 GCA_946186495.1 uncultured Bacteroidales bacterium
GGTCCTCGGCTATCAAGTTGTTGTAAAAACTATCGGACACGCTCCATTTCGCACCGGAGCAGCCTGTCAGGACAAAACTGCCGCAGATTGTCAGGATGGCGGCGAACACCCGTTGAAGGTCTTTTCTCATGATGCTTCGATTTATTTTGCGGCAAAGATACAATTTTGCTGGAAAACAGTGAATGTCTGTAACAATCAGGAATTGCGCGTCAACTTTTTTTGTTGGATCGAGCCGGTGCCGCTCAGGAACCGACGCTTCCAAGCGTCGCAAAAAAGCCGTTGCGCGGCGCCACTTCCGTGGCGTGCTGCGGATTGCTTATAGATTGCTTCTACCCAATACTATAGCCTTATTATAGAGTATGGTGAGACAAGGGAGGAGGCTGATTTCAGGTTTCGCGGCGGCTTTTGCGGATAGGATGAGTCAGGCCGGAAATCCGGTGTTCCACCCGATCCACATCAATCCCTAATTCCTGTTAAGCATCACCCCACGCTCCCCGACAGCGTCAGACTCAGCAGTTTCTGCGCCTCGACGGCGAACTCCATCGGCAGCTTGCTGAGCACCTCTTTAGCGTAGCCGTTAACGATGAGGCTGACGGCGTTCTCCTGGTCGATGCCGCGCTGCTGGCAGTAGAAGAGCTGGTCGTCGGAAATCTTCGAGGTGGTGGCCTCGTGCTCCAGCACCGACGAGGAGTTGGCGCACTGCAGGTCGGGCCAGGTGTGCGCACCGCACTTGTCGCCCATCAGCAGTGAGTCGCATTGCGAGAAGTTGCGGGCGTTCTCGGCGTTCTTGTCGACCCGCACGAGTCCGCGGTAGCTGTTCTGGCTGTGGCCCGCGGAGATGCCCTTGGAGACGATCAGGCTGCGGGTGTTGCGGCCCAGGTGGATCATCTTCGTGCCGGTGTCGGCCTGCTGGTAGTTGTTGGTGACGGCCACGGAGTAGAACTCGCCCACGCTGTTGTCGCCCTTGAGGATGCAGCCCGGGTACTTCCACGTGACGGCCGAGCCGGTCTCCACCTGTGTCCACGAGATCTTGGAGTTCGCGCCCTTGCAAAGGCCGCGCTTGGTGACGAGGTTGTAGATGCCGCCCTTGCCGTTCTTGTCGCCCGGGTACCAGTTCTGGACGGTCGAGTACTTGATTTCCGCGTCCTTGATGGCGATGAGCTCCACCACGGCGGCGTGCAGCTGGTTCTCGTCGCGCTGCGGGGCGGTGCAGCCCTCCATGTAGCTCACATACGCGCCCTCGTCGGCGATGAGCAATGTGCGCTCGAACTGGCCGGTGTTGGCCGCGTTGATGCGGAAGTAGGTGGAAAGCTCGATCGGACAGCGCACCCCCTTGGGAATGTAGCAGAACGAACCCTCGCTGAAGACCGCCGAGTTGAGGGCGGCGAAGAAGTTGTCGGTGTAGGGGACCACGGTGCCGAGGTACTGACGCACCAAGTCGGGATGCTCGCGCACCGCCTCGCCGAACGAACAGAAGATGATGCCGTACTTCTTCAGCGTGTCGGTGAAGGTGGTCTTCACGGAGACGGAGTCCATGACCGCATCGACGGCCACGCCCGCCAGCACCTTCTGTTCCTCCAAGTTGATGCCCAACTTGTTGAACGTGTCAACCAGCTCGGGATCGACCTCGTCCATGGAAGAGAGTTGTTTCTTCTTTTTAGGTATGGCTAAATAACGGATATCCTGGTAGTTGGGCTTTTCGAAGTCGAGATGTCCCCAGTCGGGCTCCTCCAAGGTGGTCCAGTAGCGGTAGGCCTTCAGCCGGAACTCCAACAGCCAGTCGGGCTCGCCCTTGCGCTGCGAGATCCGCCGCACGATGTCCTCGTTCAGCCCCTTCGGGAAATCCTCTATGTCAATGTCCGACACGAAACCGTATTCGTATTCCTTGTCGGTGATGTCTTTCAATATGTCCTTTTGTTCGGTCTCTTCTTGTTTCATCTTTCGTGAATGGTTATTGGTTATAGGTTATTGGTTATTGATGGTTATAGGTTATTGAAGCTTGTGGGTAGTTGGTGGTGGATAGTGATTTGTCATCGCATCATCGTCTAAAAACGGCGGCAAAGATACGATTTTTCGGGATTGCTGATTGTTTTTTATTTTGGGCGAGCCGGGCTTACGCATCAATTTTTTTATTTGGGCGAGCCGGCGCGCCAAACACCATTCCCCACCAACGTCCCGAACATCCCCCTCAATAACCAATAACCAATAACCCATAACCATTGAAAAGGCGCGCCGTTGGGCTTTCCGCTACAATGTTTTTTGCCATCACATCATACCGGGTGTTGCGATACGCCCCTGCGAACAACCCCTCTTGTACGGGCGTATTGCATGCGCTCGCATGTCAAAAAACATTTCCACTTCAATCCCTCTCGCGAGCCCGGCCGAAACATCATCTCCTTTCGCGGCGACGGAACATTTTCCCTCGCCCGAATCTTTCCGCACGCGCCGCGATGCCCCGCACGCTGGGCTTTCTCCGCGGAGCGTAATACGAGGCAGCCTTGTTACCATTTCACAAAGGGCCTGGTCACGGTGCCGCGCCCAGTGGTCACGCGCACGAAATACATGCCGTTGGCCAAGCCGGTGAGGTTGATGCGCCAGTCTTGCGGGGTTCGCACAAGATGCCCGTATGCGTCGAAAATCTCGATGGCGGTCACGGCTACATCGCCTTCCACATGCACGTTCACATAGTCGTGTGCCGGGTTCGGGTACACGTTCACCTGGAAGTCACGGGTGTGGTCGTCGATGCCCACCCCGATGGTCAGGTGCAGGGTCACTACCGAGTCGCATCCATGGACGGTCTGCAGGGTCTGCTCGTAGTCCCCGGAGGCGCAGTATTCCACTTCGTTCCAGATGTAACAAGGTTCGTTGGTCTCAATGGTGAATTCGACGTCGTAGGTCGGGTTCACGACCAAGGTCATGGTCACCACGCTATCGCAGCCGTTGGCGGCGGTGAGGGTGACGCTCTGCGTGCCAGCCTCCGTGAAGGAGACTCCGTTCCATTCGTAGGGCAGCTCGCTCTCGCAGACGGTCTTGGTGTCGGCGACGTCGTAGGTCGGGTTCACCGTCAGGGTCATGGTCACCACGCTGTCG
>CAMHNQ010000129.1 GCA_946186495.1 uncultured Bacteroidales bacterium
AAGTACAAATCTAAAGAAAAGTCTCTACCCAAAGCGGAAGAGCCTGTTGCCACTTACGGTCCAATGGCCGCCAACAGTAACGATACTATCATTCCCGATCCGTCATCCGAATCCTTGGGCGACAAACCGGAAGGGTTTGACGCCTGTTATGCCCAGTTGAAAGCGGAAGCCGACGAAAAGTTCGGCAACAAGGAGCTTATGACAGTGGAAGAGTATTTCGGGAAACTTCGTTACATGGTAAACGCCTATTATGACGACATACAAGGTCAGAATTGACAAATCGGCAGAATCCGATTTAAGAGATATGTTCGGTTTCCTCATCTCTGTAATGTCGCGTGATGGGGCGAATCGTTATATTGATATGATAACAAACGAGGTTATTTCCAAAGTCACGTCTCAACAAAAAATCGTATCTTTGCCGCGTTAAAATCCACTGCTATGAACCTCGTACGCAGATACCCCGTCGGAATCCAGACCTTTTCGGAAATCAGAAAGGGCAACTATCTCTATATTGACAAAACAGACTTGGTGTGGGAGATGACCCGCATGAAGTATGTCTTCCTCAGCCGCCCGCGCCGATTCGGCAAAAGCCTGCTGGCCACCACTTTGGACTCCTACTTCAAAGGGCAGAAGGAGCTTTTTGAGGGACTCAAAATCATGGAGTTGGAAACTGAATGGGAAGCGTATCCTGTCATTCACGTGGATTTGAGTGTAGCAAAAGTGGAGACAACGGTGGAAGGGCTTCGCAAAGTGCTGTTCAGACTGCTGAACCCTTACAAGAATGAATACGGCGAGGGGGCGTATGAAGACACCCCCGGCGGCTTGTTCAGCGGACTTATCCACCGGGCTTACGAAAAAACCGGCAAGCAGGTGGCGGTCATTATCGACGAGTACGACGCGCCACTGTTGGACAAACTGCACATTCCCGAGACGTTGGATGCCTTCCGCAATGTGATGCAGGAATTCTATGTGCAGCTGAAGGCCAACGAGGCCTTTATCCGTTTCTGCTTCATCACCGGCATCACCAAATTCAGCCAGCTCAGCATCTTCTCCACCATCAACAACCTCACCAACATCTCCATGGACGCCAAGTATGCGGCCATCTGCGGCATCACCGAAGAGGAGTTGGTTGCCCAAATGGCCCCGGACATGGCGATGCTGGCCGAAGAGTACGAATGTGCTCCCGAGGAGATGCACGACAAACTGAAAAAACAGTACGACGGCTACCGATTTGCCAAAAAATCCCCCGATATTTACAATCCGTTCAGCCTGCTCAAATGCTTCAACCAACGGGACATCGCCAACTACTGGTTCGACAGCGCCACCCCGACGTTCCTCATCCGGCAGATGCAGCATTATCGCACAGACATTACCGCGATGGAACACATTGAAGCCTCGGCTTCGGACTTCGACATGCCCACAGAAGCCATGACCGATGCGCTGCCGTTACTTTACCAAAGTGGTTATCTCACCATTAAGGACTACGACCGCGATAGCGACTATTACACGCTCGCTATCCCAAACAATGAGGTGCGTGTCGGTCTCGTTTCGGGACTGATTCCTGCTTACACCGGACTGGAACGCCGGGAGACCAACGGTTTTGCAGTGAAGTTCTGGCGAGCACTGAAGATTAACAACATCGACACCGCCATGCAGGAGATGAAGGCGTTCCTCGCCGGCATTCCATACGTGGAGGGGTTCCGGGAAAAGCTCAAGGAGGTGAAGAACTACGAGGGCTTCTACGAATATACCTTCTGGCTGATTTTCAACATGCTCAATGTCTATGCGCGGACACAAGTAAAGTGCGCGGGCGGCCGCATCGACTTCGTGGTGGAGATGCCCGACACCACGTGGGTCTTCGAGCTCAAGGTGAACGGCACGGCGCAGGAGGCCCTTAACCAGATCAACAGCAAGAACTACGCCCTGCCCTACGAAACCGAGGGCAACAAGGTGGTCAAGGTCGGGGTGCAGTTCGACCGGGAGACGATGACGGTGGGGAAATACCTCATTGCCGAGTGAAACGACGAATCTCGCCGCAGCATGTCCGCCCGTCCTTGGTAGAGACGCAAAATCTTGCGTCTTGACAACCTACCGAATCCCTTTTATCTGTTTGATATTCATTCCGTTGTGGTCCGATGTGAGCATTCCGATGTGCGAATCTCGGCGATTAAGGAAAGGTCATGGCGAAGAGGCCACCATTCTCGGCGCGAAAGCCATGCGAAAAGCAGTCTCATGATTCTTGAATTGACCCTCAACCAATTGATTTACAGTGAGAAAAAAAAAATATTTTTCGTTTTAGCTTGGACTGTATAAGAATTTTTGTAATTTCGAAGCGTCATTTTTCATCACCATATACGCAAAAGAAAAGTTTAACCAAAATAACTAACAATATGAAGAAGCAGATACCTATTTTCGTGGCCACCCTCGCCACCCTTTTCGTCACCTTCTCCGCCTCCGCCCAAGGCGAGTGGAAGTGGGCGCACTGCTGGAGTGGAGTAGCGGGAGCTCCGAGCGATTATTATAATACAATTACCAAAACGGCATTTGACGAAGATGGCAATATCTATATTTGGGGTATAATGGGAGGACAGCCATCTTTTAGCGGTTCAACCTTTCTTTTCATTAACAACCCACAGGTTTACGGACCAGGCAAACGGACCTCTTTGTTGGCCAAATTTGACACTCTTGGCAATATGTTGTGGTACAAGGTGGTGAAGTCAAGTTTTACGGAATGTTTCTCGCATTGGTTGGAAGTGAAAGACAACAAAGTCTATATATCA
>CAMHNQ010000130.1 GCA_946186495.1 uncultured Bacteroidales bacterium
CGGTGAACCCGTCCGGATGGGCCTGGCTGTAGGTCCATACCCAGTCGGCGGTCGCGCCCACCTCCGACGCGGGGGCTACCTCCGACACGGGAGCCGCGGCCACCTGCCGCGCCGTCCGCGCCATCGGCCCGCACGCCGCCAGCACCGCCAGGCTCAAGGTGAAAAGGATGGTTTTGAGTCGCATTTAATCTACAGTGCGAATATGACAGTAAAATTGAAAGTTGCTTTGATGGGTTCATTTTCAACGATGGCAGGGAACCATCGTGGTGAAGATGATACCACTCGCACGGCTTCTGCATCCAATAGTGAATCTCCGGATGAATGGACAACTATGATGTCTGAAACACTTCCATCTTCGTTTACAACGAAAGTCAAGTCCACGGGGCCTTGAGAATTCCTTTTCTTGGATTCGGGCGGATATTTCAAATGCCGATTGACCCATTCGGAGAAATATGCTTTCCCGCGTCCTCGAAAGGAAGGACTCCAATTCGCGGCCAGTGCGGCATGATTGGGACCTTCCATATGGTTGACCACTGTGCCAGGATACATTCCCACTCTCGTTTTTTCTCCTTTCATGAAGATTCTCTTCCGCATTCCGGAGATTGTCAAAGTGTCTCCGGGGACAATCTCCGACGAACGGAATGCCATGGCGGCTTCCGGACCATCATCGGAAAGCTTGAAAACAAGATCCCCGCTATCATCCCGCAAGAGAAAGACCAATTCTTCCTGGCGGATAGTTTCGGCAAGGACACCCTTCACCGAGTACGCTGTCTTATCAGCACCTTTGATTTTGAGAAATGTCGCGATGGACACGCTTTCCTGCGCATGTACCGGTAAGGAAAGAAGCAATAGGAGTACAAATGGGAAGGATCGTTTCATTTTTCTCGAATGATTGTTTCGTTCTGGTCAATTCTTCTGGTATCGCGATCGGTCCCGTCGATGGACCTGTACGAGCACTTGGATGACAGCTGCGTCTACTCCTTCGCCGAATCGTCGTTTTTCTTCGGGATCTTGGAGCCGAGGACGTAGAAAACGCAGAAAAGAAGAGCGAAAAGAAGGCCAACACCGATTCCGATGAGCGCTTCATTCCATGAGTCCAGCTTGCCTTGCGCAAGCATTCCAACAATAGTTCCCAAAACGGCTCCAAGACTGGCAGGCAAACCAGCCTTCAGCACCCTTTTCTGTTCACTGTCCAATGCCATAGTACGGTAAAGTTGATTATTTGATTTTCATGTACAGTTGAATGATTCTGGCGCAGCACGAAATGACCATGCCCCCCATGGCTACGCACATCCACAGATTCTTGCCAGCGATGAAATAGCCCAACATGCACGCAAAGAAAAGGGCAAAAACGAGCGCGATGATCAAACCCACTTTGAGTTGTTTGTTTTGTTCCATAGGAGTCCTTGATACTCTTAGATTAATGAAAACACATCTTCCTCGACGAGGATATTAATCAACCTGGCCGAAATGCGCCGTTTGGTTCTTGATGGTGTAGGGGACCGGCTTTCCGTCTTTCATGGCCGGTTTCCATTTGGGCGAATGCTTGATGACCCGGGCCAATTCATTGGCGAAAGCGTTATCCGTGGAAGAGGTAATGGTGACGTCGCTGATCTTGCCGTCTTCACCCACCGTGAACTCATAATGGACCACGGCAGACCGGCCGGACATCGATGGCGAAACCCTGAAATGGGGAGCGATGTATGCCTCGAAGAAAGACACGCCATCCTTGAAAACGGGCCCCATATCGACATCGTTCGCTTTGACGTTCTCCAGGAAAGCGCGGTCTTCTTCGCTCAACTGGACATCGGGGAATACGGGTTTTGTGACCCCGGCCGCTTGTGCATTCTTGTAGGTCTTGCCCTGTGAGGTGGCGCCTCTGTTCTGGACAATGCCGATGAAAACCCGCCCATCGGGATAGAAGAGCGTGTCCCGCCCATTGGGGTATCCATGGCTGAACTCACCACAGAAGACAGCCCCCGTACGCATAAAGTATCGACCGTAACCTTGTTCCACACCTTGCACGAAATTTCCGACATACTTGCTGCCGTCGGGCTCGAAATGCATTCCCCGGCCGGAAATGACCGCCCGATTGAACCGCCCGATATAGATTCCTTGCTCATCATGATAGAGTTTACCTTCACCCATAGGCATCTCGCCCACATACATTCCATGTCCCAGGCGAAGCGTATCAACTTGAGGGGAAAGAGATAAACCAAGCAATATGGCAACAATGACTGACATCTTAATCTAAGAATAAAGGTGCATCACAAAGATATACAAAAAGTTGGAATAGTATATCATCTCCTTTTCTTCTCCTTCCACCCGCTGCAATTGCGGAAAAAGCGTGAGGCAGGGCGCCCTGTGTGCAATTGCGGCAAGGAAAAGGGCGTTTTTCGCCAAAAATGCGGCCGCATTTGCAGTTCGGGTAGGTCGTAAGGCCGTTATTCCGCAATTGCGGCCGGCAGAGGGGGGCGTGTGGCGGCGGCGGCGGAGGAGGAGGAGGAGGAGGAAGAGCGGGGAGATACGTCAAGTGCCCGTACAGGTCCAGGTGCGGGACCGGTACGGGCGTTTTTGTCTTTAACTGAAAAAAGTTGACTCACAACTAAGAGTTAACATGTTTCAATGTA